>NZ_JBPXMD010000067.1:0-20710 GCF_051918855.1 Streptosporangium sp. H16
GAGAAGAGACACGCCTCATCGGCCCTGCTGGGGACCGCTGTGGCATAAACCGTCTCCACGATTTCAGGGGATTGACAGCGTGCGGCTCCCGCCTCTTTCGCCGACCCCTGCGAGGCAGTTGCGGGCTCGAGACCTACGAGGCCAACCGTTCACGTGCGCTGCGGCCTGGTCCTGTGGGTTCGACCCCGCCGTCAGGCTGGTTGATCTCGGCCCACACCGCGTCGAGGGAAAGACCGAGGACCGCGGCGATCGCCGCGATGGTCGGGAAGGCGGGGGTCGCCACGCGGCCCGTCTCGATCTTCCGCAGGGTCTCCGGTGAGACACCCGCATCGAGCGCGGTCTCGAGCATCGAGCGCTCCCCCCTGGCGCGACGCAACAGTGCACCGAGGCGCTGTCCGCGCTCGACCTCCGCGGGTGTGAGCGGCAACCTGACCATGGCTCCGATTCTAGGCCCGTACGGGTTGAGATCAGCGGGATTCGCTCCGCTTGAAGATCCGAAGTCCGTACAGGCCCCAGTGCCGGGATAATATGGCCGGGATAGTTATTGGTTGCGTGAGAAGGGCGCCGCATGATCGAGATCTTGAACCCCACCGAACTGGTCCGGGCGAAGGAGGCCGGCGCCCTGGTCGCCGACATCCTGCAGACGCTGAAGAGCCGCAGCGCGGTGGGCACCAACCTCCTGGACATCAACCGGTGGGCCGAGGCCATGATCGTCGAGGCTGGAGCGCAGTCCTGTTACGTCGACTACGAGCCCTCCTTCGGACGCGGGCCGTTCGGCCACTACATCTGCACGTCCGTCAACGACGCCGTGCTCCACGGACGGCCCTACGACTACACGCTCACCGACGGTGATCTGCTCACACTCGACCTCGCCGTCTCCAAAGGCGGAGTCGCCGCGGACTCCGCCGTCAGCTTCATCGTGGGCGACTCGAAGCCCCCGCAGAGCGTCGCGATGATCAGCGCGACCGAACGCGCGTTGAGCGCGGGGATAGCCGCCGCCGGACCCGGGGCTCGCATCGGTGACATCTCCCATGCCATCGGCTCGGTCCTCAGCGAGGCGGGGTACCGGATCAACACCGAGTTCGGAGGTCATGGCATCGGATCGACGATGCACCAGAGCCCGCACGTTTCGAACACCGGACGGCCCGGCCGCGGGTACAAACTGCGCCCCGGACTACTGCTCGCACTGGAGCCGTGGGTCATGGCGGACACCGCCGACCTCGTCACCGACGCCGACGGCTGGACGCTCCGAAGCGCGACAGGCTGCCGGACGGCACACAGCGAGCACACGATCGCCATCACCGACGACGGAGCCGAAATCCTCACCCTGCCGAAGCACGCGCCTGTCAATCCAGCCTGATGGCCTGCTTGAGGAAGACGACGCCGTCGACCATGTCGAGCTGGGCCGGGTCCAGCGGGAAATAGCGGAAATCATGGGAGACGCGCGGGACGGGCTTCGTGACGGCCTCGGCCAGGCGGCGGGCGTCGATGAGAGAGTGCTCCCACGGGAGCGCGGACAGGACGCCCTCGACGGTGTCCGGGGACGGGGTGTCATCGCCGACCGTACCGAGGGCCGAGGCCAGGAAGGCGTACCGGTCGCCCAGATACGCTTCGGTGATCGCCCCGGCGCTCCACCACTCCAGCATCTGGTCGCCGAGCGGCATGAGGCTCTTGTTCCGCTGCAGGTGGAGGTTGTGGGCGAAGACCAGGGCCGGGCCGCGCCCGGCGACGGCACGCAGGTTGGCGGCCATCATCGCGTCCCGCAGGGCCGACAGCCGGGTCCACCGCGCAGGGGACGCGTCGGCCATCCAGTGGTGGTAGCGAAGCAGGCCGGTGGCGGTGCGCCCGTACAGTGCCGCCCGTTCCCTGTCCTGCGCGCCCAGCCGCGGCATCTGCGTGTCGAGCAGCGCCACCAGGTCGTCGGCGATCAGTCGCAGCCGCTGGGCTTCGGCGGACTGGCCGATCGACTGGGACGGATCCATGGCCGCGGCCTCGTTCGCCCACCGCTCGTCCGGGCCCAGCAGCGTCTCGAGGGTCTCCCTGGTACAGGGCAGCGGGCCGTTGAGGAGGTCGTGCAGGGCGGTGAGCGCCTGGCGCGGGCTCGCCGCCCAGTACTCCAGGGGGCCGTCGAACCCGAAGAACCGGAGCTGTTCGTCATGCTCCTCGTTGTACGCCCGCATCCAGCGCACGAGCTCGCGGTTGGCCGGGGACGTGCCGAAGTTGTGGCTGAAGCCGCGTTCCATGACGTCGTCGAGCGTGCCCGCGCCCGTCGTGATGTGGTCGTCGACCACGAGGCCCATGAGGCAGTCGCTCTCGATGGCGAACGACCGGTAACCCTCCTGCTCGACCAGATGCCGGAAGATCTCGTTGCGCAACTCGCCCAGCTCCCCCACGAAGTGCCTGGCCTCGCCCAGGCCGAGCAGCAGGGGCTTGGCGGGAAGCGACCGCAGGAACGCCGAGACGCCCTCGCCGTCGAGCGGCCGGGCCATGTCCTTGATATCCATGCCTTCAACGGTATCGTTGAACACCCGGTGTAAACTTTTCGCCGGAAAACACCGCCCCCACCGCGATGAACCTTCAATCGGCGGTGTATCCATGAGGTCGGTGGGCCCGGCGCGCGGCACGACCTGTTCCGAAGCAGGCGGGGGAGAAGGCGGGCGGCGGCCCGATCCTTGTGACAGTGCGGTTATGTGACGTACGCCACCGATCATGGGTGTCACACAGCGGCGAGGGCCGGCGCCTTGTGCGTGGAGCAGGAGTCGAGAGCGAACAGGCAGGAGCCGGGCCATGAACGAGCGCAGCGAGCCGACGACGGGCACAGCCGAGCCTCTCGCCGGTGGCGACCGGGTGGACTGCGGGATGGACTCGGCCACCGAGGCGTTCGTCGCCCACCGCAACCTGCTCTTCACCGTCGCCTACGAGATGCTCGGCTCGGCGGCCGACGCCGAAGACGTCCTCCAGGAGACCTGGCTGCGGTGGATGAAGGTCGACCTGGGGCAGGTGCGCGACCGGCGCGCCTACCTGGTCCGGATCACGACCCGGCAGTCGCTCGACCGGCTGCGCGCCATGAGGCGCCGCAAGGAGGCCTACTTCGGCTCCTGGCTGCCCGAACCGCTGCTCACCGCGCCGGACGTGGCCCAGGACATCGAACTCGCCGAGAGCGTGTCGATGGCGCTCATGCTCGTCCTGGAGACGCTGTCGCCGACCGAGCGCGCCGTCTTCGTGCTGCGCGAGGTCTTCGACGTCGGCTACGACGAGATCGCGGCCGCCGTCGGCAAGAATCCCGCGGCCGTCCGCCAGATCGCGCACCGCGCCCGCCGGCACGTCGATGCCCGCCGCCCTCGCGAGGTGGTCTCCCCGAGTGAGACCCAGGCGGCTCTGGAGTCGTTCCGGCGCGCGGTCGACACCAGGGACCTGCAGGGCCTCCTCGACGTGCTCGCCCCCGAGGTCGTCCTCATCGCCGACGGCGGCGGTCTCAGGCAGGCCGCGCCGCGGCCGATCACCGGCGCCGACAAGGTGGCCCGCTTCATCGTCGGCGGCCTCGGTAAGGCCGAGGTCGCGCCCACCGGTGAGTTCACCGTGGTCAACGGCAACCCGGCACTCCTCGTCCGCGTGGACGGCGAGATCGACGGCGTCATGGCGATCGGTGTCCAGGACGCCCGCATCACCGGTCTCTACTACATCCGCAACCCGGAAAAACTGACCCGCGTCGAATCGGAGACCCCGCTCACCCTGCGATGAAACCGGCGAACTCGCCGGCCGGGGACCGCCGGTCGAGCGTGGCCTGGGACCGCCGGTCGAGCGTGTCCGCCCGTTCGCCCCGCCCGCCGCCTACGAGCAACCGCGCGGACAGGCACCGAGCAACAGGATCCGCTTGGTCAGCGGCGCCGAGGCGTGGTGGCGCGACCTAGAGTGCCCGGTCAAGGGCCTCGGTCACGGCGATCGAGGTGATGCGGGTAGCGGCTCGGTGGTCGTTCTTGAGGCGGGTGAGGAAGAAGTCCCGGACGTCCTCGGCGAGCAGGTCCGGCACCTCCATCGCGGCGAAGTGGCCGCCGCGCTCGAACTCCGACCAGTGCCTGATGTCGTACAGCCGCTCGGCCAGCGGTCGCACCGACTGCGTGATGTCGTGCGCGAACACCGCCACGCCAACCGGTACCGGGCACGGCTCGATCCCCCGCGGAGCATCGTGGTGCAGCCGCGCCGAGGAGGCCGCGGTGGCGGTCAGCCAGTACAGCGAGATGTTGGTGAGCATCCGATCGTCACTGATCTGCGAGCGAGGGTCGGTCCAGTGCGCGAAGCGCTCGGCGATCCAGACCAGCTGGCCGACCGGCGAGTCGGTCAGCGCGTAGCCGATGGTCTGCGGGGTGGCGGCCTGCAGTGCCTGGTACGGCGGGCGGTTCGCCATCAGCTGCCTGACCTTGTCCAGCCGAGCTTCATCCGTTGCGGACAGCTGGATGTCGGCGTCCGGGACCGGGCGGGTCGGCAGGTAGTTGACGTGCACCCCGACGACCCGCTCGGGCGCGACCGCGCCGAGCGCCGTTGAGATGCCCGAGCCGAAGTCGCCGCCCTGCGCGCCGTAGCGCTCGTACCCGAGACGGCCCATCAGCTCGGCCCAGGCCCGCGCGATCCGGACGATATCCCAGCCGCGCTCGTGGGTCGGCCCGGAGAAGCCGTACCCCGGGATGGACGGGATCACCAGGTGGAAATCGCGCGACAGCGGCTCGATGACGTCGAGGAACTCCAGAAACGAGCCGGGCCAGCCGTGGGTGAGGATCAGCGCGAGCGCGTCAGGCTTCGCGGACCGGACGTGGACGAAGTGGATGTTCTGGCCGTCGATCTCGGTGGTGAAGTGCGGGAGCTCGTTGAGCTCGGCCTCGTGCTCGCGCCAGTCGTAGCCGGTGCGCCAGTGTTCGGCCAGCTCCTTCAGCCGCGCCAGCGGGAAGCCGTAGTCCCACCCGGCGTCAGCGACCTCGTTGGGCCAGCGGGTGCGGGAGAGCCGGTCGGTCAGGTCGTCGAGGTCGGCCTGGGGGACGTCGATGCGGAACGGCTTGATCATGGTCTCAACTCCGGGGGAATTCATTCACTGCCCAAATGTTTGGTTGGCTAACGTTTACCCAACGAACGATAGCATAATCATTAGTGCACCGAACGACTCGCTAGGCTTGTCACATGGAGAACCCGACCGAGGAGACCCCCACCCCGTGGGAGAACCTGCCCAGCTGGCTGCTCGGCCAGACCGCCAACCACGCGCACCGCCTGGTGGGTGACGGGTTCTCCTCCGTCGGCGCCCGCGGTTACCACTACCGCCTGCTGGCGACACTGGAGCAGTCCGGCCCGGCCAGCCAGGCCGCACTGGGCCGCCGTAGTGGCATCCACCTCAGCGACATGGTCGCGACGATCAACGAACTCGCCGATCACGGACTGGTCGAGCGCGCCCCGGACCCCTCCGACCGGCGGCGCAACATCATCTCGCTGACCCCGGCGGGCAAGCGGCAGCTGCGGCGACTGGAGAAGCGCCTGGCCGAATGCCAGGACGAACTGCTGGCTCCGCTCTCACCCGAGGAGCGACAGGGGTTGACCGGGTTGCTGTCCAAACTGCTGGATCACCACAACCGGCGAACCGGCACCCCCGAAGAGCCGTGGCGCTGACCGGGCCCCGAGTCCCGGCCTGGCCACCGGTCCCTTCGCCCCCCTCGGCTCCGGCAGCGGCTCCGTAACCGCGAAGAACGCCCTGTTCAGCCGGTCGGCGAACGCGGTGATCCCGTGCCCGAGTAGTCCGCCGAGGCGCTCGCACGGGTCCGTCCGCGAGGGCGTCACGAACGTGCGCGCCACTCGGCGGCTGATCCCTAAAAGCGAGGTCGATTTGCCTAAAGGTATTAGGCAAATACATAATCGACACTGCCGAATGAGAGGGAGGCCATGGCACGCGCAGGACTGACCACGGAACGCCTGACCCAGGCCGGGGCGGAACTGGCCGACGAGGCCGGCTTCGACCAGGTGACCGTCTCGGAACTCGCCAGGCGGTTCGATGTCAAGGTCGCGAGCCTGTACTCGCACCTGAGGAACTCCCAGGAGCTCAAGACCAGGATCGCCCTGTTCGCCCTGGAGGAGCTCGCCGACCGGGTCGCCGCCGCCCTGGCCGGGCGGGCCGGCAAGGACGCTCTGGCCGCCTTCGCCAACGTCTACCGCGACTACGCCCGGGAGCATCCCGGCCGCTACGCCGCGACCCAGCTGAGGCTGACTCCGGAGGAGGCGTCCGCAAGCGCCGGCGGCAGGCACGCACAGATGACGCGGGCGATCCTGCGCGGCTACGACCTGACGGAACCTGACCAGACGCACGCCGTCCGACTGCTGGGCAGCGTCTTCCACGGCTACGTCAGCCTGGAGATGGGGGGCGGGTTCAGCCACAGCGCGCCCGACACGCAGGAAACCTGGTCGCGGGTCCTGGACGCCCTCGACGCCCTGCTGCGGAACTGGCCCGCGCCCTGACCCGGGCCCCCACGCCGGTCCGCGCCCTGACCCGGGCTCCCACGCCGAACGAGTGCCGCCGACCGTGCGGCGCACCGGCGAATCCAAAACCCCCGAACAATCAGAAAACTTCGATCAACAGGCTGAGACCATGAACACCACGCCCGACTGGATCACCACGCCCGTCACCGCGGACCTTCTGCGCGGCGCGCTCGACCTGCAGGACACCGCGCACGGGGTGCTGCCGCACCGGCTGCCCGCCCGTGCCCGCGCCCAGTGCGCCGACGGACAACTCGCCATGGCGGAGTCCCAGCCCTCCGGGGTACGGCTGGTCTTCCGTACCCGGGCCACCGCCGTCGAACTGGACACGCTGCCCACCAAACGGGTCTACGTCGGCGCTCCGCCCCGCCCGGACGGTGTGTACGACCTGCTCGTCGACGGCCGCCTGGCCGACCAGGCCGGTGTGACCGGCGGTAACACCCTGACCATGGACATGACCACCGGGACCACCGAGCTCCGGCCCGGCCCGGCCGGCACCCTCCGCTTCACCGGCCTGCCCGACCGGATGAAGGACGTCGAGATCTGGCTGCCGTACAACGAGACCACCGAGCTCATCGCCCTGCGCGCCGACGCCCCCATCGAGCCGGCACCGGACCGGGGCCGCAGGGTGTGGCTGCACCACGGCAGCTCGATCAGTCACGGCTCCGACGCCGCGAGCCCCACCACCACCTGGCCCGCCCTCGCCGCCTCCCTCGGCGACGCGGAACTGATCAACCTGGGCCTGAGCGGCAGCGCCCTGCTCGACCCGTTCACCGCCCGCGTCCTGCGCGACACCCCCGCCGACCTGATCAGCCTCAAGATCGGCATCAACCTGGTCAACACCGATCTGATGCGCCTGCGCGCCTTCACCCCGGCCGTCCACGGTTTCCTCGACACCATCCGCGAAGGCCACCCCGGCACACCGCTGCTGGTCGTCTCGCCCATCCACTGCACCATCCACGAGGACACACCCGGTCCCAGCGCCCCGGACTTCACCGACCTCGCCGCCGGGCGACTGCGGTTCCGGGCCACGGGCGACCCGGCGGAGCGCGCGGGCGGGAAACTGACCCTGGGCGTCATCCGGGACGAGCTGGCCCGGATCGTGGGGCAACGGGCGGCCGAGGACCCGAACCTGTACTACCTCGACGGCCGTGACCTCTACGGGGAGGCCGACTCCGCCGAGCTGCCGCTGCCCGACGAACTCCATCCGGACGCCGCCACCCACCGCCGCATCGGCGAGCGCTTCGCCAAGCTCGCCTTCACCGCCGGCGGCCCCTTCGCGGACCGCAGCTCCTGAAACCGGTCCCCGCCGCGCGGGCGTACCCCGAAGCACGAGACGTCCGCGCTACGCGGGTTCCGCCTTCCGGGCGCTGTCGCGAAGCTGTGCCACCGCGCGGGCGACCAGGTCGCCGCGGCGTCGATCCTGGCGGGCGTGGACGACGATGCGCCGCAGGACGGCGGGGCGGACCACAGGCCTGGCGACGACTCCGCGGGGAAGCTCCGCGACGGCCAGGCGCGGCAGGACGGTGACGCCGATGCCCGTCTCCACCAGCCGCAGCGCCGCCCGGTGATCGTCCAGGCGGGCGGCATATCGCGGCGTGAATCCGGCGGCCCGGCAGGCGGTCAGGATGATCTGTCCGATCGGGCTGTCGTAGATGTCGTGATCTATCCAGGGCTCACCTTCGAGGTCCCGGAGGGCGAGTTCGCGGGCATCGGCGAGAGGGTGGGCGCCGGGGAGCACGGCGACGAGCTCCTCGACGACGAGTTCATGACGTCGGTAGCCGTCGAGGTGCACTCCGGCTCCGCCTGCGGGCTCGGTCCGGATGTCGAGGTCCGGGCGCCGGCGTCCGCGCCCGTCGACGGGCTCGTTGAGGCTGATCTCGACGGTGAGGTTCGGCTGGTGGCGGCGAACAGTCCGCACGACCTCCGGGATCCACCGCTCGGCCGCGGAGGCGAAACAGGCGATCGCCAGATGCTGCGCCTGACCGCCCCTGAGGTCCGCGACGACTCGTTCGAGGCGTCCGAAGTCGGCGAGGAGCGACTGGGCCTGATCCGCCAGGTGCCGTGCGGCGTCGGTGGGGGTGATGCCGCGCCCCTGCTTCTCGAAAAGGACCAGCCCGGTCTCCTTCGCCAGGGTGGTCATGTGCTGGCTGATCGTCGCGGGAGAGTAGCCGAGGTTCCGCGCCGCTTTGTTGATCGACCCGGCGGCCAGGACCGCGCGCAGGATCGCGAGACGTTGCGGGTTGAGCATGGCACCAAAGGTAAGGCAATGCCGAATGATGAGCCGCATTTGTTTGCTTGTTTCGAGCTTTGCCGGCGGTGGAGGATGGCATCGAGCAGGACGTCCGGCGTCGTCTCGGGCGTGGTGAGAGAGGGTTGGCGATGGACACGACGTTCTGGGACGAGGCGGACCGTCTCCTGATCCGCTACGGAGCAGGTTTCACCCCGCGGGTCATCGAACGCGCCCGTGGCGCGTACGTCTTCGATCGCCGGGGCACGCCGATTCTCGACTTCACCTCGGGGCAGATGAGTTCCATCCTCGGCCATGCGCACCCGGACATCGTGGCGACGGTCTCGTCCGCGGTCGCGTCGCTGGACCACCTCTTCAGCGGCATGCTCAGCGCTCCCGTACTGGAGCTCGCCCGCAGGCTCACCGCGACCCTGCCCCCGGCACTGGGCAAGATGTTGCTGCTCACCACGGGAGCCGAGGCGAACGAGGCCGCGATCAAGATGGCCAAGCTCTCCACCGGCCGTTTCGAGATCGTCTCCTTCGACCGCTCCTGGCACGGCATGACCCAGGGGGCCGCCGCCGCGACCTTCTCCGCCGGGCGGCGCGGCTACGGTCCCCCGATGCCGGGAAACCTCGCGCTGCCCACGCCGAACGCCTATCGTTCGCCGTTCCGATCCTCCGACGGGTCACACGACTGGGAGGCCGAGCTCGCCTACGGCTTCGCCCTGGTCGACCGGCAGTCCGCCGGGAGTCTCGCCGCCTGCCTCATCGAGCCCATCCTGTCCTCGGGCGGGCTCATCGACCTGCCGCCCGGGTACCTGCGTCGCCTCAAGGCGATGTGCGACGAACGCGGGATGCTGCTCATCCTGGACGAGGCGCAGACCGGTCTCGGCCGCACCGGAGCGATGTACGCGTTCGAGCGCGACGGGGTCGCGCCCGACATCCTGACGTTGTCGAAGACCTTGGGAGCCGGGCTGCCGGTGGCGGCCGTCGTCACGACCGCCGAGATCGAGCAGGTCTGCCACGACCGGGGTTTCCTCTTCTACACCACCCACGTCTCCGACCCCCTGGCGGCCGCCGTCGCGCTGACGGTCCTTGACGTCATCGTCCGCGAGGACCTCACCCGGCGTGCCGCGACGCTGGGCGATCAGCTCACCGGCCGGCTGCTGACGCTTCGCGACGACTACGAGGTCGTCGGCGACGTTCGCGGCCGTGGCTTGCTCCAGGGCATCGAGCTCGTCAGGGACAAGAAGAGCAAGGCGCCCGCCGACGCGCTGGGCAACGCGATCACCTCGGCCTGCCTCGAACGAGGCCTGCACATGAACATCGTCCAGCTACCCGGGATGGGCGGCATCTTCCGCATCGCCCCGCCTCTCACCATCGGGGAGGACGAACTGCACGCCGGCGTGGACATCCTCGAAGCGTCTCTCAAGTCCGTGCTCGACGCCGCCGCCAGGTGACGCGGACGGTCCGGCGGCGGCGGGCCGCCGGACTCCGATTCGCCGTGGCGCCCCCGTGCGGGCTCTCACCCGGGCACGAGCGCCGCCAGGGGAACGTGGTGCCGGCCCGCGTGGATGTCCCGATCGCGCAGGCTGCCCTGGGCCACCGGCCGGGGGAACGAGATCTTCACGACGTCGAGGGCGGGGATGCGGAACATGCCGGTGGGCTCGTCGACGTCCACGACGTGGTTGAGCACGAACTGGTAGGCGGGACCGCGCTCGCTCTCGGCCGGCGAGGTGGCGAAGGCCAGGCTGGGCAGGTAGTCCATGTCGGCGGTCGGGAGATGGAGCATCAGCGGATTCGCGATCTTGGTGATCGCGGTGGCCGTGGCCTGGTCCGGGGCGTTGACCAGCATCATCACCCCGACCTCCCGGGGCGGCCCGGCCGCCGGGTCGATGCTCCCCGGCTCCCGCGCCGGTTCACGGGTGCGGCGCCCGATTCCCGGCCGGCCCGTCAGAGCCGTTCACGAGGTTCCTCATGTGTCCACCCCCGCCGTGCGGGTCCGCCGCCGCGCAGTGATCAGGCCGGTCCCCTTACCATCGACACGCCCCCGGACGGGATCGACGGGGTGCTTGAGCAAGGGAGTACCGCCATGGACGCGGACGTCATCATCGTGGGTGCGGGTCTGGCCGGGCTGGTCGCGGCGCAGCAGCTGACCGGCCGGGGCCGAAAGGTGGCGCTGGTGGACCAGGAGAGCGCCGCCAACCTGGGAGGGCAGGCGTACTGGTCGTTCGGCGGGCTGTTCCTCGTGAACTCGCCCGAGCAGCGCCGCCTGAGGGTGAAGGACTCCTTCGATCTGGCATGGAGCGACTGGCAGGCGAGTGCCGGGTTCGACCGCCTGGAGGACGAGGACGTCTGGGCGGCGCGCTGGGCCCGCGCGTACGTCGACTTCGCCGCGGGTGAGAAGCGGTCCTGGATAGACGCCCAGGGCATCAAGCTGACGCCGGTGGTGGGCTGGGCGGAGCGCGGTGGCCTGCGCGCCGACGGTCACGGCAACTCCGTGCCCCGCTTCCACGTGGCCTGGGGTACGGGAACGGGCGTGGTGGCCCCGTTCGTGCGCGGCGCCGAGCAGGCGGCCGACGCGGGACTGCTGAGGTTCTACCACCGCCACCGGGTCGACGAACTCGTCGTCCGGGACGGCGCCGTCACAGGGGTGCGCGGGAGTGTCCTGATGGACGACCCCTCGCCGCGGGGGGTGGCCTCCAGCCGCGAGGTGACGGGCTCCTTCGAGTTGACCGCGCAGGCGGTCATCGTCACCAGCGGCGGGATCGGCGCCGATCACGACCTGGTGCGCCGTCACTGGCCCCGGCGGCTGGGCACCGCCCCACAGAACATGATCACGGGTGTGCCGGCCCACGTGGACGGGCGGATGCTGGCCATCAGCGCCGCGGCCGGGGCCCGGATCGTCAACCAGGACCGGATGTGGCACTACACCGAAGGCGTGCGCAACTGGAACCCCATCTGGCCCGGGCACGCGATCCGGATCCTGCCGGGGCCGTCGTCGATGTGGTTCGACGCGCTGGGCCGCCGCCTGCCGGAACCGTGCCTGCCCGGCTACGACACCCTCGGCACCCTCAAATATCTGCGCACCACCCCTGACATCGCCGGATACGACCACTCGTGGTTCGTTCTCACCCAGAAGATCCTCGAGAAGGAGTTCGCGCTGTCGGGCTCGGAGCAGAACCCCGACATCACCGGCGGAGACCGGAAGGCGGTACTGCGGAACCGGGTCTTCGGCAAGGGGGCACCCGCTCCGGTGGAGGCTTTCAAGCGGCACGGCGCGGACTTCGTCGTCGCCACCACGCTGGACGAGCTGGTGGTGAGGATGAACGGCCTGACCGACGAACCGCTGCTCGACGCCGGCGAGCTGCGCCGCCAGATCGTGGCCCGCGACCTGCAGGTCGGCAATCCCTACAGCAAGGACGCCCAGGTGCAGGGCATCCACAACTCGCGACGCTTCCTCGGGGACCGGCTCAGCCGCACCGCCACCCCGCACCGCATCCTGGACCCGCAGGCCGGTCCGCTGATCGGGGTCAAGCTCCACGTCCTGACGCGCAAGAGCCTCGGCGGCATCCAGACCGACCTCGATTCCCGCGTCCTCGGCGTGGACGGCGAACCCGTCAGCGGCCTGTACGCGGCCGGGGAGGCGGCCGGATTCGGCGGCGGCGGCGTGCACGGCTACAACGCCCTGGAGGGCACCTTCCTCGGCGGCTGCCTGTTCTCCGGCCGCCAGGCCGGCCGCGCCGCCGCCCAGGCGGTCGCGTGAGACGCCCAGGCGGTCGCGTGAAACGCACGGCCCCGGTGACCGCCGGCCGGGGTCCGCGCCCGCCGGCGTGACCCGGCAGGCACCGAACCCGGTGGTCCGGGGGGTGCCCGGTGACCTCGCGGCGTGTCCCCGCTTGACCTTGACACGGTGACAAGGTCTTCACTGGGGCCGAGGAGGTGGTCCCGATGACCATGCCGAAACAGGACACGGACATGATCCGAGCTTTCCAGGGGCTGGAGGACGGCCGCCCGTCGGTGCGGCTGCGAGCGGCGCTGGCGGTCGGCACGACCCCCGACCCGCGGTTCGTCGACAAGCTCATCGAGCGATGCGCCGTCGAACCCGAGTTCTACGTGCGCGACATGCTCACGTGGGCCCTCACCCGCCACCCGGCGTCGATGACGGTCCCGGCGCTTCTCGGCGAGGTCCGCTCGGAGCGTGCGCAGGCGCGAAGCCAGGCGTTGCACACGCTGTCCAAGATCGGTGATCGGCGGGCGTGGCCGGCGATCACGCGGGCGCTGCTGTCCGACGCCGACGACGAGGTGGCGCGGAGCGCCTGGCGGGCGGCGGTCGTGCTCGTGCCCGAAGGTGAGGAGCGCGAGCTGGCCGTAGTGTTGTCGACACAGCTCGGGCGCGGCGAGCGTGAGACGCAGCTGAGCCTCAGCCGGGCGCTGGTCGCGCTCGGTGAGGTGATCCTGCCAGCTCTGCGCGCCGCGACGACGGATCCCGACCCTCGGGTGCGCGCGCACGCGACCGCCACGGAACGGCTGTCGCGCGACCCGGATGCCGGATTCGAGTTCGCGATCGAGCAGGCGAAGCGCGTCGTGGCCCTGGGCGGGACCGGCCAGGAGGAGTGACAGGCAGTGTTGATCGGCGATGTGGCACGACGGTCCGGGGTCAGCGCCCGCATGCTCAGGCATTACGACTCGCTCGGCCTGGTGCGGCCGACGGGCCGTACCGGCGCCGGCTATCGGGAGTACTCCGGCGAGGACATCCGGCGGATCTTCCACATCGAGAGCCTGCGGTCATTGGGACTGTCGCTGCGTGACGTCGGGCGCGCGCTCGACGACCCCGGCTTCACGCCCTCGGCGCTCGTCGACGACCTCATCCGCCGGACGCGAGAACGCATCGCGGGTGAGACGGAGCTGCTCACGCGACTGCGTCGGATCGGTGCCGCGGAACCGGCCGGCTGGGAGGACGTCCTCCAGACCGTCGCGCTCCTGCAGGCGCTGGGCTCCAAGAGCGCCGGGAAGCGCCAGCGCGCGGCCCTGTCCTCGGTCGAGGAGGTTCCGGTGCCGGTGGAGGCGCTGGTCGAGGCGGCGCTGAGCGAGACGGACCCGAACGTCGCCGGAGCCCTTCGATGGGCTCTGGCGCAGTTGGGCGACGGCGGGTTGGCGCTGCTGGCCGAGGGCCTCGGCTCGCCGGCGGCCGAGGTGCGGAAACGTGCCGTCCAGTCCATCATCGAGATTCCGGACGGTGCGGCGACCGCGCTGCTGCGGGACGCCCTCGCGCACCCCGACATCGTGGTCCGCAGGTACGCGGCTCTGGCGCTCGGGGTACGTGGAGTGGCCGAGGCCGTCCCGACCCTCATCGACATGGTCGTCGAGGGGACGAACGACGTCGACGCGGCCGACGCGCTGAGCGCGCTGGCGAGTCGTCCCGCGTCGGCGGATCGGATCGCCGCCGGGCTCGTCGACCGCCTCGCCCACGGCACCGTCGAATCGTCCGCACGCCGGCGGCTGACCCAGGCGCTCGCGGACATCCCGGGGCTCACGGCGTCACGTGCCCTCGCGGATCTGGCACATGACGAGGACCGTGCCGTCGCGCTCACCGCGACGTACATCCTCGGGATACGCGAGGCACGATAACGGACCTTTCCCGGGGTGCCGCGTGCCCCGGGGCCCGGTCGTCGCCGGTCACCGTCCGAGCGGCGACGGCCACGGCGTCCTGCTGGTACAGGTGTGAGATGCCGGTGTCGACGACCACGACGACCACGACCAGCGCGAACCGCGGCCAGGGTCGGCGGCACGCTCATCGGAGGATCGACCCGGCGACGGATCATCTGTCGCTGTGGGCGGCGTAGTGGGCGCGGATGAGCGCGATCACGGTGTCGGTGGTGCGCTCGAGGTGGCTACGGCCATCAGGCAGCCGCGCCTCGCGGCTGATGTAGCTGCCCGGCCCCACGTGCGTGGCCGGATCGAGCCGATGCACGGTGATCTTTCCGGCGCGGCGGGCCAGGTTCCATCCGCTGCCGGACCACACCCGCCACCGCTGGGGAAAGATCCACATACCGCTGCGCTCGATCCAGTCGCCGGCACTGGTGAGCTGATGCAGATGATGGGCGTGTGTGAGATCGTTGGCGCCGTTGTGGAACCCGCCGAGCGTGATCAGCAACAACGGGGCCCGCAGATGGGTGCGCAACTCCTCGACCGCGCCGGTGGCGACCTGGGCGCCCCCGCTGTAGCTGAGCAACACCACCGGGATGGCGCTGTCGGGCCGGTAGCCGGCCAGCCGCAACTGGCCGGCGATCTGGGCACCCACCGCCCGGTTGTACAAGGGACGGTAGCGGTGATCGGCGGCGACGAAGATCTGCATCACGTTGTGCAGGAACAGCACCAGCTCCACCCGGTGGCGCAGCCACTCCCACACCGGCCGGTTGACCAGCGGGTCGGCCAGCGGGGAGTAGGGCTGCACCTGACCCAGCACCCGCAGCTCCGGCGCCGCGTCGATCACCGCCTGGACCAGCCGGCCCCCATCACGGGTGTCACGGAAGCGACGCTTGCCGATCCCGTCGAGATAGACCAGGTAGGCCCGCGGAGGGCGGCCGGGGTCGGCGCCGCGCGCATAGGGCATGCCCGGGGGCAGCTCGACGGTGGCCGCGCGCCAGCCGGCGGTGTAGGCCATCAGCTCGTAGCGGGCCAGCAGCGCCTCGGCGAGCAGGACCAGTCCGAACACCCCGAGCAGCACCACGACCAGGAAAGGGAACTCGCTCATGTCAGCACCTCCCGCACCCCGGTGGCGCTGATCTTCACGACCAGGCGCCGGACGGCCTCGACGGCGGCGCCCAGACCGGCTCCGGCCACGGCCAAACAGCCCGCGGCGGCCCACCAGCCCAGCCCGGTGGCCGCGGCGAGCGGGCCGGCCAAGCCGGCCCCGACCCCGGTGAGAAGCAGCAGGTGCAATAGCGGCCCGAGCAGGGGAAACGCCAAGATCGCGGCGAGAAGCAGCGGGGCAGCCCGGCCGGGGGTCCAGACGAACGCCGCCGCGCCCGATCGCGGCGCCGATCCCATCAGCTCGGCCAGGGTCCACGCGCTCACCGGCCACAGCGCGAACACCACGCCCTCGACCACGGCACCGACCAGCAGCAACTCGATCGCGACCGACCGCGACACGCGGGGCCGGCGCGCCAGCAGCGGCAGAATCCGCCCGGCGGCCTCGGACAACCCGGCCAGCAGCAGCACCACGACCACGACGGGTGACATCGCTCAACGCTCCCGCGGTGAATCCTTCGAAGCAGCCGATCGGCTGCTCCGGCTAGCAACAATGCGGTCCATGGCACGAAGCCGGCGGCGCCGCCAGAGGTTTCGGCCCTCGGTCGTGAACCACCGCGCACCGAATGCCGAAGCCGACACCTTCCCTGTCACTGCCCGGGAGGCTCGCGGCGGCACCCGCCCGGAGCGGCCATGCCGGCCCAAGGGCCACTCCGCGTGGAAGGGGCCTCCCTTTTGTGATCAGGCGAGGTCGGCGAGGTCCTCCTCGGTGAGGGTGATCGACCGGGCGCCCAGGTTCTCCTCCAGGTGAGCCACGGAACCGGTACCCGGGATGGCCAGGGTGACCGGAGACAGGGCCAGCAGCCAGGCCAGGGCGATCCGATGGACGGTCGTGCCGTACCGTTCGGCGACCTTGACCAAACCGGGGTCGTTGATGTCGGCCCTGCCGCCGCCGAGGGGGAAGAACGGGACGAAAGCGATGCGGGCCTGCGTGCAGGCCTCCAGGACAGCCGTCTCGTCACGATTGGCGATGTGGAAGTTGTTCTGGACGGCCGCGACGGGAGCGATCGTGCGGGCCTCGGCGAGATGGCCGACGTCGACGTTGCTGATGCCCAGGTGGCGGATCAGGCCCTCCTCGCGCAGCGCGGCGAGCGCCTCGAAGCGTTCGGCGAGCGACTCGCCGTGCGGGGGTTCCATCGTGCCGATGCGCAGGTAGACCAGGTCGAGGCGGTCCAGGCCCAGGCTTTCGAGGTTGGCCTCGACCTGGGGCCGAAGATCGGCGGCGGTGCCCTGGCCGGGCCCGCCGGGACCGAAGACCGGGCCGACCTTGGTGGCGATGACCAGGGTGTCCGGGTACGGGAACAGGGCCTCACGGATCAGGGTGTTGGCGTGCACCGCGCCGTTCTCGCTGCGATAGAAGTCGGCGGTGTCGATGTGGTCGACGCCGAGCTCAACGGCACGGCGCAGGACGGCGCGGCCGGACTCGGGGTCGCGGGCGGGTCCGCCCGGGCCGCCGTGGGGCAGGCGCATGGCGCCGAAACCGAGCCGGTCGATCGTCAGGTCGCCGCCGAGGCGGAACTGGCCGGTCATGTCTCTCCTTGTGATGTGATGTGGTGCCTGGCGGTGGATCGGCTTCCGCGCGATGCCCGGCCGGAAGCGAAGCGGCGACAGCCGCTCCGGGCGGGAGGCGCCCCGCTCACGCCGCGTGCGATCGTATGGCCGAACTCTCGACGAACGTGACCGTCTCCTCGAGCGGCGCCCGGCCGGTACGGGCGTGACCCACCGTGACGTCCTCGAACCCGATCGACATGCCACAGAAGAGGATGAGCCCGTCCGGGGGCGACAGGACCTCCGCGACGGTCCTGCGATATACCGACCACGCCATCTGCGGGCAGCTGTGCAGCCCTTCGGCGCGGAGCAGCAGCATGACGGTCTGCAGATACATGCCGGCGTCGGCCCACTGGGGCAGGCCCATGTCGCGGTCGATGTAGCAGAACAGGGCGGCGGGCGCACCGAAGCAGCTCCAGTTCGCGGCGGCGGCCCTCTGGTGCGCCTCCCAGTCATCGTGCGAGATGCCGAGTGCGCCGTAGCGCTGCGCGCCGAAGGCGGATCGGCGCTCGCGGTACGGGGACTTCAGCGCGGACGGGTACATCTCGTACTCCCGCTCGTCCCAGGGAGTGCCTGCCGCCACACGCTCGCCGACGCGCTTCTTGAGTTCGGCCAGCCGCGCGCCGGTCAGCACGTAGGCGTGCCACGGCTGGAGGTTCGATCCGGACGGCGCCCAGGCCGCGGCGGACAGCACGCGCTCCAGCACCTCCCTCGGGACGGGCTGGTCGGTGAATCCGCGCACTGCCCGTCGGCTCGTGACCGCCTCGTAGACGTCCACGATCGCCACCTCCCCCTCCGCTCGACGTGCCCAGCTTCGGTACACTTAAGACCGTATCATTCATGATGGTATCAATCAATACCATCTGGTGGGCTGGGAGCACGTTGTGAGGAAGACAACTCGTACGGGAACCGGCCGCGAACGTCGCCGCCGTCTGCCGCCCCGCCCGCGCGGCGGGCGACCGGCGCGCGGCCGGCCTACGCCTCACCGCCCGGCGGATAGGCGAACCGGGTCAGAAGATCCCTCAGCTGCTCGGGCTCGCCGGGCCCCAGGTCGGCGACCAGACGTTCGGCCAGCGGCTCCGCCGCCACATGGGCCGCGTCGAAAAGCTCGACGCCCTTGGGCGTGATCTCCACCGCCCGCGCCCGCCGGTCCCCCGGAACGGCCTTGCGCACGGCCAGCCCCATGCGCTCCAGATCGTCCACGACCCGCATGATTCCCGCCTTGTCCGACCCTGTCGCCGCCGCCAGGTCCCGCTGCACCGTGGCCCCGCGGTCGACCAGCACGATCAGGGCGGCAAAGTGCCGCAACTCGATACCGAGTGGCCGAAGCGCCTCCGTCATCACCGCGGCCGCGCGCCAGTGCGCCCGGCGCAGCAGCAAGCCGAGAGTGAAAGGCGAGGCATCCCCGGGGCGGTCGGTCGCACGCGAGGCGGTGATTCCGTGAGGAACGTCGGCGGTCATGAAAGCACATTACCCGCTATCTTTTCATTTAATACGGTATCAATTGAAATTAATTGCGAGCCTGGCGAGACAGTCCGCGTGATGGCCGCATGCCGACCGGGCGTTCGGGAGAGCATCTCGTACTCGATGCGAAGACAACGGCGGAGCCTGAGCCACCGGATGGCGGCCAGGCGGAATGGAGAACATTACCCTTCCAGCATTCATCGATTATCGTCGATTTTCGATGAATGAGAGGCTGGAGCCGCTGGAGCGCGAAGCGGCGGAGGAGTACGCGAGCTGGTTCAGGGCGCTGGCCGACGGCACCCGCATCCAGATCGTGTCGTTGCTGGCCCGGCGGCGCGAGCCGATGAGCGTCGGGGAGATCGTCGCCGTCGTGGGGATCGGCCAGTCGACGGTCTCGCACCACCTGAAGATCCTGTCCGAGGTGCGGTTCGTCCTGGTGGAGCGGCACGGCACCTCCAGCCTGTACCGGATCAACGAGGCCTGCGTGAGCTGCTTTCCCACCGCCGCCGACGTGGTGATGGGCAATCCCGTTCCCGCGACGCCCGCCTGCGAGTAGGAGCACGCCATGGCACACGACGAGGTCGTCAACCGCTACTCCGGCCTGGCCCGCGCGGCGCTGGCCGGTGAGACCGTCGCCGACTGCGGCGCCGGCGCCTTCGAACGGGGCCGCTTCGGCGCGGCCGGCTACGACGACACCGCGGGACTGCCCGAGGGCGCGCTGCGGGCCAGCCTCGGCTGTGGCGACCCGGTCGCCGTCGCCGAGCTGCGTGAGGGTGAGATCGTGCTCGACCTCGGCTCCGGGGGCGGCATCGACGTCCTGCTGTCGGCCCGCCGGGTCGGGCCGTCAGGAAAGGCCTACGGCCTGGACGCCAGCGCCGACATGGTGGAGCTGGCCCGGCGCAACGCCGAGCAGGCGGGCGCGGCCAACACCGAGTTCGTGTGCGGCACCATCGAGGCCGTCCCGCTGCCCGATCACGCGGTCGACGTCGTCATCTCCAACTGCGTGATCAACCTCTCCGGCGACAAGGCGGCCGTGCTGGCCGAGGCCTTCCGGGTGCTGCGGCCCGGCGGACGCCTCGGCATCAGCGACGTCGTCACCGAAGGCGCCCTCGCCCCTGAACCGCGGGCGGCCGCCGAGCTTCGGGTGGGCTGCGTCGCCGGCTCGCTCGGCGTCGCCGAGTATCGCGAACTGCTGCTGGAGACCGGTTTCGTGGCCGCCTCGATCACGCTGACCGCCGATCACGGCGACGGTGTCCATTCGGCGATCGTCCAGGCGGTCAAGCCCGCGATCTCACCAGGGCTGGAGATCCGGCCGATGCGCGACACCGACGCCGAGCAGGTGCTGGCCATCTACCAGGCAGGACTGGAAAGCGGCCAGGCCGGCTTCGAGACGACGGCCCCCAGCTGGGAGGGCTTCACCGCGAGCAGGCTCGCGCATCTGCGCTACGTCGCCGCCGACACCGGCACCGGTGAGGTCGTCGGCTGGGTGGCCGCCTCCCCGGTGTCGGCGCGTCCGGTGTACGCCGGAGTCGTCGAGCACAGCGTCTACGTCCACCCCGGCTGCCAGGCTCACGGGGTCGGCCGGGCACTGCTGAGCGCGTTCGTCGCCGCCAGCGAGGACGCCGGGATCTGGACGATCCAGTCCGGGATCTTCCCGGAGAACGCCGCCAGCCTCTCCCTGCACCGGGCGCTCGGCTTCCGCGTGGTCGGCACCCGCGAGCGCGTCGGCCGCCACCACGACACCTGGCGCGATGTGATCATGATGGAGCGGCGCAGCACGGTCGTCGGGCGATGACCCCGGGGCGAAGGCGCGGGAACATCCGCCGGCCGGTGGTGGTTGTGCCTCTCGTGGCCGGTGTGCCCAGTGTCCCCGGGCCTCACCTATCGCCTTCGCGGAACACCGTTCGGCTGGAGCCGCGTTGCGCATCTCGCCGAGAGGCGACCTGCACACCGGTACGCACCCGTTGAGCCGAAGGCCCCGCCCCCAGGGCGGGGCCTTCGGCATGTCCGGTGATGCTGTGACCTCCGGGCTGCCCGCCCATGACGGGCGAGCCGATGAGCCGCCCCACACACCGAGCACTCATAGACGTCTGTCAATATGGACAGAGCATGACTTCGATAAGCATCTATCCCCGGAGGTCCGATGGA
>NZ_JBPXMD010000068.1:0-20660 GCF_051918855.1 Streptosporangium sp. H16
GGTCGACTGGGAGCGGGCCATCGCCCCGGCCCGGCCCAGCACCGTCGACCTGCCCACCTACGCCTTCCAGCACCAGCGCTACTGGCTGCTGGAGACGGGCGGCGCGGGCGACGCGGAGAGCCTCGGGCTCTGGGCGACCGGGCACCCGCTGCTGGGCGCGTCCACCGGGCTCGCGGAGAGCGGAGCGGCGGTGCTCACCGGACGCGTGTCGATCGCCACTCACCCGTGGCTGGCCGACCACGCGGTCAACGGGCAGGTGCTCCTGCCGGGAACCGGCCTCGTGGAGCTGGCCGTACGGGCGGGTGACGAGGTCGGCTGCGACCTGCTGGAGGAGCTGACGCTCCAGGCGCCGCTGTTCCTGCCCGAGCGCGGAGCCGTCCAGCTGCAGGTGGCCGTCGGCGCGCCCGACGAGGACGGACGTAGGCAGCTGGGGATCTACTCCCGCTTGCACGAAGCGCAGGACGAGCCCTGGACCCAGAACGCCGCGGGCATACTGGCCCGCGTCGGCGTGGTCGTGCCGGAAGCCGAGGAGACCTGGCCCCCGGAGGGCGCGCAGGCCGTCGGCATGGAAGGGCTGTACGAGAACTTCGCCGCCATCGGCCTGGACTACGGCCCCGCCTTCCGCGGGCTGCGGGCCGCGTGGCGCAAGGGCGACGAGGTCTTCGCCGAGCTGGCGCTGCCCGAGGACATGGCACGGGACGCCGCCAGATTCGGGCTGCATCCGGCGCTGTTCGACGTCGCCCTGCACGCCACCGCCCTCGGTGAGTTCGTAACCGACTCCGAGCCCGGCCGGCCCTCCCTGCCGTTCGCCTGGAGCGGGGTGGCGCTGCACGCCTCCGGAGCCACGAAACTCCGTATCAGGATCTCGCTGACCGCCCAGGGCGCGGTCTCGCTCAAGCTGACGGACACCGCGGGCCTGCCGGTGGCGACGGTCGCGTCGCTGGCCGTACGCCCGGTCTCCATCGGCGGGCCGGAGGCCACCCGCACCACCGGGCTCAGGAACAAGCTGTTCCACGTCGAGTGGAGCGTGGCTCCGGCCGGTTCCGCTTCCGCTCCTGCGGGGGTGCCCGGGTGGGTGGTGGCCGATTCGTCGGCCGGTTCGCTGGATGGTGAGGTCGCGGAGTGTGTGCTGGTCGAGGTGTCGGCCGGGGTGCATGAGGCGTTGGGTGTGGTGCAGGGGTGGCTGGCCGAGGAGCGGTTCGCCTCCTCGCGGCTGGTGCTCGTGACGCGGGGCGCGGTGGCGGTCGCTCAGGCGGAGGATGTGGATCCGGCGCAGGCGGCGGTGTGGGGTCTGGTGCGGGCGGCGCAGGCCGAGCAGCCGGGCCGGTTCGTGTTGCTGGACGTGGACACCGAGTCCCTCGATGAGGGCGCGGTGGGTCGGGCGTTGGCCTCGGGTGAGGCGCAGGTCGCGGTGCGGGCCGGTGCGGTGTGGACGCCGCGGCTGGTGCGCACGGTGGTGGCGCCGGTGGAGGAGGATCGTGCTCCGGTGTTCGGGCCGGAGGGCACGGTGCTGGTCACCGGAGGCACCGGCGGCCTGGGCGCGCTGGTCGCCAGACACCTGGCCGCCACCTACCAGGTCAAGAACCTGCTGCTGGTCGGCCGGCGTGGCGCGCAGGCGCCGGGGGCGGCCGAGCTGGTGGCGGAGCTGGCCGAGCTGGGCGCCACGGTCACGGTCGCGGCCTGCGATGTGGGTGACCGTGACGCGCTGGCGCAGCTGATCGCGGCCATTCCGGCCGATCAGCCGCTGAGCGGTGTGGTGCACGCGGCCGGCGTCCTGGACGACGGTGTGATCACCGCGCTGACGTCCGAGCGGCTGGACGGGGTCATGCGGCCCAAGGCGGACGCGGCCTGGCACCTGCACGAGCTCACCGAGCATCTGGACCTGTCGGCGTTCGTGCTGTTCTCCTCGATGGCCGGGGTGCTGGGCGGTCCCGGGCAGGGCAACTACGCCGCTGCCAACGCCTTCCTCGACGCGCTGGCCGAGCACCGCAGGTCACAGGGACTGGCGGGCACCTCGCTGGCCTGGGGCCTGTGGGCGATCGGCGGGCTGGCCGACCTGAACGAAGCCGACCTGCGGCGCCTCGCGCGCTCCGGTGTCGACCCGCTGACCGCCGAGGACGGCCTGACCCTCTTCGACGCCGCACTCGACACGGGACGGGCCACGCTGCTCCCGGCCCAGCTCAACTTCAAGGTCCTCAGTACTCACGCGGACTCGCTGCCACCGCTGCTGCGTGGCCTGGTGGCCGCTCCCGCCAGGCGGGTGGTGACGGCGGCCTCGGAGGCGGCGGCCACCCTGAAGCAGCAGCTGGCGAGCCTGCCTCCGGCCGGGCAGCGGGCGGTACTGGAGGACCTGGTACGCGACCAGCTGGCCGTGGTCCTCGGATTCGCCGACGCGTCCGCGCTCGACGACGGCATCTCCTTCCAGGAGCTCGGCTTCGACTCGCTGATGGCGGTGGAGTTCCGCAACCGGCTCAGCCAGGTCACCGGCATGCGGCTGCCGGCCACGCTGATCTTCGACTATCCGACCCAGGCGGCGCTCGTCCCGTTCCTGTCCGGCGAACTGCTCGGCAAGCGGGAGATCGCGGTCACGTCGCGGGTCTCGACCGGAGACGACGAGCCCATCGCGATCGTCGGCATGGCCTGCCGCTATCCCGGCGGGGTCGAATCGCCGGAGGACATGTGGCGGCTCGTGGCGCAGGCGGGCGACGCGGTGGGTGAGTTCCCCACCGACCGGGGCTGGGATCTGGAGAAGCTGTACGACCCGGACCCCGGCAACCGTGGCACCTCCTACGCCAGGCACGGCGGCTTCCTGTACGACGCCGCCGAGTTCGACCCCGGCTTCTTCGGGATCAGCCCGCGCGAGGCCCTCGCCATGGACCCGCAGCAGCGACTGCTGCTGGAGAGCTCCTGGCAGGCGATCGAGCGTGCGGGAATCGACCCGCACGGGCTGCGCGGCAGCCGGACGGGCGTGTTCGCCGGTGTGATGTACCACGACTACGCGAGCCAGCTCTCCTCCGTACCGGAGGAGCTGGAGGGCCTGATCGGCACCGGAAACTCCGGCAGCGTCGCCTCGGGCCGGGTGTCGTACACCTTCGGGTTCGAGGGACCCGCGATGACCGTGGACACGGCGTGCTCGTCGTCGCTGGTCGCGCTGCACCTGGCGGCGCAGGCACTGCGCTCGGGCGACTGTGACCTGGCTCTGGCGGGCGGTGTGACGGTGATGGCCACCCCGTGGACGTTCATCGAGTTCGCCCGGCAGCGCAACCTGTCGCCGGACGGCCGTTGCCGGGCGTTCGCCCAGGGGGAGGGCGGCGTCGGCCTCTCGGAGGGCGTGGGCATGCTGCTCGTGGAGCGGCTGTCGGACGCGCGGCGCAACGGTCACCAGGTCCTCGCGGTCCTGCGGGGCAGTGCGGTCAACCAGGACGGCGCGAGCAACGGGCTGACGGCGCCGAACGGTCCCTCGCAGCAGCGGGTGATCCGCCAGGCGCTGGCCAACGCCGGTCTGTCGAGCGCGGATGTCGATGTGGTCGAGGCGCACGGCACGGGAACGGTGCTGGGCGACCCGATCGAGGCCCAGGCGCTGATCGCCACCTACGGTCAGGACCGTCCGGAGGACCGGCCGCTGTGGCTGGGCTCCATCAAGTCGAACATCGGTCACGCGCAGGCGGCCGCCGGTGTGGCCGGTGTGATCAAGATGGTGATGGCGCTGCGCAACGGCGTCATGCCGCAGACCCTGCACGCCGAGGAACCGTCTCCGCATGTGGACTGGTCGGCGGGTGCGGTGGAGCTGCTGACCGAGGCCCGTCCCTGGGACATCGAGGACCGCCCGCGCCGGGCCGCGGTCTCCTCCTTCGGGATCAGCGGCACGAACGCGCACGTCGTCCTGGAGGAGTCTCCGGCCGAACCGGACAGGGAGCCGGGCGAGGCCCTGCCCGCCGTCCCGTGGCTGCTCTCCGGGAAGTCGGTGGCGGCGCTGCGGGCACAGGCGAGGCAGCTCAGGTCCTGGATGCTGAAGCGGCCGGAGCTGGACGTGGCGGATGTCGGCTGGTCGCTGGCGACGGGCCGGGCGCTGCTGGAGCAGCGCGCGGCGGTGGTCGGCGCGGACCGTACCGGGCTGCTGGAGGCGCTGTCCGCGCTGGCCGAGGGCGAGCCGGGCGAGTCGGTGGTCGAGGCCAGGCAGGTGCGCGGGCGAGCCAGGATGGCGATGCTGTTCGCCGGTCAGGGCAGCCAGCGGGTGGGGATGGGCCGTGAGCTGGCCGCCGCGTTCCCGGTGTTCGCCGAGGCGCTGGACGAGGTCTGCGCGCTGCTGCCGCACCCCGTGCGCCAGGTGATGTTCTCCGATCCCAATGGTGTGCTGGCCGAGACGGGGATGACCCAGCCGGCGCTGTTCGCCTTCGAGGTGGCTCTGTATCGTCTGCTCACCTCGCTGGGAGTGACCCCGGACGTGCTGGTGGGTCACTCGGTGGGAGAGATCGCCGCCGCCCACGTGGCCGGGGTGCTCTCGCTGCCCGATGCCTGCACCCTCGTCTCCGCAAGGGCCCGGCTGATGCAGGGGCTGCCGGAGGGTGGGGCGATGCTGGCCATCGCCGCCCCCGAGGCGGACATTCTCCCGCTGCTGGAGGGGCGCCAGGACGTCGGCATCGCCGCCGTCAACGGCCCGGAGGCCGTGGTGATCTCCGGTGACGAGAGCGCCGTGGAGGAGATCGCCGCACTGGTGAGTGCCCGCACCCGACGGCTGC
This sequence comes from Streptosporangium sp. H16, assembly GCF_051918855.1. NCBI lineage: Bacteria > Bacillati > Actinomycetota > Actinomycetes > Streptosporangiales > Streptosporangiaceae > Streptosporangium > Streptosporangium sp. H16. Next base: position 4,740 of record NZ_JBPXMD010000068.1, read on the forward strand.
GCGTCTCACACGCTTTCCACTCACCCTTGATGGAGCCGATGCTCGCCGAATTCGAGCAGATCGTCTCCGCCCTGACCTTCGCCGAGCCGACCATCCCGGTCATCTCCAACGTGACGGGCCGGCCCGCTGAGCCGGGGTTGCTGACCGACCCGGCGTACTGGGTGCGGCACGTGCGGGAGGCGGTGCGCTTCGCCGACGGGGTCGTCGCCTGCCAGGCCAACGTGTTCGTGGAGATCGGACCGGACACCACCCTGACCGCGCTGGCCCAGCAGAGCGTGCAGGACGGAACGTTCGTCGCGACCGCTCGCAAGGACCGCGACGAGGTCCGGACGTTGGTCAGGGCCCTGGGGCAACTGCAGGTCCGCGGCGTCACCGTCGACTGGGACACCTTCTTCGCTCCCGCCCGACCGGCGCACGTCGACCTGCCGGCCTACGCCTTCCAGCGCGAGCGGTTCTGGGTGGCGGCACAAGCTGAGGCCGGGGACATGGACGCGGCCGGGCTGGAGGGGATCGATCATCCGTTGCTGAGTGCGGTGACGGAGGTCGCCGGTGGTGAGTCGGTGGTCTTCAGCGGTCGCTTGTCAGTGGCCGCGCAGCCGTGGCTGGCCGATCACGTGGTCAACGGGACGGTGATCGTGCCGGGGACGGCGTTGGTGGAGCTGGCGGGCCGGGCGGGTGAGGAGCTGGGTTGTGCGCTGGTGCGGGAGCTGACGTTGCAGGCTCCGCTGGTGCTGGCGGACGAGGGCGGCGTGCGGGTGCAGGTGCTGGTCGGCGCGGTGCAGGAGTCGGGGGTGCGGTCGGTGGCGATCCACTCGCGAGCCCATGACGCGCAGAATTGGATGCTGCACGCGCAAGGTGAGCTCGCCGAGCAGACGACCGAGCCGGGTTTCGAGGTGGCGGTGTGGCCGCCGGCCGATGCGGTGGCGGTGGCCGTGGATGACTTGTATGAGCGTCTGGCCGAGATCGGTCTGGAGTACGGGCCGGTCTTCCAGGGGCTGGCGCGGGCCTGGGTGCGACCGGGTGAGGTATTGGCCGAGATCGTCCTGCCTGAGCAGGCGCATGGGGAGGCGGCGCGGTTCGGGGTGCATCCGGCGTTGCTGGACGCGGCGTTGCACGCCAGCGCGCTGGGTGATCTGCTGCCTGCTCCCGAGCCGGGGCGGCCGTATCTGCCGTTCGCCTGGAACGGGGTGTCGGTCCACGCGGTCGGCGCCACCACCCTGCGCGTCAGAGCGACAAGAAACGCCACCGCCAACGTCGGGAGCGTCGGCATCACGCTGAACATCGCCGACGGCAGCGGTGCACCCGTGGCCGACATCGAGGCGCTCACGCTTCGGGCCCTGTCCACGGCCGGCCTGGGCAACACCGTCGGGCAGAACCTGTACCGGCTCGAGTGGAGTGCGGCTCCGGCCGTTTCCGCCGCCGCGGAGGCGCCCGGGTGGGTGGTCGCCGATTCGCCGGCCGATTCGCTGGACGGTGAGATCGCGGAGTGCGTGCTGGTCGAGGTCCCGGCCGGGGTGCACCAGGCGCTGGGCCTGGTGCGGGAGTGGCTGGCCGAGGAGCGGTTCGCCTCCTCGCGGCTGGTGCTCGTGACCCGGGGCGCGGTGGCGGTCGCCGAGGTCGAGGACGTGGACCCGGCGCAGGCCGCGGTCTGGGGTCTGGTGCGGGCGGCGCAGGCGGAACAGCCCGGCCGGTTCGTGCTGCTTGACGCGGAGGCCGGGCCGCTGGACCCGAGAACGGTCGGTCAGGCCCTCGCCTCGGGCGAGGCGCAGGTCGCGGTCCGGTCGGGCGCGCTGTGGTCGCCGCGCCTGGCACGCGCGGCCGTACCGGAGTACGAGCGGCTGGAGTTCGGGCCGGAGTCCACGGTGCTGGTCACCGGAGGCACCGGCGGCCTGGGCGCGCTGGTGGCCAGACACCTGGCCGCCACCTACCAGGTCAAGCATCTGCTGCTGGCCAGCCGGCGCGGCGAGCAGGCGCCAGGCGTCACCGACCTGGTGGCCGAACTGACCGACCTGGGCGCCACGGTCACGATCGCGGCCTGCGACGTCGGTGACCGGGACGCGCTGGAGCAGCTGATCGCGGCCATCCCCGTCCAGCACCCGCTGAGCGGCGTGGTGCACGCGGCCGGCGTCCTCGACGACGGCGTGATCACCGCGCTCACCCCCGAGCGGCTGGAACGGGTCATGCGGCCCAAGGCCGGCGCGGCCTGGCACCTGCACGAGCTCACCCGGCATCTCGACCTGTCCGCGTTCGTCCTCTTCTCCTCCCTCTCCGGGGTGCTCGGCGGGGCCGGCCAGAGCAACTACGCCGCGGCCAACGCCTTCCTCGACGCCCTGGCCGAGCACCGCAGGTCACAGGGACTGGCGGGCACCTCGCTGGCCTGGGGCCTGTGGGAGAGCGGGGGCATGGCGGACGACCTCACCGAGGCCGACATACGCCGCATGGAGCGCATGGGCCTGAAGCCGCTGCCGGTGGCGGACGGGCTGGCCCTGTTCGACGCCGGCCTGAACCACGACCTCCCGGCGCTGGTCGCCGCCCGGTTCGTCCAGGCCAGGACCACGGCCCGTACGGCGATGCCCCGGGCGGGCGCCCTGCACGGGCTCACCGAACGGCTGGCCGCGATGGAGCCCGCGGAGCGCCAGGCGGCACTGTCGGACCTCGTCCGCGGCCAGGCGGCCATGGTCCTCGGCTTCGCCGACGCCTCGGCGATCGAGCCCCAGCGCCAGTTCCAGGACCTGGGCTTCGACTCCCTCACCGCGGTCGAGTTCAGGAACAGGCTCAGTGCCGTCACCGGGCTCCGGCTGCCGGCCACGCTGGTCTTCGACTACCCCACCTCGATCGAGCTGATCGAGTATCTGGTGGACCACTTCGACGGGGCGGAGGACGAGGAGGCGCAGATCCTGCGGCTCTTCGCCGAGATCGAAAAGATCGAGAACACCGTGACCGGGCTGGCGGAGGAGAGCGTCGCCCGCAACCGGCTGGTCGCCCGCCTCAAGGACTTCCTGACGGGCCTCAACGGCCTCGGCGCGGCCGACCAATTCGAGACGGCCACCGACGACGAGATGTTCGCCTTCATCGACAACGAGCTTGAAGTCTCCTGACCTGTGCGCTTCTGCTGAGAAGGAATACCCGAGATGGCAAACGAAGACAAGCTCAGGGACTACCTGAAGCGGGTTACAGCCGACCTCCAGCAAACTCGTCGGCAGCTGCACGAGATCGAGGGCCGCGACCACGAGCCCATCGCGATCATCGGAATGAGCTGCCGCTACCCGGGCGGGGCCACCTCGCCCGAGGAGCTGTGGCAGCTGGTCGCCGAGGGCGGTGACGGGATTTCCGAGTTCCCCGCCGACCGCGGCTGGCGCGAGGACCTCTACCACCCCGACCCGGACAACCCGGGCACGACCACTTCCAGGCACGGCGGCTTCCTCTACGACGCCGCCGAGTTCGACGCGGGATTCTTCTCGATCTCCCCGCGCGAGGCCATAGGGACCGACCCGCAGCAGCGGCTGTTCCTGGAGACGTGCTGGGAGACCTTCGAGCACGCGGGCATCGACCCGGTGTCGGTCCGCGGCAGCCGTACCGGGGTCTACGCCGGGGTCATGTACCACGACTACTTCCGCGCGGAGGCGCTCGGCAGCGTCACCTCGGGCCGGGTCGCCTACGCCCTGGACCTGGAGGGCCCGGCCGTCTCCGTCGACACGGCGTGCTCCTCGTCGCTGGTCGCGCTGCACCTGGCGGTGCACGCCCTGCGCAGGGGCGAGTGCTCGCTGGCACTGGCCGGCGGCGTCACGGTGATGGCGACCCCGAACACGTTCATCGAGTTCTCCCAGCAGCGGGGCCTGGCCAGTGACGGCAGGTGCAAGTCGTTCGCCGGCGCGGCCAACGGCACCGGCTGGGGCGAGGGCGTGGGCGTGCTGCTGCTCGAACGCCTCTCGGACGCCACGGCGAACGGGCACAACGTGCTCGCGGTCATCCGCGGCAGCGCGGTCAACCAGGACGGCGCCAGCAACGGGCTGTCGGCCCCGAACGGTCCCTCCCAGGTCCGGGTGATCAGGGAGGCGCTGGCCGACGCGGGCCTGTCGCCCTCGCAGGTCGACGCGGTGGAGGGCCACGGGACCGGCACCACCCTGGGCGACCCGATCGAGGCGCAGGCGCTCATCACCGCCTACGGCCAGGACCGGGCCCCCGGCAGGCCGCTCTGGCTGGGCTCGCTGAAGTCGAACATCGGCCACACCCAGGCCGCCGCCGGCGTCGGCGGCGTCATCAAGATGGTGATGGCCCTGCGGAACGGCGTGCTGCCCCAGACGCTGCACGTGGACGAGCCGACCGAGCACGTGGACTGGTCGGCCGGCGCCGTGGAGCTGCTCACCGAGGCCCGCCCCTGGGAGCGTCACGACGCGCCGCGGCGGGCGGCCGTCTCGGCCTTCGGGTTCAGCGGCACCAACGCCCACATGATCATCGAGGAGACGCCCGTCAAGCCCGACGAGGCCGAGCCCGAGAGGCTGCCGCTCCCGCTGGTGCCCTGGGTGGTCTCCGCCAAGGACGAGCAGGCGCTCGCGGCGCAGGCCGGCCGGCTCCACACGTGGGCGGCCGCGCACGACGACCTGCCGATCGAGGACGTCGGCTGGTCCCTGGCGACCGGCAGGGCCGTGCTGGACCGGCGCGCGGTGATCGTCGGAGCGGACCGGGCCGAGCTCCTGGCCGGCCTCCAGGCCCTCGCGGAGAACGCGACCCTGCCCGGAACCGTCACGGGAACCGGGACGGGCGGGCAGCTCGCCTTCCTGTTCGCGGGCCAGGGCAGCCAGCGGGTGGGCATGGGGGCGTCCCTCGCGGCGGCGTTCCCGGTGTTCGCCGACGCGCTGGAGGAGGTCTGCAAGGTCCTGGACCCGATGCTCCCGCACCCCGTGCGCGAGGCGATGTTCTCCGGTCCGGAAGAGGTGCTGGCCGAGACGGGGATGACCCAGCCGGCGCTGTTCGCCTTCGAGGTCGCCCTCTACCGCCTGCTCACCTCGCTCGGCATCACCCCGGACGTGCTGGTCGGCCACTCGGTCGGCGAGATCGCCGCCGCCCACGTGGCCGGGGTGCTCTCGCTGCCCGACGCCTGCACGCTGGTCTCCGAGCGGGCCCGGCTGATGCAGGCACTCCCGCAGGGCGGGGCGATGCTGGCCGTCGCCGCCTCCGAGGCCGAGGTGCTGCCGCTGCTGGAAGGGCGTGACGTCGGCATCGCCGCGGTCAACGGCCCGGAGGCGGTGGTGATCTCCGGTGGCGAGGCCGCGGTGGAGGAGATCGCCTCCCTGGTGAACGCCCGCACCCGCAGGCTGCGCGTCTCGCACGCCTTCCACTCTCCGCTGATCGAGCCGATGCTGGCCGAGTTCCGCCAGGTCGCCCGGTCGCTGACCTACCACGAGCCGACGGTGCCGATCATCTCCGACGTCACCGGCAGGCGCGCCCAGGCGGGACAGCTGACCGACCCCGGCTACTGGGTGGACCACGTACGGCAGGCGGTCCGCTTCTCCGACGCCGTCACCACCGCCCGCACCGGCGGCGCCACGGTGTTCGTCGAGATCGGCCCCGACGCCGTCCTGACCAGCCTGGCCAGGCAGATCCTCGACGGCGACGACGCCGTCGCCTTCGTGCCGACCGCGCGCAAGGACCGCGACGAGGCGCGAGCCCTCGTCGAGGCCCTCGGCCACCTGCACGGCAGGGGCGTCGTCGTCGGCTGGGACACCTACTTCGCCGACGCCTGCCCCCGGCGCGTCGACCTGCCCACCTACGCCTTCCAGCGCAAGCGCTTCTGGTTCATGCCGGGAAGCGCCGCGCCCGAGCAGGCGGCCGACGCCGTCGACCCCGAGTTCTGGTCGGCCGTGGAGCGCGAGGACGTGGCCGCGCTCGCCGCGACGCTGAACATCGAGGACGGCTCGCCGCTGGCCGCCGTGCTGCCCGCGCTGTCGTCCTGGCGGCGCAGCAGGCGCGAGCAGGGCGTGCTGGACTCGTGGCGCTACCACGTGACGTGGGAACCCGTCACCCTGCCGGACGCCAGGCCCTCCGCGCTGTCCGGCACCTGGCTGATCGCGGTCCCGGCGGCGCGTGCCGCCGACGCCTCGGTGCTCTCCGTCGCCGAGGCCCTCGAGCGGCACGGAGCCAGGCCCGAGGTGGTCGGGCTGGGCGACGACCCCGGCGGCGAGGCGCTGCCGTACGGCGACACCGCGCCCGCGGGCGTCCTCTCCCTGTACTGCGACCTGGCCCTGACCCTCTCGCTGATCCAGGCCCTCTCGCGAACCCAGGCCACGGACGGCCTGAACGCGCCGCTGTGGATCGGCACCGACGGCGGCGAGAGCGTGAGTCGCGTCGACTTCGTCCGCGACCCCGAGCAGGGCGCGGTGGCCGGCCTGGGCCGCGTGCTCGCCCTGGAGCACCCCGACCGGCCGGGCGGCACCGTCGACCTGCCGGAGACCCTCGACACGCGCGTCCTCAACCGCCTGGTGAGCGTGCTCGCCGGAGCCGGGGAGGAGGACCAGCTGGCCGTCCGCGCCTCCGGGATCTTCACCAGGAGGCTGACCAGGGCGCCCAGGCGGCGGACGGGCCCGGCCGGACGCTGGCAGGCGCGCGGCACCGCCCTGATCACCGGAGGCACCGGCGGCCTGGGCGCGCACGTGGCGCGCCGGCTCGCCCGCGGCGGCGTCGAGCACCTGCTCCTCACCAGCAGGCGCGGCGCGGACGCCCCCGGCGTCACGGAGCTCGTGGCCGAACTCGAAGGGCTGGGCGCGCGGGTCACGGTCGCCAAATGCGACGTGGCCGACCGCGCCGCGCTCGCCGCCCTGGTCGACGAGGTCGAGGCGGGCGGCGACACCATCCGGTCGGTCTTCCACACCGCCGGAGTCCCGCACATCCAGCCGTTGCTCGACCTCGGCCGCGACGAGCTGGCCGAGGCCACCCAGGCCAAGATCACCGGCGCGGCCCACCTGGACGAGCTCTTCGCCGGCCCGCTCGACGCCTTCGTGCTGTTCTCCTCCGGTGCCGGTGTCTGGGGCGGCTCCCACAACGGGGCCTACGCCGCGGGCAACGCCTACCTCGACGCGCTCGCCGCCCACCGCCGCGCCCGAGGCCTTCCCGGGACGGCGATCGCCTGGGGCTTCTGGGACGCCGCGGGCGGCGGGATGACCACGCTGCTCGGCGAGGACGACGCCCGCAGGAGCGGCGTCCGCTACATGGACCCGCTCACGGCCGTCGAGGGACTCTGGCAGGCGCTGGACGACGACGAGACCACCCTGGTGATCGCGGACATCGACTGGCCGCGTTTCGCCCCGCTCTTCGCCATCGCCCGCAGGCGCCCCCTGCTGGAGGGCGTCCCCGAGGCCGTCGCGGTGCTCGAGACCGGCGGCGAGACCGGCGCGGGCGCCGGGGAGGTGTCCGAGCTGGGCGCCCAGCTGGTCCGGCTCAGCCCGCAGGACCAGACCCGCCTCCTGGTGGCCCAGGTCCGCAAGGAGGTGGCGGGCGTGCTCGGCTACGCGGACCCGTCGGAGGTCGGCGTCGACCGGGCCTTCCGCGACCTCGGCTTCGACTCCGTCACGGCCGTCGAGCTGCGCGGCAAGCTCAACCTCGCCTTGGGCATCCGCCTGCCGGCCACCGTGGTCTTCGACTACCCGAACGTGAAGGCGCTCGCGGAACTGGCCAGGACCGAGATCCTGGGCGTGCAGGAGGACGTCGCGACCGCCGGGAGGGTTCACGGCGACGTGTCCGACGACCCGATCGTGATCGTCGGAATGAGCTGCCGCACCCCGGGCGGGGTGAACGGCCCCGACGACCTCTGGCGGCTGGTCGCCGAGGGCGGGGACGCCATCTCCCGGCTGCCCGACAACCGGGGCTGGGACGTCGAGGGGATCTACGACCCAAGCCCGGAGGCGGTCTTCGCCTCGTACACGCAGGACGGCGGTTTCGTGCTCGGCGCGGGCGAGTTCGACCCCGAGTTCTTCGGGATCTCGCCGCGTGAGGCCCTCGCGATGGACCCGCAGCAGCGGCTGCTGCTCGAAGCCTCCTGGGAGGCGATCGAGCACGGCCGCATCGACCCCGGCTCGCTGCGCGGCAGCCGGACCGGCGTGTTCGTGGGCGCGGCCTACGAGGAGTACGGCCGCCACTCCGACCAGGTGCCGCTGGAGTCCATCGGGCACCTGGTCACCGGCACGCTGAGCAGCATCGCCTCCGGCCGCGTCGCGTACGCGATGGGGTTCGAGGGGCCCGCGGTCACGGTCGACACGGCGTGCTCGTCGTCGCTGGTGGCGCTGCACCTGGCGGTGCAGGCGCTGCGCAACGGCGACTGCGACCTGGCCCTGGCGGGTGGTGTCACGGTGATGTGCACCCCGCTCGGCTTCATCGGCTTCAGCCTGCAGGGCGCGCTCGCCAGGGACGGCCGGTGCAAGTCCTTCGCCGGCTCGGCGGACGGCTTCGGCCTGTCGGAGGGCGTCGGCATGCTCCTGGTCGAGCGGCTGTCGGACGCGCGCCGCAACGGCCACCCCGTCCTGGCGGTGATCCGCGGGTCGGCGATCAACCAGGACGGCGCGAGCAACGGCCTCACCGCGCCGAACGGTCCCTCGCAGCAACGGGTGATCCGCCAGGCGCTGGCCAACGCGGGCCTGTCGCCGGCGGACGTGGACGCGGTCGAGGCGCACGGCACGGGCACCACCCTCGGCGACCCGATCGAGGCGCAGGCGCTGCTCGCCACCTACGGCCAGGACCGGCCCGAGGACCGGCCGCTCTGGCTCGGCTCGGTGAAGTCGAACATCGGCCACACCCAGTCGGCGGCCGGCGTGGCCGGGGTCATCAAGATGGTGATGGCCCTGCGGCACGGCGTGCTGCCGAAGACGCTGCACGTGGACGAGCCGAGCCCGCACGTGGACTGGTCGGCCGGCAGCGTGGAACTGCTGACCGAGGCCGTCACCTGGCCGGACAGCGGGCGCGAGCGCCGCGCCGCCGTCTCGTCGTTCGGCATCAGCGGCACGAACGCGCACGTGGTGCTGGAGGAGGCTCCGGCCCAGGAGAACGAAGCACCGGACGCGCCTTCCAAGCTGCCCGCGGTGCCGTGGGTGCTGTCGGGGCGGAACGCCCAGGCCCTGCGCGACCAGGCCGGACGGCTGGCGCGGGCGGTCGCCGGATCCGAGGCGCGCCCGGAGGACGTGGCCCACTCGCTGGCCGTCTCCAGGTCCGCGTTCGACCACCGCGCGGTGGTCGTGGGCACGGACCGCGACGAACTGCTCGCCGGGCTGCACGGGCTCGCGGACGGCGCCGCCGTCACCGGGGTGGTCGAGGGCACGCCCGGCTCGGGCGGCAAGACGGTGTTCGTCTTTCCCGGTCAGGGGTCGCAGTGGCCGGGCATGGGTGTCGAACTGCTGGACTCCTCCGCGGTGTTCGCGGCGCGGATGGCGGAGTGTGAGGCGGCGCTGTCGGGGTTCGTGGACTGGTCGCTGACCGGGGTGTTGCGAGCCGAGGAAGGTCAGCCGGGCTTCGACCGGGTGGACGTGGTCCAGCCGGTGCTGTGGGCGATGATGGTCTCGCTCGCGCAGGTGTGGCAGTCACTCGGGGTCGAACCGGCGGCGGTGATAGGTCACTCGCAAGGTGAGATCGCCGCCGCGGTGGTCGCGGGCGCGCTGTCGCTGGAGGACGGCGCCCGGGTGGTGGCGTTGCGCAGCCGGGCGATCGTGGCGCTGGCCGGCCGGGGCGGGATGGTCTCCGTCGCGCTGCCGTCGGCCGAGGTGGCCGAGCGGCTGGGCCGCTGGGACGACCGGGTGTCGATCGCCGCGATCAACGGCCCGGCCTCCACGGTCGTCTCCGGCGACGTGGACGCGCTGGAGGAGCTGCTCGCCGGCTGCGAGGCGGCCGGGGTTCGGGCCAAGCGGATCGAGGTGGACTACGCCTCGCACTCCGCGCACGTCACCGCGATCGAGGACGAGCTCGCCACGCTGCTGGCGCCGGTCGCGCCGCGTACCGGCCACACCCCGTTCTTCTCCACCGTGACCGCCGGCTGGATCGAGGGCGCCGAGCTCGACGCCGGGTACTGGTACACCAACCTGCGCCGGCCGGTCCAGCTGGAGCCGTCGGTGCGCGCGCTGATGGAGCAGGGACACGGCGTGTTCGTGGAGTGCAGTGCCCACCCCGTGCTGACCATGGCCGTCCAGGAGACCGCGGACGCGGCCGACCACGACGTCACGGCCATCGGCACCCTGCGGCGCAACGAGGGCGGCCAGCGCCGGATGTGGTCCAGCGCGGCCGAGCTGTGGGCGCGCGGCGGCGACGTCGACTGGGAGCGGGCCATCGCCCCCGCCCGGCCGAGCATCGTCGACCTGCCCACCTACGCCTTCCAGCACCAGCACTTCTGGCTCGAGGAGCGCACCGCCCAGCCCGGCGACGTCGGCGCCGCCGGCCTGGGCGCGGCCGGACACCCCCTGCTCGGCGCGGCCGTGTCGCTGGCCGGCGCGGAGGGCGTCCTGCTCACCGGCAGGCTGTCGCTGAGGACGCACCCGTGGCTCGCCGACCACGCGGTCAACGGGCAGGCGATCCTGCCGGGAACCTCCTTCGTCGAGCTCGCGCTGCGCGCCGGTGACGAGGTCGGCTGCGACCTCGTCGACGAGCTCACCATCCAGGCGCCGCTCACCCTGCCGGAGCGGGGCGCGGTCCAGCTCCAGCTCGCCGTCGGCGCGCCCGACGACGAGGGACGGCGCACGCTCGCCGTCCACGCGCGGCCCGACCGCGGGCTGTCCGACGACCCGTGGACCTGCCACGCCGTCGGCGTCCTCGCGACCGGCGCCGCGCAGCGACCGGTCCAGGACACCGCCGCCTGGCCGCCCGAGGGCGCCGAGGCCATCGACGTGTCCGGCATGTACGGCTGGCTGGCCGAGGCCGGTCTCGGCTACGGCCCGACCTTCCAGGGACTGCAGGCCGTCTGGCAGCGCGGCGAGGAGATCTTCGCCGAGGTCGCCCTGCCGGAGGGCACCGACACCGGCGGGTTCGGCCTCCACCCCGCGCTCCTCGACGCGGCGCTGCACTCGATCGCGCTGCACGCGACCGGCGCGCAGGCCGGGCCGCAGATGCCGTTCGCCTGGACCGGCGTGCGGCTGCACGCCACCGGGGCCACCTCGATCCGCGCCCGGTTGTCGATCCGGGAGGCCGGCCGCGTGGCGCTCACCGTCACCGACCAGGCGGGCGCCCCGGTCGCCGACGTGGCGGCCCTGCTGCTGCGCCCGCTGCCCGCCGCGGGCACCGCTTCGGCCGCCGGTACGGCACGCGACTCGCTCTACGCCCTCGACTGGGCGCCCGTCCCGGCCGGAGAGGTGCCGGCCGGGCAGCGGTGGGCCGTCGTCGGCGACATCGAGAGCGCCGCCGACCTGTCCCGCGCCGGGATCGACGCCGCGCGGCACGACAGCCTGGCCGCGCTCCTCGCGACGGAGCAGGTGCCCGACCTGGTGTGCGTGTCACTGGACGGCGGCCCTGCGGGCGCGCTGGCCGCGGCCGTCGCCGACCGTACCTGCGAGGCGCTCGACCTGCTGCGGACCTGGCTGGCCGAGGAGCGCTTCCCGTCCTCGCGGCTGGTCCTCATCACCCACGGCGCCGTCGCGGCGACCGGCCACGACGAGGTCGCGGACCTGCGCAACGCCGCCGTCTGGGGGCTGGCCAGGTCGGCGCAGTCGGAGAACCCGGACCGGCTGATCCTGCTCGACCTGGACGGCCACCCGGACTCCTACCGGGCGCTGCCGGCCGTGCTGGCCGGTGGGGAGACCCAGCTCGCGCTCCGCGAGGGGACGGCGTACACGCCCAGACTCGCCCGCGCCGGATCCGGGCGCGGCGGCGCCATGGTCCCGCCCGCCGGGACCGAGAACTGGCGGCTGGACGTGACCGGCCGCGGCACGGTCGACAACCTGGCGCTGCTGCCCGCGGACAACCCGCCGCTCGCCCCCGGCCAGGTGAGGATCGCCACCCGGGCGATGGGGCTGAACTTCCGCGACGTGCTGATCGCCCTGGACATGTACCCCGGCGACGCCCCCATGGGCGGGGAGGGCGCGGGCGTCGTCACCGAGGTCGCCGACGACGTCACCACGCTCGCGGTCGGCGACCGGGTGATGGGCATCGTCGACGGCTTCGCCCGGCTCGCCGTCACCGACCACCGGCTGCTCGCCCGGATCCCCGACGGGTGGACGTTCGCCGAGGCGGCGTCCGTGCCGATCGCCTTCGTCACCGCCTACCACGCGCTCGTGGACCTGGCCGAGCTCCGCGCCGGCGAGTCGCTGCTGGTGCACGCCGCCGCAGGCGGCGTCGGGACGGCCGCCGTGCAGCTCGCCCACCACCTGGGGGCCGAGGTCTACGGCACCGCCAGCGAGGGCAAGTGGGACGCGGTGCACGCGCTGGGCGTGCCCCGCGAGCGGATCGCCTCCTCGCGGACGCTGGAGTTCGCGCGGGCCTTCGGCTCCGGGGTGGACGTGGTGCTCAACTCCCTCGCCGGGGAGTTCGTCGACGCCTCGCTCGGGCTGCTGCGCCCCGGCGGGCGGTTCATCGAGATGGGCAAGACGGACGTGCGGGACCCGGCCGCGATGCTCCCCGCGCGCTACCAGGACTTCGACCTCACCCGGCTCGACACCGCGCGCACCGGCGAGATCCTCGCCACGGTCGTCGCGCTGTTCGCGGAGGGCGCGCTCCGGCTGCCGCCGATCCGCGACTGGGACGTCCGCCGGGCCGGTGACGCGTTCCGGCACGTCGCCCAGGCCCGCCACATCGGCAAGGTCGTGCTGACGATGCCGGCCGAGCTCGACGGCGAGGGCACCGTGCTCGTCGTCGGCGGCACCGGCGCGCTCGGCGCGCTCGCGGCCAGGCGGCTGGTCACCGAGCACGGCGTGCGGCACCTGGTCCTGGCCGGCCGCCGCGGCCCCGAGGCCGCGGGCGCCGCCGCGCTGGAGGAGGAGCTGACCGGGCTGGGCGCCACCGTACGGATCGTCGCGTGCGACGCGGCCGACCGGGACGCCCTGGCGGCGCTGCTCGCGGGGATCCCCGCCGAACACCCGCTGACCGGCGTCCTCAGCACGGCGGGCGTGCTGGACGACGGGATGATCTCCTCGCTCACCCCGGAGCGCGTCGAGGCCGTGCTGCGGCCGAAGGTCACCGCGGCCGTCAACCTGCACGAGCTCACCGCCGGGCTCGACCTGGCGCGGTTCGTGCTGTACTCGGGCGCGGCCGGCGTGTTCGGCAGCCCCGGCCAGGGCAACTACGCGGCGGCCAACGCCTTCCTGGACGCGCTCGCCCAGCACCGCCGGGCACGCGGGCAGGCGGCGACGTCGCTGGCCTGGGGCCTGTGGTCGCCGCAGAGCGGCAGCGGGATGACCGGCCACCTGGACGAGGCCGACATCGGCAGGCTGAACAGGTCCGGGATGGGCGCGCTCGACCTGGACCAGGGCCTCGACCTGTTCGACCTGGCCATGGGCGCGGACCAGGCGGCACTCGTGCCCATGCGGCTCGACCTCGCCACGCTGCGCGCGGGCGCGGCGGCCGGCTTCGGGCACCCGCTGCTGCGCGGCCTGGTGCGGACCACGGCCCGCCGCGTCGTGACGGCCGAGTCGCAGGAGACCGAGTCCCTCACCGACCGGCTGGCGGCCCTTCCCGAGGCCGACCGGACGCCGATGCTGCTGGACCTGGTGCGGAGCCACGTGGCCGCGGTGCTCGGCTTCGCCGGGTCCGAGACGGTGGAGCCCGGCCGGGCGTTCAAGGAGATCGGCTTCGACTCGCTGACCGCGGTGGAGCTGCGCAACCGCCTCAAGACCGCCACCGGGCTGCGGCTCCCCGCCTCGCTGGTCTTCGACTACCCCAACCCCGCCGCGCTGGCCGGGCACCTGCTGGAGGAGATCGCGCCACCGGCGCACAGCGCGGACCAGCAGATCCTGGCCGAACTCGACCGGATCGAGGCCAGGCTGGCCGTCGTCGCGGCCGAGTGCGCGACCTCCGAGGACATCACGGCCCGGCTGGAGCAGCTGCTCTTCTCCTGGAAGGAGAGGCGGCCGGACTCCGGACCGGCGGAGGAGGACGTGGCCGGCCGGCTGGCCGACGCGACCGCGGACGAGATTCTCAACTTCATCGACAACGAGCTCGGCATCTCCTGAGCAGGCGTAGTAGCGAGAGAGGAAGGCAGATGGCAACAGAAGCACAGCTCGTCGAGTACCTGAAGCGAGTGACGACCGAGCTTCACGACAGCAAGAAGCGCCTGCACGCGGCCGAGGAGAAGGACCACGAGCCCATCGCCATCGTCGGCATCGGATGCCGCTACCCGGGAGAGGTCGAGAGCCCGGAGGACCTGTGGCGGGTCGTGGCCGGCAGGACCGACGCCATCTCGAACTTCCCCGAGGGGCGCGGCTGGGACCTGGAGGCGCTCTACAACCCCGACCCCGACGCCTTCGGCACCTCGTACGTCGCCGAGGGCGGGTTCGTGCACGACATCACCGAGTTCGATCCCGGCTTCTTCGGGATCAGCCCGCGCGAGGCCGTCGCGATGGACCCGCAGCAGCGGCTGCTGCTGGAGACCTCGTGGGAGGCGATCGAGCGGGCCGGCATCGACCCGGCCACCCTGCACGGCAGCAGGACCGGCGTGTTCGTGGGCGCCAACAGCCCCGAGTTCCTGACGATGATGACGCATGCGCCGGCGGAGCTGCAGGGCTACATGATGACCGGCGTCGCCACCAGCGTGGTGTCCGGCCGCATCTCCTACACCCTGGGGCTGGAGGGCCCGGCCGTCACCATCGACACCGCCTGCTCGTCGTCCCTGGTCGCGCTCCATCTCGCGGTGCGCGCGCTGCGCAACGGCGACTGCACGATGGCGCTGGCCGGAGCGGTGACCGTGCTGGCGACCCCCGGCACCTTCCTCGGCTTCAGCCGGGTGCGCGCGCTGGCGAAGGACGGGCGTTCCAAGGCGTTCTCCAACGCCGCCGACGGCATGGCGCTCGCCGAGGGCGCCGGAGTGCTCCTGGTCGAGCGGCTGTCGGACGCGCGCCGCAACGGCCACCCCGTCCTTGCGGTGATCCGCGGGTCGGCGATCAACCAGGACGGCGCGAGCAACGGCCTCACCGCGCCGAACGGTCCCTCGCAGCAGCGGGTGATCCGCCAGGCGCTGGCCGACGCGAGGCTCGCGCCCGTCCAGGTCGACGTCGTCGAGGCGCACGGCACCGGCACCGCGCTCGGCGACCCGATCGAGGCGCAGGCCATCCTGGCCACGTACGGCCAGGACCGGCCCGAGGACCGGCCGCTGTGGCTCGGCTCGGTGAAGTCGAACATCGGTCACGCCCAGGCCGCCGCGGGCGCGGCCGGGGTCATCAAGATGGTGATGGCCCTGCGCAACGGCGTCATGCCCGCCACCCTGCACGCCGAGGAGCCCTCCGAGCAGATCGACTGGACGGCGGGCGACGTGGAGCTCCTGACGGAGGCCCGTCCCTGGCCGGCCGGCGCGGAACCGCGCAGGGCGGGCGTGTCCTCGTTCGGCATGAGCGGCACCAACGCGCACGTGATCATCGAGGAGGCCCCCGCCCAGGAGGCGGTCGAGGCCGAGGCGCCCGCAGAGGTGCCGGCGGTTCCGGTGGCGCCGTGGGTGCTGTCGGCGAAGACGAGCGAGGCGCTCCGGGCACAGGCCGGGCGGCTGGCGGCGTGGACGACCGAGCGCGGCGAGCTGGGCCTGGCCGACGTGGCGCACTCGCTGGCGGTGTCGCGGTCGGCCTTCGAGCGCCGGGCCGTGGTGGTGGGGGACCGGGCCGAGCTGACGGCGACCCTGGAGCGGTTCGCCTCCGGCACGGTGTCGGGCGCCGTCGAGGGAACGGCGGGGACCACGGGCAAGACGGTGTTCGTCTTTCCCGGTCAGGGGTCGCAGTGGCTGGGGATGGGGGTTGAGCTGCTGGAGACCTCGGCGGT
>NZ_JBPXMD010000069.1:0-20402 GCF_051918855.1 Streptosporangium sp. H16
CGCGCCCGTCCGATCACCGCGGTGGGCGCGTCAGAATCGAGTGCCGCGATCACGTCGTGCATCGTCGTTCAGGGAGGGGGTCCCGGTAGTAATGGCGGAAAATCCAACGAATATGGGTCTGACCTGCATCGATAGAGCTGCCCATCGTTCCGCGATCATGTTTCCCAAAGAGTCTCCGCAGGTCAGCAGCAACATCGTTGGATTCACCGCCATTACTACCGGGACCCCGACGACAGCGCGCTTGAGCTCGGTCACCGCGCTGGCGAACTCGCTGTAGGCGGCCAGATGTTCCTGGCGTAGCCGCTCCTCGCGCGCGACCGCCTCAGCCCGTATGGCGGTCCGCTGTTGGAACAGGTAGGTGCTGAAAGACCCCAGCAGGGTCCCCAGGACGGCGATTAGGCTCCCCAGAGCAGCGCTCACCCGCAAAGTTGACCATACCCGGCGCCCGAGCCCAAGCCCGAAGAAAACGAATCATCCTTCTCGCCCCCGGCCCAAAGGATGGCCGATGCTTGCCGCCGGTTAAGTCCTACGCGTCCGCCGTTCACCGACATCGGAACGGTGGATGGCGGCAGTGCCCGAACAGGCGATTCGCTCCCCGGGACGGTGCGCCACTCGCGCACGTTATCCGGTACATCGCCCAGAGGTAGAGGTGAACGCAGCCGCCGGCCGGACCAGTACGAGTTGGTCGTCGGCGTCCACACAGACCGGGTAGACCGTGAGTGGCGGCTGCCCGGTGGTGGAGCACCCGGTGCCGAGGTCGAAGGTGTGCTGGTGCAGCGGGCAGACCACGAGCCGCCGGTCGATCAGCCCGTCGGCGAGCGGGCCGCCGGCGTGCGGGCACACGGCGGACACAGCGCGGACACTGCCGTCGCGGAGCCGGAAGACGGCGATCATGAGGTCCCCCACGGCGTACGCCCGGCCCTCGCCGACCGGGATCTCGTCCAGTGGCCCGAGCCGGTGCCCGGTCGTCATGCCAGCCATCACGCCTCCCGTTCCGGCGAGGACGATGGGCCGGCCACCGCCGAGCCGACCGCCGGCACCACCGGCCCTGGAGTGCCGACCGGTACGGGCTCCCGCACCGGCACCCTCGGCTGCTCGATCAGCGGCAGCGATGGGCGGAACTGTCCGGGTGTGACCGGCGCGGCCCGTTCCCGCCACGGATCCCGGTACGCCGCCACGGCCCTCGCCATCGCGGCGTCCAGAGCGGCGGCGATGCCGTCGGAGTCGTCCACGACGATCCGGCGGATTCGCTCGATGCCGACCCTCGGGACGAACGCGTATGTGCGTTCGAGCCAGTTGGCGTTCTCCCGGTAGTACTGGAGGAACCGCCCGGTCAGCGTGATCACCTCGTTGGCGGAGCCGACGGTGGCCAGCAGGTCGCCCTTGCGCACGTGGGCCCCGGCCGCGCCGCCGACGTAGATCTCCCACTTGCCGCCGTCGATGGCCACCACACCCAGGTCCTTGACGTATGCCTCGGCGCAGTTGCGCGGACAGCCGGTGACGGCCAGCTTCATCTTGCCCGGCCCCTCGACGCCCTGGTAGCGCTCCTCGATGGCGATGCCGAGCGCGGTCGAGTCGCCCACTCCGAAGCGGCAGAATTCTGAGCCCACGCAGGTCTTCACCGTGCGGAAGCTCTTGCCGTACGCGTACCCGGACGGCATGTCCAGGTCGGCCCAGATCTCCGGCAGGTTCTCCTTCGGGACGCCGAGCAGGTCGATGCGCTGGCCGCCGGTCAGCTTCACCATCGGCACGCCGTACTTGTCGGCGACGTCGGCGATCCTGCGCAGCTGGGCCGGAGTGGTGACACCACCCTTCATCTGCGGCACCACGGAGAACGTCCCGTCGCGCTGGATGTTGGCGTGCACCCGGTCGTTGATGAACCGGGCGTCGCGCTCATCCACGTACTGGTCGTCCCACATCATCTTGAGCAGCGACGCCAGGCCCATCTTGCTCCTGGCGTCCTCCTCGCCGCCCGGCGCCAGCGTGGCGAACACCGCCGAGACCGACTTCAGCCCGCGCTCGCGGATGACCCTCATCAGCTCCGGCTTGGGCATCGGCACGCCGGGGACGTACCAGGAGGCCGCGGGGTCCTCCTCGATCGCTCCTCCGGCGGCCCACTCGACGATCTGCGTGACCAGGCCCTTGCAGGTGCCGCAGCCCTTGCCGGCCCTGGTCTGGTCCACCACCCCGGTGACCGTCTTGACGCCGTCGGCCACGCAGGCCGTGATCATGCCTTTGGAGACGCCGTTGCAGTTGCAGACCTGGGCGTCGTCGGCCAGCTCGGCGGCGCTCACCTCGGCGGGCGGCGCGCCGAGGTCGAACATCAGCTCCAGCCGTTCCTCCGGCAGCGGCAGCCCGCGGTCGAAGGCCTGCATCAGGAATGCGACCTTCCTGACGTCACCGATCAGGGTGGCGCCGACCAGCCGGCCGTCCCGGATGATGACGCTCTTGTAGACGCCCTTCTTCCGCTCACTGAAGACCAGCGTCTCGTCGTCCTCCCGCTCCGGCTCCTTCAGGCCCATCGCCGCGACGTCGACACCGGCCACCTTGAGCTTCGTCGCGACCCGCGAGCCGTGATAGGCGGCCAGCGGGTTCCGTCCCGTGATGTGGTCGGCCAGCACTCTGGCCTGGTCCCACAGTGGCGCGACCAGCCCGTACGTCTGGCCGCGGTGCTGCACGCACTCGCCGACGGCGTAGATGTCCGGCTCGTCCAGGCAGCGCATCTGGTCGTCGACGACGACGCCGCGCTCGACCTCCAGCCCGCTGACCTCCGCGACCTCGACGTTGGCCCGGATGCCGGCGGCGACCACCACCACGTCGCACGGGATGTGCCGGCCGTCGGCGAGCTTGATGCCGGTGACCGTGTGCTTGCCGAGGATCTCGGTGGTGCGCGCGCCGGTGACCACCTCGATGCCGAGCCGTTCGACGCCGCGCCGCAGGATCTCGCCGGCCTGCGGGTCGAGCTGCGCGTTCATCAGATGCCCGGCGGCGTGCACCAGCGTCACGTGGCTGACGTGGTTCTGCAGGCCGCGCGCGGCCTCCAGGCCGAGCAGGCCGCCGCCGATCACCACGGCGCGTTCGTGCTCGCGGGTGTACCGCATCATGGCGCGGGTGTCGTCGAGCGTGCGGAACGCGAAGACGCCCTGGTGGAAGCCGCGGCCGGGCCGGCTGATCCCGGGGATCGGCGGGATGTGCGCGCGGCTGCCGGTGGCGATGATCAGCTTGTCGTACGGCGTGACGGTGCCGTCGTCGGCGTACACCCGCTTCGCGTACTTGTCGATGCGGGCGATCCGGCGGCCGGAGTGCAAAGTGACGCCGTTGGCCGCGTACCACGCCAGGTCGTTGAGGAAGATCCCGGACTCCTCCTCGACGCCGGCGAGGACGTTGGACAGCATGATCCGGTTGTAGTTGCCGTACGGTTCGTCGCCGAACATCGTGATGGTGAACTGATCGCCGCCGCCGCGGGCCAGGATCTCCTCGACGGTGCGGGCGCCGGCCATCCCGTTGCCGATGACCACGAGTCGCCGCCTCATCAGACCTCCATCAGGCCCAGATCGGCCACGACCATCCCGGCGACCCCCGGCGGAGCGGAGAGGTAGAGTTCCACGGCCGTGCCGGATTCGAGGTCCTCGACGACGCGCAGCGGGATGTGAACGTCGGACTTCGCGCCGATCGGGAACCAGCGCATCGGCTTGCCGTCGCGCATCAGCACCACACAGATCAGCTCGTCGCTGGAGTTGCCGCCGCGGAAGTAGACCGCCTGGGCGACGGTCCCGGCCGGTACGACGTAGCTGAGCGCGCCGTCGACCGGCACCGGCTGGTCGAGTCCCTTGCCCTCGAAGGTGAACACGCCTTGCAGGAAGCGGGGTGTGGAATGCACTTGTCTGGTCCCTTCGTCGATGGAGGCGATCGCGACCGCGCACGCCTTGAACGCGGGCATCTTGGAGTGCGGGTCCAGGGCCGGGTTGGTGAGCAGGTTGGCGCCGACCCAGTGGAAGGGGGCGAAGACGGTGTCCGGCCGGATGCCGGGATCGAGCCTGGCCCGGAACACCGCCCGGCCGCGGCGGCTGCGCAACTCCACCATGTCGCCGTCCGCGACGCCGTGCCGGCGGGCCAGATCGGGGTGCATCTCGGCGCGTGGTCCCGGCAGGGCGTCGGCCAGGGCGCTCACCCGCCTGGTCTGGTTGCCGCTCTGGTACTGCTGCATGTTGCGGCCGGTGGTCAGCACGTACGGGTAGTCGCGGTCCGGCAGCTCGTCCGGGTCGCGGTGCTCGACGCGGACGAACCGGGCCCGGCCGTCGGGCGTGGGGAAACGGTCGGCGAACAGCCGCGGCGTACCGGGATGGTCGTCGGCCGGGCAGGGCCAGAACACGCCCTGCTCCGCCTCGATCCGCTCGTAGCTGATGCCCGCGTAGTCGGCGATCCCGCCCGCGCTGGCCCGCCGCAGCTCGTCGAAGACGGTGCGCGGATCCGCGCTGAAGTACCGTCCCCGGCCCAGCAGCCCGGCCAGGTCGGTCAGCGTCTCCAGGTCGGTGCGGACCCCGGGCGGCGGCGACAGGGCCCGCTTGCGGCGCAGCACGCGACCCTCCAGGTTGGTCATCGTGCCCTCCTCCTCGGCCCACTGGGCGGTCGGAAGCACGACGTCGGCCATGGCCGCGGTCTCGGACAGGAAGAGGTCCGAGACGACCAGCAGGTCGAGGGCGTTCAGCCGGTCGGCGACCCGGTTGGCGTCCGGCGCCGAGACGACGATGTTGCTGGCCAGCACGAGCAGCACCCGGACTCCGCCGTCGGTGCCGAGACGGTCGAGCATCTCGTACGCGGACCTGCCCGGCCGCGGCAGCTCGTCCGGGTCGACGCGCCACACGGCGGCGACGTGCGCCCGTGCGGCCGGATCGTCCAGCCGCCGGTAGCCGGGCAGCTGGTCCGCCTTCTGCCCGTGCTCGCGGCCGCCCTGCCCGTTGCCCTGCCCGGTGATCGTCCCGTACCCGGAGTACGGCCTGCCGACCAGGCCGAGGGCCAGGGCCAGATTCAGGTACGCCTGGGCCGTGTCCGTGCCGTTGCTGTGCTGCTCAGCGCCGCGCGCGGTGAGGATCATCGCTGGGCCGCCGCCGGCCAGCAGCCGGGCCGTCTCGCGCAGGCTCGCCTCAGCCACCCCCGTCATCCGCTCCACCCGGCCCGGCCAGTACGGATTGGTCGCCGCGCGGACGGCCTCGAAGCCGGTGGTCCGGTCCCGGATGTAGGCGTCATCGATCAGGCCCTCGCGGATCGCTATGTGCAGCAGGCCGTTGGCCAGCGCCAGGTCCGTGCCGGGCAGCGGTTGCAGGTGCAGGTACGCGTCGGCCGCGGTGGCCGTCCTGCGCGGGTCCACCACGATGTGTTTGGCGCCGGCGGCCCGCCCCGCATGCAGGTACTGCATGGACGGCGGCATCGCGTCCGCCGGGTTGGCGCCGACCAGCAGCACGGTCCGGGCCTCGGCGATGTCCGCCACCGGGAACGGCAGCCCCCGGTCCACCCCGAGCGCGCGGTTGGCCGCGGTGGCCGCCGACGACATGCAGAACCGGCCGTTGTAGTCGATCGCCGACGACCGCAGCGCCACCCGGACGAACTTGCCGAGCGTGTACGCCTTCTCGTTGGTCAGCCCGCCTCCGCCGAAGGCGCCGACGCTGTCAGGGCCGTACCGCCGCTGTGTGGCCCTGATCGTGTCGGCGACCAGCGTGAGCGCCTCGTCCCAGCCGGCCTCCTGCAGGGGGCTCGTACGGTCGCCGGGCACCTCGCGGACCAGCGGGGTGAGCAGCCGGTCGGGGTGGTGAAGCAGCTCGGCGGCCGTCCAGCCTTTCACGCACAGCCCGCCCCGATTGACCGGGAAGTCGGTCGGGCCCAGGCGGACCGACCCATTCTCCGTGGTCAGCGCGATCCCGCACTGCAGAGCGCAGTAGGGGCAGTGCGTCTCGGTGGCCCGCATGTCGCGCATGCTCGCAGCGCGTTGTTACCCGAGGGCTCCTGCGAAATGTCGGCCAGGTTGACAACATTTACACGGTCGCGCAAGCGAATGTGAGTCGCGACGGCGGGTTCAGGTCTCGAAGCCGACGAGGCGGACGATGAGATAGCTCTCACCTTCGGGCACCGGCGGGAACGGACCGTTCACCACAGCGGGTTCGATCACCTTGGCCGGGATCAACGGCGCCGCCAGGCGACTGCGGTAGGCCAGCACCTCCGGCAGCTTCTGCATCGCCGCCAGGATCGGGGCTCCCTCGACGTTCGCGCCGAACGCGACCACCACAGGTAGAAGGGCCTCCGGGGGGAGGCTGAGTGCAGGAATCAGCGGTACGCCTTGCGGCCGAGGGGTGCCCGGGGTTGCGCAGCCGGGGCCAGCTGGAGGGGGACCTCGGCGTCGCCCAGGTGGGTCGCGGCGCTGTGCCGCAGCTGGTGCAGATCGAGGCCTGCGTACTTGTCGAGCAGGGCCCGGGCGCGGTCGTAGCCCAGGCGGGCGCGGCCGGTGTGCGGGCAGATGTCAGCGGCCGCGGGCCGACGGGCCAGGACGGGGCGGCGCATCGACAAGAACAGCGGGCCACTGGTGGGCCCCCCGCTCGGGTCGCCGTCACCAGGGGCAAAGTGGAGCGTTCGCATAGATCAGAGCCGTCTCAGAACCATCTCTCAGAACGTTCCGGTTGTGAGAGGAGTGCTGCGAATGGTGACCTGGGTGAATGCCTCACCGAACGAGGACAGCGCTGACCTCGCACAATCGTTCGTTTCTGCGAATCACCCACCGTCACCGCCGTCACACAGAGCTACTTTGCCCCTGGTGACGCCGACCAGAGTGGGGGGCCCGCATACCGGTACCAGCATCGCCAACCGATCCCGGGCGCCGACCGGGTCCCCTGTCTCTCCCACCCAGTTGGCAAGAGCACCGCGGATCTCCAAGGTGACGGGGTGCTCGGGGCCCCGTACTTGTTCGACCAAGGGGAGCAGTGCCGCGAACCGATCCCGCGCGCCGGCCGGGTCGCCGCCTTCCCCGCTCCAGCGGGCAAGGCCGAAGCGGGCATCGCAGGTGAAGGGGTGCTCGCCGCCCACGGTTTGCTCCAGCACCGGCACCAGCGCCACGAACCGACCCCGGGCATCGGCCGGGTCGCCGCTTTCTCCGCTCCAGCGGGCAAGGTTGACGCGGGCGCTCACGGTGATGAGGTGCTCGCCGCCCAGAGCTCGCTCCAGCACCGGCACCAGCGCCGCAAACCGGTCCCGAATCTCAGCGGCCGGAGTTCCTGCTTCCCCTGCCCAAAAGGCAAGGTTGACGCGGGCGTTCAAGGTGACCGAATGCTCAAGGCCCAAGGCCCGCTCCAGCACCGGCACCAGCGCCGTGAACCGGTCTCGGGCCTCGGCGGCGTTCCCCGCCGATCCGACCAAGCCGGCAAGGTTGGCACGCACGTCCAGCGTGGTGGGGTGGTCGGGCCCCAGCAACCGTTCGGTCATCGGTTCCAGCGCCGCCAACCGATCCCGGCCCTCGGCGATGTTTCCTACCGCTCCGAGCAAGGTGGCGAGGTTGGCGCCGACGGTCAAGGTGTCGGCGTGTTCAGGACCCAGAGTGTCGTGCATGACGGCATGACGCCGGCGTTGCAGGGACAGGGCGGCGCGGTACTCCCCCCTGTCGTACAAATACTCGATGACGGGATCCATGGCGGCAGAGTCGAGAGCCAAGACGGCGCGGGCATGCGGAAGCAGGCTCGCGTAGACCGGCCAGGAGGAGGGATGCCCGGAGTCGCGGGGAAGCGCCGCTCGCAACAAGGCGGCCGCGGTGGCTTCGCAGGAGGCGCGCTCGTCCTCGGTCAGTCCTGCCACGATGACGGCCTGGACCTGGCGGTGCACCCTCACCAGCAGACCGTCCGGCGATCGGTCAATCACGCCATAGGAGACCAGCAGGTCCAGCGCGCCGTCCACAGCGCCATCCACGGCGCTGTCCTTGGCACCCTGGAGCCCGTTCAACACCGCGCGCGGCAGGTCTGCGGAGGCGTAACAGACCAGCACGCGCAGCACGCGGACCGCCAGGGGGGGCAGCGTGCTCGATCCGTGGGCACGTCAGCGCCCACACCCGGGCCACCGCCCCACCGGCTTCCGGGCTGCCCTCGGCAGTGGTGCGCAGCAGATGCAGGTAGCTGGCCAGGTTCACATCAGGGGTGTTGGCGATGTAGGCACCGGCCAGCCGAAGCGCCGATGGTGATCCTTCCAGCGCCGCGGCCAACCGTCCGGCCTGCTCCTCGGCCTGCGCGCGGTCGGGGCCGGCTGCGGCACCGACCGTGGACAGCACCAGTTTCACCGCGTCCACCGGGGACAAAGAAGTCAGCACACCCCAACCCTGTCGCCGCTGGACGATAGCCCACCACAATGTCGCATATCCGTTACCTCACACGCCCCAGCCGCCAGGTTGAACCAAGCCGGCGGGATGGCCCGCTGCCCCACCACCCCGCCGCTCGAAGCCAAGGCAGCGTGCCACGTCACGCACCCCTGGGCCGACACCTATCCGCAGTCGGCCCGACGCCGGCGACGGGAGGCGGCCAACGGTTCAAGATGGGTCGCTACGCGCCCAGCAGCGCGGCGACCAGTGGCTGGCCGTCCACGGCAAACGCCTACTCGCCGCCGCCCACCACCTGCCAGCGCACGCCGAGCGCGTCGCCGAACACGGCGATGAGGACTTCACCGACGGCCTGACCGAACTCGCCGAAAGCCTCGCCACCCTCTCAGCGGCCGCCACCGACCCCACCCAGCCGATCCCCGCCGCCGACATCACCCGGATGCGCTTCATCGCCGCCCGACTCCGGGTGATCCTGCACGAGATCACCGCACCCCACCTCGCCACCCTGCGCGCCGAGCTCGCCCCAGTCCTGAGCGAGCTGACTGCCCTGACCGGCCAGCACGCCACAGTGACCACATACACCTGACCTGCCCCTCGGGGGCAGACTCCGCCGTCGCCCGTCGCTCATTGACTGCTGCCGATGCGCGCTCCAGCGTTTGGCAGCCAGTGTGGTACGCGCAGATGGTTGGTTGCCGATGAGGTAGTTGGATCCGTCGGCGGCAACTGCACCGTCGGTTGCGCCCGAGCGGTCAGACATTTCGGACAGTTACTACAGGTTAAATCGGCATCACAGCGCCTCGCACAGGGGCATCCACCAGCTCATTCAAAGATGGACTTACTTATAAGCACCTCTAATTTCCTCTCAAAGCCTTCAGGAAATACATTTCCGGTCTTTGACGTGACGTAAGTCACATTTTCGGATTTATTGGACTCTGCCTGATTGGCTCGCGCTCACAAATGTGATCTTGACCAGGATTAACAAGGTCTCGACGTTGGAGCAGCACGGCGGACCGTTGCCCCACGTATCTGGTAAGCCACTTTCCAGTGGGTTGACCGCTCTTGTCATCTCGATCAACATCCACGGTGATCGTCCTCATATTTGCTCTTTATCTGCTCGCCGACGCGTGACGGCCCCAGGTTCGGGGTCTGCGTCAGCGTGCCTGCGGAAGGGTTCGAGATGCGGGTTCGGCACGCGCGATTTCGTCTGATTGCCCTAGTGATCGGGGTAATGATGGCGGTTTTGATCTCCGGAGTGGGAGTTCCCGAACGCCTGGTTCAACCAGCGGCCGCGGCCGTTCCCGCCTCCGATCCCGAACCGTCGGTGGACGGGCGCGTCGTGCCGAAACCCAAGGCCGACAAGGGGGCCGAGGACAGCGCGCCGGTGGTGAAGCCGAAGCCCCCGGTGTGGCCCAAGGCGGGCAGCGCCAAAGTTGAAGTGACATCGACGTTGGCGCGGGCCGGTGAGCTACCGGTCCGGATAGGGGCGGCGGATGCCGCTGCCGATGTTGGCACGGTGAAGGTGCAGACGCTGTCAGCCGAGACGGTGCGCACGCTGGGCGGAGTGGGAGTGGCGGCCCGGTTCGAGCGGGCCGATGGAACGACGGCGCCGGGGAAGGTGCGGGCGGAGTTCTCCTACGCGAGCTTTCGCGACGGGTTCGGCGGTAACTTCGCCGGCCGTCTGCAGATCCTGCGACTGCCCGCCTGCGCCGTCCAGACGCCGCGCCCGCGCGGCTGCGTGATCCAGCCGCAGGTGGTGAAGACCTCGAACGACCTCAAGGCCGGTGTGCTGGTCGCCGACGTCGAGGTCGGTCAGAGCACGCCGGCCAAGGTGCCCGCTGCGGCGAGGGGCGATGCGAAAGCCGCGGCCAAGGCCGCGGCCGAGGCGACGGCGGCTAAGCAGCTCGCCGAAGGCTCGGTGTTCCTGATGGCCGCCGGTTTGACCGGCCCGGACGGCAACTTTGGCGCCACCGATCTCAAACCGTCGGGCACCTGGCAGGCCGGCACCTCCGGCGGCGGCTTCAACTACGACTACCCGCTGCCCGAAGCGCCCGCACCAGCCGGCAACGGACCGGACCTGTCGCTGGGCTATGACGCCTCCTCCGTTGACGGGCAGGGGGACTGGACCAACAACCAGTCCAGCGCGGTAGGAGCGGGCTGGGAGCTGAACGCCGGGTTCATCGAGCGCCGCTTTCGCCGCTGCGTCGTGGACAACTTCTACAACGAGGAAGCCGACCTGATCTGGACGGCCCAGGAGACCGGCAGTTTCGGCAAGGCGTTGTGCTGGGAGTCGCCGGATGCCAACGACAACGACGCCTCCACCAACGACATGACGCAGTCGGAGCTGGTGCTCAACCTAGGCGGCCGCTCGGCGCAGATCGTCAAGGACCGGGTCTCGGGCTCGTGGAAGACAGTGCCAGACTTCGGCTGGAAGATCGAACAGCTGACCGGCGGCGCCGACAGCCAGGCGTACTGGCAGATCACCTCCACCGACGGGCAGGTCTCCCGGTTCGGTTTCCGCAAGGACGCCCAGTGGCAGGTGCCCTATGTCGGCAACGACTCCGGCGAGCCGTGCTACGACCGCTACCTGGCCGATGCGATTCCGCCGACCTGTACCGGGGTGTGGCGCTGGAACCTGGACCAGGAGATCGACGCCGATGAGAACGTCATCGACTACACCTACGAGCGCGAGACCAACTGGTTTTGCCTGCCTGGCTGTTTCCACGAAAGCTACCGAGTGCTGCCCTATGACCGCGGTGGGTTCCTGACCAAGGCCGAGTGGGGACACAACACCCAGGTGGCCGGAAGCGTACCGACCGCCCGCACCACGCTGAGCACTGCCGACCGGGGCACCACCGACGTGCCGACCGACCTCAGGTGCACTGTTCAGGTGGGCTGCACCAACGGCGCGCTGGCCTTCTACTCCACCCGCAAGCTGAACTCGGTGCTGACCGAGTCGCTCAACGCCAGCGGCGGCTGGGATCCGGTGGACCGCCTGGATCTGAGTTACGCGTGGGTCTACACCCGCACCGACTTTGGCGCACCGTATGACCCGGTGCTGTGGCTGGATACCGTGCAGCACACCGGCCTGGCCGGTGGAGACTCGGCCACGCTACCGGCGACCGACTTCGACGCGGTGATGCTGGCCGGGAAAATGGTCTACGACGACGCCTCGGACTGGACGCAATACCTGTCGTGGCGGATGGTGCCGCGGATCGGCGCGATCGCCAACGGGATGGGTGGACGCGTCGAGGTCGCCTACGGCCAAGCTGATCCGTGCTCGGGCGGCAAGGGCCGCGACGGCACCAACTACCATGCCGACCACGTCGGCGACTGCTACAAGATCGACATGAGCGAGAGCGGCAACGAAGCCTGGACGCTGTACTACAAGCAACTGGTTACCAAGGTCACCGAAAAGGACATGGTCGCCGCCTCCCCGGACATGGTCAACGCCTACGAGTATCTGGGCGCGCCGGGCTGGGCCTCACCGGTGGAGTACGCCGAGCCCGGCCTGTCACCGCCCTCGACCGACTGGCGCGGGTATGCCACCGTGCGCACCACCCAGGGCTCGGGCACCGACGCGACCGGCTACACCGTCACCTCCGCCACCTTCCTGCGCGGCATGGGAACCACCGTCACCAACTTCGAAGGCGGCACGGTCAGCGACGTCCGTGCTCTGCAAGGGCAGGTGTTGCAGGAACAGTCATGGAAACTGACCACGCTGAGCCCACGTGCCTTCGCCGAAGTCGACGGAACGCGGTATGAGTATTCAGTTGTCGCGGCCGGTAGCGGTCCCGGGGTACATGACCCGGTCAAGGTGCTGACCACCCGCGAGCGTGATCGTGAACTTCTCGCGAGCGGTTCGTGGCGCTACACCGATGAGAAGACCGCCTACAACGCCGACGGCCTGCCCAGTAAGATCAATGACTACGGTCAAGACGGCGTCACGACCGACAACTCGTGTATGTCAATCACCTATGCCCGCAATACCGATCCGGGACAGTGGATGATCGACTATCCGTCGGTGACGGAGAAACGGGTCGGGGACGACTGCGCGACCGGGACGCTGATCGGCAAGTCGATCGCGCTGTATGACGGCGGCACCGATCCGGCTACTAACAAACCCACCGACGGCAACGTCACCGAGAGCCGCTCCTATGCAAACACTGGCACAATCTTGGCGGCAAAGGCGACCTACGATGAGTACGGCCGCACCTTAACCAGCGTGGATCCGCGAGGCAAGACCACCACGACCGGCTACAGCCCAGCTGTGGGCTGGCCGCACACCGGGATCACTGTTACCAACCCGCTCAGTCACACCATGACCACGCGTACCTCCCACACACATGGCGGCGTCGTCTCGGTAGTCGATGCCAACACCAAGAAGACTGAGATCGACTATGACGCGCTGGGCCGGTCGGCCAAACTGTGGGGGCCCGCCCAACCGCGCAGCGGCGGCACGCCCACCGCAACCCTCGCTTACCAGCTGACCGGAACCGTCCCGGCCAAGACCACGGTCAATCGCCTCCTGTCAGGTACTGGCAGCGGCGCCAAGTGGTTGACCTCGCACGCCTTCGACGACGGGTTCGGCCGTCAGCGCGAGGTCCAGGCCACCTCTCCGGCCGGAGGACGGGTGGTGAACGTCACCACCTACGACGAGCGCGGCCTGGTGGCGGCGGTGTCCGAGCCGGTGCACAACGCTTCGACGGCCGGATCGGGGTTGCTGAATCCGGCACTGACCAGCCTGCCGCAGTGGTCCAAAACTCTCTACGACGGGCTAGAGCGGCCGGTCGCCGACGTCGACTACCACCTGGGCACCGAACTACGCCGCGCTACCACCGCCTACCCCGGCGCCGACCGGACCGAGACGATCCCGCCGGTGGGGGCGAAGACCGTCAGTGTGCTGGACGCCTTCGGCCAAGCGGTCAAGGTCGAGGAATGGATGGACGCGACCACCCATCACGACACCGCCTACGCATACGACCTGGACGGCAACCTCACCACGATCACCGACGCCAAGGGCAAGATCCGCACCTTCACCTTCGACTGGCTGGGTCGGCGCACCGCCTCCACCGACCCCGACGCCGGGGCCTCCTCCTCCGGCTACGACGCGGCCGGAAACCTGATCTGGAATATCAACGGCAAGAACCAGAAGGTCTCCTACACCTATGACGACCTGGGACGGCGGGCCACCCAATGGGGCGGGGAGGTGAGCACTGGCACCAAGCTCGCCGAATGGACCTACGACACCCTGGCCAAGGGCCGACCGACCGCGGCGATCCGCTACACCGGCGGCCAGGCCTACACCCAAACTGTCACCAGTTATGACGCCGACTACCGTCCCACCGGTTCCAAGGTGACCATCCCCGCCACCGAAGGACTACTCGGCGGCGAGTACACCCTTACCTCCGGCTACGACGCCGCAGGCAACCTCATCGAACAGAACCTGCCCGCCGCCGGCGGCCTGACGGCCGAGAAGCTCACCTTCGGCTACAGCGACCTGGGCCTGCCCAAGACCCTCACCTCCAACCACGGCGGCGGCTTCACCTACGTCAAGGACACCACCTACACCGCCACCGCCCGCCTCAACGACCGCACCCACGGCGCCAACGGCCAGCTCAAACGAGCCCTAACTTGGGATGACGCCACCGGTCTGCTCAAGCGGGTCACCACCACTACTAAGGCCGACACCGCCGCCCCGGTCACCGCGCAAAACGACGAGTTCTTCTACAACACCGCCGCCCAGATCACCCGGATCCTGGACGCCGCCTCCGCCGTCCCGAACGGCACCGCCGGACAGTCGGAGTGCTACACCTACGACGCCCGCCGCCGCCTGAGCACCGCGTTCACCACCACCGGCTCCTCTTGCGCGAGTCCCGCCGACGGCTTGGGCCTGGATCCCTACAACCAGACCTACAGCTACGACGCGGTCGGCAACATCACCTCTCTGAGCGAGGACGGCCAGGCCGCCACCTACACCTACCCCACCGGGACCGTTCGTCCGAACGCGGTCACCTCCATCACCCGGCCCGGTGGCACCGACACCTACAGCTACGATGCCGCCGGGCAGATGAACAGCCGCACCGTCGCGGGCAAACAGGCCACCTTCGACTGGGATGAACTCGGCCAGCTCACCCAAGCCGTCGTCGACGGCCAGCAAACTTCCATGGTCTACGACGCCGTCGGCGAACGCTTGATCCGCCGCGACCCCGACGGTGCGACCACCCTGTACCTGGGGGCGATGGAACTCACCCTGTCCGGCGGAGCGGTCAGCGCAAAGCGCTACTACGCCGCTGGCGGCGCGGCGGTTGCAATGCGCACCTCCGCCGGTGTCACCTGGATGCTGTCTGGTCTGCACGGCAGCAACCAACTCGCCATCAGCGATGCTACTGGCCAAATCAGCCGCGAGCGCTATACCCCCTTCGGTAAACGCCGCGGCGGTGACGACCTGCCCTTCACCGACCGCGGCTTCCTTGGCAAAATTGAAGACGCCTCAACCGGTCTGACGTACTTGTCGGCCCGCTACTACGACCCGGCCATCGCCAAATTCATCAGCCCCGATCCGGTGTTCAACCCGCTGATCCCGGCCTCGCTCAACCCCTACACCTACGCCGGCGACGACCCGATCGGTCAATCCGACCCTAACGGTCTGTGTCGTCCAGATTACTGTCCACAACGCGCTGGCGGCCTGCGTCGGCTGGCCGAAAAGGCTAAAACCAAGGCGGAGAAGAAGAAATACGAAAAACTCGCCCGCAAGGCCGAGAAGGACGAGGCAAAGCGTAATAAGCGTCAGCAAAAGACGCACAAGGAGTCTCAGAGAAAAGCGAACCAAGAGCATTTCCAGCGTGCGAGGAAACGCGCTTTGGACGCGGCGGCCAAGAGAAGACCCGAGGGTTTTTCGTCATCCTTTTGGTGCGCGATGGGAACCCAAGAAGAGTGTGACGTAGCGAAGGAAATTGACCGTAGGTTCCGGAAGGCAGGCGTTACTCCAAGCGAAGCCCTGCTTAACGGTAATATGCACTCACCTTTGGGATTAAAGGCGAAGCGCGGCGGGAAGAGCCCCGCCAGCGGCTGCAAGAGCAGCTTCGTACCCGGGACCAAGGTTCTCATGGCCGACGGCTCTCTCAAGCCGATCGAAAAGATCAAAGTCGGCGACAAAGTCCTCGCGACAGACCCAGAAACCGGTAAGACCGAGGCCAAGCCCGTAACCGCTCTGATCGGCAGTTCAGGCGAGAAGCGGCTTGCGCAGATCAGCGTAACCACAGGCAAGGGTAAGTCCAGCAAGACGGGAACGGTTCTGGCAACTGACCGCCACCCGTTCTGGGTAGAGGATGAGCGTCGCTGGGTCGATGCGGGGCAGCTTCAGCCGGGAATGTGGCTCCGCACTAGTGCGGGTACGTTCATCCAGGTAACGGTGATCGAGACTCGGCTTTCTCAAAAGCGGCGCGTTCACAATCTCACCATCGCCGATATTCACACATATTATGTTTCCTCTGGCAACCATGATATTTTGGTCCACAACGCCGGAATCGGCGGCGACTGTGAGCCGAACTGGAGTTACAAGAGTGTAAAAAGCTTTGGGCATACATTCAGTAAGCATGGTGCCGGAAAGAAAAATACCAGGAGCCTTACTGACGAAGCGCGAACTAAGCAAGAACCACAAGGACAGTGGTTGGACAACGAGGCTGCCGCGGATTTCCTGAAAGGAATGCATATTCCAGGTGCTGGATTCAGGAGTGTTCGCCTGCCGGACGGTCTTGGGCAAGTGGTTATGCCTGACGGTTCGATTAGACCCGCAAGGCACGCCACATTGGTTCCAGGAAAAAACGGGGCATACAAGAGTGCGTATCCGACCCCTTGAAAGATTCATATGAAGTGGTGGTGGTGATGTTCAGCATTGCCCTGCATATTCCCTCAGAAGTCCATCCTCGGAGGCAGAAAAGCAATTTATGGGATGAATCAGAGGAGTTCGAGGCATTGGTACTGCTCGGTTGCAATCTTGTAGCTGAGACGGGCTGCCATTTTTGGGTCGGCGGCTTCGGGCAGGACGAATGGCCTGTGAGTCTTCCTTATGACCTGGCCGTAGTCTTGGAACAGTTACCTGAACTCCTTTTAAATATCCGGAAGAGAAAAGAAACGGAGCTGGATTTTTACTCGCAAGGATTGCAAAGAGTCCTTGATTTTTCTCCGAGTGACGAGGGGTGGAAAATTAGGTGCCGCTCGGGAACCAACTGGGTCCCGGATCCAGAAATCGAAACTATCACCAGCTCTCATCTCGAGTCCTCTTTAGTGAAGCTTGCTGAAGATTTTGTTTCGATCCTGCGTCAACTTGCCCCAAGAATCGCAGAGGCGCCGCCATTCTCCGCTTGGGCTCGCGGCGTGATATAAAAGTATGTTTATAATAATTCTGATGAGAGCCGGCCTATCGACTCTCATTAGAATCATTTAAGGTGAGCCGTCCGGTAAGGCTCAAACACTCGTCAATTGCATGTTGCACCGGCTTCTTCTACGCCCATCCTGACCATCCACGGCAACTTCGTAAGCTGGCCGGGAGGCTGGCGATGCGGCGGGCGTGGCCGCTGCCTTCGGAGACCTCCTCACAGACTGCTTACAGATGCTAAGCCTCGACCATCCCGATACCTTGACCACCCGGCATGACCTGGCGCTGGCGGGAGCCGGCGGGGTTCGCATAGATGATCGGGTAGCAAGCGATTACATGATGCCCGCAAAGCTCGGCATCGAGCACCAGTTCAACGCGGCCGTTCAGACCGTTTCGCCGTCAGTAGTCGAGGGCGCGGTCGACCAGTTCTGCGACTTCGATGGCCGAAGCGCGGAAGTAGCGGGCGGTGGTTTCCGATGGAGGTATGGCCGAGGAGGGCTTGGATCTGGACGTGATCGGCTCCGCCTTCGCGTAGCCGGGTGGGGTAGGTGTGGCGTAGCCGGTGCGGGCGCAGGCCGGGCAGGCCGGCGTCCTTGCCGACAACACGGACCATGTCGGTGACGCCGTCGACCAATAGTTCGGCGCGTATCTGCAGCCAGGCGGTCAGCCGTTCGCGGGCCGGGACCGGCAGCGGGACGGTCCGCACCTCGTCGCCCTTGCCGTCCAAGCGGGCGGTGCCGCTGCGCGCGGTGATGGGGACGTCGGCGACGCGAAAGCGCTGGCATTCCTCGGCGCGGGCGCCAGCGCCGAGCAAGACGGCGATGAGGGCTGCGTCGCGGGGGCCGCGCCGGTCGGCGGCACGGCGCACCGCGTTCTCCTGCGCCCGCGACAACGCATCCGGCGCGCCGGGCTTGGGGACCCGGGCGCGCTTGACCGCCAGGCGCAGCGCGGGTCCGTGTTCATACAGCAGCGTCACTGCGGCCAGTGCCTGGTTCACTGTCGCCGGTGAGGCGCCCGCGGCGAGCAGGTGGCGGCGCCAGGCGGTGACGGCGGCTTCGGCGCCGACCAGGTCGACGAACGCGTCCGCGTGCTCGGCCGCCCGGGCGAGCAACCACTTCCGGTAGGCCAGCGCCTGGCGCCGGTAGGCGGTCACCGTGTTCTTCACGAGCGCGCACCGATCCAGATGCGTACCGAACGCGGCCAGCGCCATCTCCGCTGCGGCCGCCACCGACCCCGGCTCACGACCGGGCCGGATCGCCACCACGTTGCCCGCTCCGGACCCACTCTGATCGGTGATGCGGTTGTCGACTTGGCCACCGTCCCGCCCGCCATCGTGATCGTCAACCAGATTTCCGGTCTCGCTGCCGCCACCGTTGTTGGTCTTGCTGTCGGTGCTCGCGGTCACCCTTCGGACCTCTCTCCTTATTATCCGGGGAGTTTTTCCGGCGTAGCCGTGCCGCTGCCTGGTGTTTATCCAGGGAGATCCCACTCAGACTCCCCGGATAATGTGACTTATCCAGGGAGTCACGGGACGGCGAGACGGAGGCACCTGTCAACGGGTCGTTGACGCGCGAGTGGCGGTGGTGCGATCCTGCCCAAGGAGTTTATCGTGTCAACGGGGTGTTGACATAATGGGATGGTCGCGCCGGACGGGTGAAGCCAGCCGCTCGACGAAGAGGAGAGCTCGTGAGTCGTTCGGCGCAGGTTCGCCGGTTGGTCGCCGCGCTGGAGCGGGTCGCCGAGGTTGCCGTCGAGGCCGACTACAGCGGTCGCGGCGAGCAGTGGGTGCTGCACTGGGGCAACGGCCCCACCACGACCACGATGCGCACCCACCTGACCGGCCTCACCAGACGCACCGGCCTGGCGGTGGAGCTGTTCAAGCTGTCGCGAACCGTCCAAGACAACGCCCTGGCGCTGCAGGCGGTGCGCCACCTGCGCACCACCCGGCCCGGCCCCGACCGCTACGCCTACGAGGCGGCGCTGGCCGGCACGATCGAGCGCGCCGCCCACGGCAGCGAGTACCCCGACCGGCCGCAGGATGAGCGCGAAACCGTCCTGGCTGGGCGGCTCCTGGCCGCAGAAGGCAGATACACCAGCCCCGAGCGCCTGGCCGAGCGGTTGCTGCGTCCCGGAGGCGGGCTCGCCGCTCTGCTGGATGACGACCTGCAAGAGGCGCGGCCTGGGGATCGGCTGTGGGCGGCCGAATACCTGACCAACCACTACAGCACCCCAGAACACCAACACGACCACCAGCACAGCAGCCGGCACGACGACCGCGATGACGACCGGCCTGATGGGTTCGGTGGCGAGCTTGGCACGGCCGAGCAGATCCGCGCCTGGCAGCGACACCTGCAGACCGCACCAGCCCCCGCCCTGCTGGCTGCCGCGGCCGCCGATGCCGAGGCCGGGCCGGGCGTGCGGATCGCCGCCCTTACGCTCGCCTCCCAGGTAAGGGCCGAATTGGAGGCGATGCTCGCCCGCCACGACCACACCGAACTGGCGCTAATTACCGGGCTGCGAGCTGAGGGCACGGCGTGGGCTCAGATCGGCCGCGCGCTGGGCACCACCCGTCAAGGCGCCGCTCAACGCGCCGACCGCCTCACCACTCGCGTCAATGGGGCGTTGACAGAACAGTGAACGGATGATCTTTCTGCATATCCGTGCTTCACTCGATCAGATCGATCAGTGTTCACGCCGCCGGATGCCGAACAAGCGCCGCCACCACGAGGAGCGCGAGCTCTCGGCAGTACGAGCCGCCACATAGTTGTCTCGTACTGTCCGGGTCGTCGGGTGGTCGGCGCCCAGCACCCGCTCGCAGTCGGCCAGCGTTGCTTCATGCACGGTGATCGCCTCGGCCACCCGGCCTGCCGACTTACAGCGTGTCCTACATGGTGGGTGAGTCGTTGAATCCACCATGGACAGCGGGCAATGGGACTGGATCGTCCCGGCGGGGTTGTGGGATGTCGCGCGGCCGTTGCTGCCGGCGGCCCGGGTGCGCCCGCAAGGCGGCGGGATCATCGGTGTGGCTGATGAGGCGGTGTTCGCCGCGATCGTCTACGTGCTGGTCATCGGATGTGCCTGGCGGGCGCTGCCGCCGTGTTTCGGAGCGTCGAAGTCGACCGTGCATCGCCGGTTTGTGATCTGGTCGCGGGCCGGAGTCTGGGCGCGGCTGCACCAGGCCGTCCTGGACCGGCTCGCCGACGATGATCTGCTGGATGTGTCGCGCGTGGTGCTCGACTCGGCGCACGTGCGCGCCAAAAAGGGGGCGAACACACAGGTCCTTCACCCGTGGACCGGGGCAAACCCGGTTCCAAGCTGCACGTTCTGTCGGATGCGGCCGGACTGCCCCTGGTCGTCGGCCTGTCCGCAGCCAACATTCACGACAGCCGCCAGTTGAAGCCGATGGTGCTCGCCCTCCAATCGAGACAACGCTCTGTCCAGGGCCGGTATCGCAAGCCCGGCAAGCTCCATGCCGACAAGGCCTACGACCATCCTGAGCTGCGGCGATGGCTGCGCGGCAAGCGCATCGGGGTGCGCATCGCCCGCAAAGGCGTCGAATCCAGCCAGCGACTGGGCCGCCATCGATGGGTGATCGAACGGACCATGTGCGCCGCGAGGCGCTCTGTTGCATCCCCGGCTGAGCCGGGAGGAACTTGGAGGGAGGTTTCTGGGTCGAATGGC
>NZ_JBPXMD010000070.1:0-18808 GCF_051918855.1 Streptosporangium sp. H16
CTCAGCCCCACCGGGACGAACTGCACCAGCGTGCTGTGGTCTCCGGCCACGCCCAGCGCGCCGTAGGTGGCGTCGACCAGCCTGGTGGCGGTCTCCACGATCCGGCGCAGCACGGTCTCCAGGTCCAGGTCGCTGCCCACCGCGACCACTGCCTCCAGCAGCGCGTGCACCCGGTCGCGGGTGGCCAGCACCGCCTCCAGACGCCCCTGCAACTCCGACAGCAACTCGTCCAGCCGCATGTTCGGGATCAGGGAACGCGGCTCCTTTTCCGTCATAGGGCGAAGTCTCGCATCCGGCGGCGCCGACGCCCACCCCGCGCCGGAGATCGTCCGCGTCCGCCCCGCCGCTCGCCACCGTGGTGTCGGCTCCGCTCGTGCGGCGGGAGCGACCACACATGTCGTGAAAGCCCTGCTCGACCCCGTCGGCCCGATGGCCCGCCGTCCGTCTCCGGACCGCCGCGAGGACCGCCGGCGGCTCCTGGACGCCGTGCATCGGGACGGCTTCGCGACGGGCTACCGGGGACAGCGCATCGCCAAGTCCGGCCGCCGGTTCTGGATCGAGGACGTGACGATGTGGAACCTGGTGGACGGGGACGGCGTACTCGTGGGCCAGGCGGCGACCTTCCAGCGCTGGCGAGACGCCTGACATCCCGTACGGCGAAACCGAGCGAAGACCGCACCGAACAGGTGCCGGCCCAGGTACCGGAAACCGGGCCACCCGCCTCGTGAGTGACCAATGATGCTCGAGTAATAGTGATCCAAGCCGCGAAATGTGAAGATTGCAGTCGTTTGTCCCCGAGCGATAGGTGAAAGCATGACAGGCGATCGCGCGCGCAGAGCTCTGGTGGTCCGGGGCGGCTGGGAAGGGCACGACCCGGTGGCCGCCACCGAACTCTTCGTTCCCTTTCTCCAGGAGCACGGGTTCGAGGTGCATCGGGCGGACTCCCCCGCGCCGTACGCCGACCCCGCGTTCATGTCCGGTGTCGACCTCATCGTGCAGTGCTACACCATGGGCACGATCGAGCCGGCCGAGATGCGCGGGCTCGAGGCCGCGATCCGCGCCGGTACCGGAATGGCCGGCTGGCACGGCGGCATCGCCGACGCCTTCCGCGGCTGCTCAGAGTACCTGCACCTCATCGGCGGGCAGTTCGCCTGCCACCCCGGCAAGGACCCGGCCGAGCAGGACGGCTCGCAGGCCGACTACTTCGTCCCGTACACCGTCACCATGCTGCCCGAGGCCGCGACCCACCCGATCACCGCGGGCATCGCCGACTTCGACCTCGTCACCGAGCAGTACTGGGTGCTGACCGACGAGTACATCGACGTGCTGGCCACCACGACCCAGAAGGTCCGCCCGTGGGACCCCTGGCACAGGGAGGTCACCTCACCGGCGATCTGGACCCGCGGCTGG
This sequence comes from Streptosporangium sp. H16, assembly GCF_051918855.1. Classification (NCBI taxonomy): domain Bacteria; kingdom Bacillati; phylum Actinomycetota; class Actinomycetes; order Streptosporangiales; family Streptosporangiaceae; genus Streptosporangium; species Streptosporangium sp. H16. Next base: position 1,411 of record NZ_JBPXMD010000070.1, read on the forward strand.
GGCGACGGAAAGATCTTCGTCGCAACACCCGGACACGACCTCGGCGTCCTGCGCGACCACAGCGTGCGCACCGTCATCGAAAGGGGGATGCTGTGGGCCGGCCGGTGAACGTCGGCGTCGTCGGGTGCGGGTTCATCTTCGGCCAGTACGTCCGGAGCATCGAACGGCTGCCGGAGCTGCGGCTCGTCGCCGTGGCCGATCTCGACCCCGAACGGGCGAAGGAGGCGGTGCGGGGATATCCGGAGGTCGAGGTGCTGAGCGTGGCGGAGCTCATGGCCGATCCGCGCGTCGACGTCGTGCTGAACCTGACCGTCCCCGCCGCGCACGCCGAGATCACGCTGCAGGCCGTCGCGTCCGGCAAGGACGTCTACTCGGAAAAGCCCCTCGCCGCGACCACCGCCGACGCCGCGCGGGTGCTGCGCGCGGCCGCCGAGGCCGGAGTACGGGTGGGCTGCGCGCCGGACACCGTGCTCGGCACCGGCACACAGACCGCGCGCAAGGCGATCGACGACGGCCTGATCGGCAGGCCGGTCGCGGCGACCGCGATCATGCTGACGCCCGGCCACGAGGGCTGGCACCCCAATCCCGACTTCTACTACGCCCCCGGCGGCGGCCCGCTCATGGACATGGGCCCGTACTACATCACCAGCCTGGTCACGCTGCTCGGGCCGGTGACGACGGTCATCGGCGCCGCCAGCCGCACCCGGGCCCGGCGGACCATCGCCACCGGCCCCCGTCGCGGCGAGGAGATCCCGGTCGCCGTCGACACCCACGTCACCGGCGTGCTGGTCCACGCGTCGGGGGCGCTGTCAACGCTGGTGATGGGCTTCGAGGGAGCGGCCACCGGTGCGCCCCCCATCGAGGTGCACGGGGAACGAGGCTCGCTCTCCGTCCCCGATCCGAACCACTTCGACGGCTCCGTGCTGCTGGCGAGGATGGGCGAAGAGGACTGGGAGACCCTCCCCGCCGCGGCCGGCCACGTCGGGGCCGGGCGCGGCGTGGGCCTCGCCGATCTCGTCACGACCCCGGCGGGCCGGGAGTCGCGCGCGGGCGCGACGCTGGCGTACCACGTGCTCGACATCATGGAGTGCCTGCTGTCCTCGGCGCACTCCAGAACGGCGGTGACCGTCACCAGCACCTGTGAGCGGCCCCAGCCCGTGACCTTCCGCCCCGCCCCGCGATGAGCCGCACGCCTTGACAGGGCCATCCGCACGTGGATCGCGTCGTCGCGGCCGTACCCGGCCCCGTGCGGCTGTGGTTCCCGCGCCGTGCCCGGTGACAGCCGGCCACCCGCCGGTGACCTGCGAGCGTGGCTTTCTTGGCCGAGTCGATCCGTCGAAGAGGCGGTACCCCGACCGATGCCGGGGTACCGCCTCTCACACGCCGTCCGCTGCCAGAAGGGGCGGGCCATGCCGGCACGCGCGCCCGCCGCCGGATCCGCGCCGAGGTGCGCCGCCGCCGCGAGCGGACCTGCCAGGGCCTGCTGGACGGCGTCGGCTGACGTTCGAGGCCGCGGACAAGCCGGCGTCGCATGTCTCGGCCGCCTGCCGGTGTCGTGTGAAACGAGCTGCGGGACGGGATCGGAGGCTTCCCGAACAGCCGGCGCTCCTGGCTGTGGCGATCGGTGAGAATCGGAGGCATTCAAGGTGATCGGGTGGAAGACGCCACTGCGGCGGCGGGGTGTTTCCGGTGACATGTGGCGTACGCGGCTGTGGCCGCTTCCCACCGCAGGAGTGATCGTCGCGGGTTTGCTCGGCGTGGGACTTCCGCTCGTCGACGCCCATCTGATCGGCGGGCTTCCCGGTCAGGTGACCGTCTTCCTGTTCAGCGGCGGGCCGGAGGCGGCGCGTACGGTACTGTCGGTGATCGCGAGCTCACTGATCACCGTGACCTCGTTGACCTTCTCCCTGACCGTGGTGACGTTGCAACTCGCCAGCAGTCAGTACTCCCCCCGCCTGCTGCGGACCTTCGCCCAGGACCGCTTCGTCCACGTCACGCTGGCGTTGCTGCTGTCCACGTTCACGTACGCGGTGACGGTGCTGCGTACGGTGCGCGCCTCGCTGGACGATCAGAGCGCCTTCGTGCCGCAGCTATCGGTGACCGTGGCCTATCTGCTGGCACTGACGAGCGTGATCGGGCTGGTGGTGTTCCTGGCGCATCTGGCCCGGCAGATCCGGGTGGAGTCGCTGCTGCGCAGCGTGCACGCGGAGGCCAAGGCGACGATGCACCGCTGCACCGACGCGGGCGGGCAGCCGGTCTCCGACGTCCCGGCGACCCCGGCGACCCCGGCGACCCCGGCGACCGGGACGACGCTCCTACGCTCCGGCTCGTCGGGCTTTCTCACCTCGGTCGACGAAGCCGCCCTGCTGCGCGCCGCCGTCGACGCCGACGCCGTGGTCGTCGTCGATCGCCTCCCGGGGGACTGGCTCACCGCCGGTACGCCGGTCGCCGTGGCGTGGGCCCTGCGGAGCGGCACGGCCGTCTTGGACCGAGAGGCCACGACCGTGCTGTCGGAATGCGTGGCACAGGCGGTCCAGACCGGGTTCGAGCGCACCGCGGCGCAGGACATCGCGTTCGGCCTGCGGCAGATCACCGATGTCGTGGTCAAGGCGCTGTCACCCGGAATCAACGACCCGACCACGGCGGTGCACGCCCTCGGTCACGCCGCCGCGCTGCTGTGCGAGGTGGCCGACAGAGATCTCGGCCCGATCCTGCTGCGGGACGACTCCGGCACCGTGCGCGTGGTCGTGCGGCGACCGGATTTTCCCGCGCTTCTCGACCTGGCTCTCACCCAGCCCCGCCGTTACGGCGCCACCGATCCCGACGTGCTGGAGCGGCTGTTCACGCTGCTGCGGGAGGTCGCCTGGACCACCCGCCGGGCCGAGCACCGGGTGGCCGTACGCGAGCAGTTGCGACGACTGCGCGCCGCCGCGGGCCTGCAGAACCACGACCGGGTCGAGGGGAGGCGGGTGGAGATCTTGGCCTGGTCGGTGCAGGAGGCTCTGGCCGGCCGCTGGCCGACCGGCGATCCCGTCCGGCCGCTCACCACGTGATCGGATCCTGCACGGCTCGATGGGAGGACCCGTATGCGATGACCGATCGAGCCGGTCGGGGACGCCGGGCCTTGCCCGGACCCGGCCGTCCACGGCGCGTCCTTCGGCCGGCGGGTTCACTCGCCGTTGATCCGGTTCGGCCTGGCCCGAGGTTTGTCCTGCGGTTACCTGCACAGGAAGAGGGGAGTGATGTACAACCGGCGGATGGAGCCTCGGATGAATTCCTCCCAGCAGGTCCTTCGGTCGCTGCCGTTCGTCATCATGGCGGCGGTGGCAGTGATCGATCTACTCGCCGGCCCCACTCTCGGCTTTCTGCCGCTGCTCACGCTGGGCCCCACCTTCGCCTCGGTTTCCGGCAGCATCCGTCGTACCGCTGTGGTGGGGCTGATCGCGCTCGCCATCTGCGTCCCGCTGGCCCATTACAACGGTCTGCTGCTCACCTGGCAGAACAACCTCACCATCGCGACGATCATCGGCATCACCGGGGCCAGCATGCTGGCCGGCCACCTGCGCCTGCAGCGCGAGCGTGAACTCGCCAACGTCAGGCTGGTCGCCGAGGCCGCCCAGCGAGTGCTGTTGCGTCCGGTACCGCGCAGAGCCGGCGACCTGCGGGTGGCGCTGTCCTACGCCTCGGCCGCAGCGGAGGCGCGCATCGGCGGTGACCTGTACGAGGTCGTCACGACGCCGAACGGGGTGCGGCTGCTCATCGGCGACGTGCAGGGCAAGGGCCTGGAGGCGGTGGAGACCGCCGCCTGGGTGCTGGGCGCCTTCCGCGAGGCCGCCTACGACGAAACCGATCTGTCCGTGGTCGGTGAGCGGCTGGAGATCAGCCTAGACCGGCACCTGGGCGGTGAGAGATTCGTCACCGCGATCCTCGCCGAGGTCCACGACGGTGAGATCTCGCTGCTCAACTTCGGCCACCCCCCGCCCCTGATCCTCTGCCATGACGGACGAGTCCTCCTCGCGGAGCCGTACGAGGAAGGGCTGCCTCTCGGCCTGGCGTCGCTGGGATCGCCCATGCCCAAACCGCAGCGGTTCCCGTTCGGCGACGGCGATCAGATCCTCTTCTACACCGACGGTGTCATCGAGGCCCGCGACGAGGCCCGGGCCTTCTACCCGCTGACCGAGCGAGTCCACCTGCTGGCGGCGGCCGATCCGCAGAACGCGCTGGACGAACTGCGGGCCGACCTGCTGAACCACGTCGGCGGACCCCTGCTCGACGACGCCGCGATGCTGCTGGTGCGCAGACATCACGCCTGACCCTCTCGCCCACCTTTCTTTGCACTATGCAAACATGATGTGCCACAGGCGTTGAGACAGGATCGAAGCCGGTCCCGTCAGTGCCCGCCGAGGGCTCACCACGCTGCGTCTCCACGTTCAGGCAGGGAAGGGCGATGCACGAATGGCACAGGCACATCCGCATGAGTTCGGTGCTTTTTCGGTGCTCACGGGATTGCGAGGCGCCACCGTCATCGTGCGGCCGTCAGGCGAGCTTGACATGTCCACCGCCGCCTACTTCCACACTCGCCTGAGACAGGCTATGGCGTTCAACACCCCGCCCCGCGTCGTGGTGGACGCCGAAGACCTTGCCTTCTGTGACTCCTCCGGCCTGAGTGTCCTGGTGGCCGCACTGCGGGAGATCGAGGCCGCCGGCGGCCGGTTCGTGCTGAGTGGCCTCAACGCCAGGCTTTTGCGCATCCTGAAGATCACGGGTCTGGACAGGAAACTACAGGTCTACCGCACGGTCGACGAGGCGGCCGCGCATCTCGCGGCGACCCCGTGATCAGGGGAAAGCCGGTGCAACGCCGCCTCCTGGGGCCGCTGCTCGAGGTCGATCGGCTGGAGTCCATCGTTTCGGCACCACGTCGCCGGCCTGCTGGCCGCAGCGCTTTCCGGCCGACCTGCGCCCGGCCTTCGCCGGCCGCTTTCCCCACCGGGCTCCCTGAGCCCGCAGGGTGCGACGCCGTCCCGGGGCGGGGCACGTTTGCACGATGCAATGGCGTAGGTGCGGCGTGCACCGTGTAAAAACAGTGCTTATGGTGGAACAGCAGGTGGATCAGCTGAACGGTGACGACCTCTCCGCGGTCACCTCGGCGGTTCTCACGGGGTCACGGCTCCTGGTCGCCATCGCCGCCCGTTCCCTCGGCGCGGTCGAGGACAGGGTCACGCTGCCGCAGTTCCGCATGCTCGTGGTCCTGGCGGGTCACGGGGAGACCAAGCTCGTCACACTGGCCGAGCGGCTCAACGTCAACCCCTCGACGGCGATGCGAATGGCCGATCGCCTCGTCTCCTCGCAACTGATCGTGCGTGAGGTCAACCCGCTCAACCGGCGCGAGAGCCTGATCCGCCTCACCCCGCAGGGGCGGCACATCGTCGACGAGGTCACGGCGCATCGCCGCGAGGAGATCGCCGCCATCGTCTCGTGCATGTCCCCTGAGCAGTGCCGCTCGCTGATCTCGGCGATGACCGCCTTCAACCAGGCGGGAGGCGAACCACCCGCAGACCATGCCCATCCTCTCGGCTGGCCCGATACGTAGACCACCAAGAGCGTTCGGGACGTCGCGGCTCGACCGGCGGCTCACGAGGGATCGGTCATCTGCCGAGATACAGATCGGCGATGGCCTCGCCCACCGTGGCGCGCATCTCGAACACGGCGTCCAATCCTCTCCTGGCAAGGAGGACGCGGAGCGTGTCACCGGCACCACTGATGATCATGCGTCCGTCCGAGGCACGCGCGTGACGGTCGGCACCCAGCAGCACGGCCAGCCCGAAGGAGTCCGCGAACTCGAGGGCGCTGACATCGGTGACCAGCCAGGCCGGGTAGCGGGCGGCGAGCGCCCGGGCGAGCTTCTCCTGCAGGAGGGTGCAACCGGCCTGTTCCAGACGGCCTTCGAGAAGGACGACCGCGTAGTGGCCGTCCAGCACGAGTTCCACGGCAAAGGCCCGCTCGGGAGCCGAACACCGCTCCTGGCTCTCCGGCTCCCGCTCGGAGTCGCGGGACAGGGAAAGATCGGCTGAGGCTGTGTCGTCAGGACGGCGCCGATCACTGGAAGAGCCGAGCATCGGGCGCCCCTTCTGGTCCATGTCTTACGACAACATGCCGACCAGACTTCCCGGCGCTCCGGTTGCACCGTATCAGATTGTTCCTCTATGCAACGTTTGGCCTGTGCATGGTTCGTAAGCTCCGGACCGGCCTCGCGGGCGGGATCCGGGCAGCCGGGAGCTCGCCCCACCGAGAAAGCGGCGTGGTTCTCCATCGGTTTGCCCGTTCTGCTATTTCACAATATTGTGAAATAGCTTTCTAGTTGTGAAGGAGAGAGTTACATGGAGGAGCCGGCGGGCATGGCGCGCGAGGCGGATCGCGAGGAGGTGCTGGGCTGGGTCGAGCGGGTGGCGATGTTCCTCACCGCTGATGGTCTGCCACCGGTCGCGGGACGCGTTCTGGGCTGGCTGATGATCTGCGATCCGCCCGAGCAGTCGGCCGGGCAGATCAGCCAGGCCATCGGGGCCAGCCGCGCGGCCCTGACCACGAACATGCGGGTGCTGCTGACCATGGGATTCGTCAGCCGGCGCACCAGGCCCGGCGAGCGCACCGCCTACTACCGGGTGGAGGAAGGTGCCTGGGAGAAGGTCGTACGGCGGCAGATCGCGACCCTGACCGCGTTTCGCGAGGTCGCCGGTGACGGCATGGACCTGATCGGCCCGGGCACCGCGCGGGCCGCGCGGATCCGCGAGGCACATCACATCTTCAGCTGGATGGCGAAGGTGTTCGACGACGCACCGCCCCCCACCCACACCGAGGAGAGCTGACATGCCCAAGAACGCCTTGGTGATCGGCGGCGGCATCGGCGGTCTGGCCGCCGCCGTCGGGCTGCGACGCATCGGATGGACGGCGACCGTGCTGGAGCGCAGGCCCGAACTCGGGGAGGTCGGCGCCGGCATGTCGCAGTCGCCCAACGCCCTGCGCGCCCTGGCCGAACTCGGTGTCGCCGATGAGGCGCGGGCCGCCGGTGTGCCGTTTCACGGTGTGTTCAACCTGCGCACCCCCTCCGGCGGCCACATCGTCCGTGCGCTGCCCGGCACCACCAGCCCGCTGCTCGGCTTCCACCGCGCCGACCTGCACCGGGTGCTCATGGACGCGGTGCCCGCCGAATGGGTGCGCACCGGCGCGCAGGTGACCGCTGTTCGGCAGGGCGCGGATGAGGTCACGGTGAGCTGCGGTGCCCAGGAATGGACGGCCGATCTGGTCGTGGCGGCCGACGGAGTGCGCAGCACGGTGCGGCATCTGCTGTGGCCCGAGGCGCCCGGCCCGCGGTTCTGGGGAAACACGGTCTGGCGGGGCATCGCCCACGCCGACGGCATCGACGCCGGTATGACCCTGGGCCGCGGCCAGTACTTCCTGGCCATGCCTGTCGGACGCGGCCGGGTGTACTGGGCGCTGGGCGCCCGCGCCGACCGGCCCGCGGTGCGCTACGACGACGAACTCGCCGAAGTGCGCCGCCGCGTCCACCGCTGGCACGACCCGATCCCTCGCCTGCTGGACGCGACAGCGCCCGAGGCGGTCCTGCACCACGACATCACCGACCTGGACCCCCTGAGCGGCTACGTGCGCGGAAGGGTGGTCCTGCTCGGCGACGCCGCTCACGCGATGCACCCCGACATGGCCCAGGGCGCCGCCCAAGCGCTGGAGGACGCCGTCGTGCTCGCCGCCGCCCTCGCCGAGACAGCCGACGACGTCCCCGCGGCGCTGGCCCGCTACGACGGGCAACGACGCCCCCGCACCCAGACCATCGTCGAACAGGCGCGCGCGAAAGGCCTGGAATCGACCTCGGGCAACGCCGTCAGCTACCACCTGCGAACGCTTGCCCTGCGCATGGTCCCGTCGTCGCGCTGGCCCGCCCTGGCCGCCCGGGCCCTGGCCCCGGTCTGGGACTGGACACCACCGCGGCTCTCCCGCTAGGGGGAGCACGCCGACCTGGGCCGGGCGCCACCGGTTCTTTCACCAGGCCCAGGACGGGCCGCCGACGGCGTTCTGGGACATCACCCACAGCCGCTCACGGGCGGTGGCATCGTAGGCGAAGGCGGGGGCGTCGACCGGCCTGAGCTTTTCGTCCAGGTAGACGCCGCGCAGCGCGGATCTGCCCTGTGCCGCGGTCTCGGAGTGCTCCTGCCAGGTGGTCGTTCGGGTGGCCAGTGCCGCGTAGGTCTCACCCAGGCGCTCCGCGGGGATCGCGAGCCGGTTCTTGGGCGCGTACAGCGCTCGCAGGGCCCACGGCAGGGCGGCGACGCGGTCGGCGTCGAGCCGTACGGCGGGTACGCGGACGCAGGCGACGTCCAGGGTGCCACGGGCCCGCAGGGCCAGCGAATAAGCGGTCATGATCTGGGCCAGTTTGGCGTGGTAGTAGGCCCTGGTCGGGCTGTACCAGCCGGGGTCGTCGAGCTGGTCGAAGCGGATCGCGATGCGCGGCATGGTGATCAGCCCCTTGCTCGCGACGTTGATCACCCGGGGACGGGGTGCGGCGGCGAGCAGCGGGCTGAGGCGCGCGGTGAGCTGGAAGGGGCCCAGGTGGTTGGTCGCCCAGAACAGTTCGTGGCCGGAGGCGGTGAACGCGGGCCTGCGCATGGCCTGGTCGAACACCGCGGCGTTGTTGATCAGGACGTCGAGGTGACCGGTCCGGCGGGAGATGTGATCGGCTGCCGCGGCGACCGACTCGGGGGCCGACAGGTCGGCCGTGACAAGGGTTGCGGGGTGTGCGGCGCCGGCGTTGATCGTTTCCAGCGCGACGCGGCCCCGGTGCGGGTGGCGGCACAGGGCAAGAATCCGATGGCCCTGTGCCGCCAGCCGTTGTGCCGCCCGCAGGCCGATCCCGGAGTTGGCACCCGTGATCGCGATGGTGAGGGGTTCGAAGGCAGACATGCGACGACTCTAATTGTTCGGAACGTTCCGAACAACATAGAATGTTCGCATGGCGACCGTTGAGGAGTTCGTGGAGAGCGCAGGGTTGTACTTCGAGCGGCTGGGGCTCAGCCGCACGTCCGGCCGCGTGGTCGGATGCCTGCTCGCCGCCACCGGCGAAGCCGCCGACGCCCCCGGGCTGTGCGAGAGGCTCGGCGTGGCGAAGAGCAGCATGAGTGTGGCCCTGCGCCAGCTGGAGCAGGGCGGGCTCGTCGAGCGCTACCGCCCTCCGCGGGCGCGGCGAGATCACTACCGGCTTGCCGAGGACGTCTTCGGCCGCGCGTTCCGAGCGAAGATGGCCGAGTTCACCGCTTTCGCCGAGCTGGCCGGGCAAGGCCTCGACGCGGTGGGCGACCACCCCGCCGCCCGGGCTCGCCTTGAACTCATGCGTGACATGTACGGGTTCATGGCACGGGAGTTCCCCGCGCTCCTCGACCGATGGGATGCCGAAAGAGCCGGCCGCGCGCATCGGCCGGACGACGGCGCTCATCCCTGATCGAGATCATTCCTTCCGGGCCGCTCGGGGGTGAGCAGGCCGGCTTGGCGATTTTACGGATGGACGGCGTATCGGCGGGCTTGTGGGGTTGTTAAGGTGTGCGGCGGTGCGCCGGGAAGTCTGGTCGGCAGTTCTTTTCGCATGTCCCCCTACCGGACCGGAGCCCGCCGATGAACCTGCTGCTCGCCTTCTCCGCGCTGTTGCTGCTCGCGGTCCTGATCTCCAGCCTGGCCAACCGGACGATCCTGTCGACCGCGGCGCTGTTCCTGCTGGCGGGATTCGTCCTGGGTGACGGGGTCAGCGGCCTCATCCCGCTGACCCCCGACGATCCGGTGGTGGCCACGCTGGCCGAGCTGGCACTGTTCGCGGTGCTGTTCACCGACGGCATGCGGGTGGGCTGGGCCGACCTGCGCAGCGCCTGGCGGCTGCCCGGCCGGGCGCTGGGCTGGGGCCTGCCGCTCACCCTGGTCATCACCGCGCTGGCGGCGCACTACCTCATCGGGCTGGGCTGGATCGAGTCGCTGCTCATCGGGGCGATCCTGGCACCCACCGACCCGGTGTTCGCCGCCGCGCTGGTCGGCAACGAACGGGTGCCACCTCGGCTGCGCCAGCTGCTGAACGTGGAATCCGGCGTCAACGACGGCCTGGCCCTGCCGTTCGTCATGGTGTTCCTCGCCGTCGCGGCCGGCTCGGCCGACCTGCACCTGGGCGAGCTGACCCTGGAGCTGGGCCTGGGCGTGCTGATCGGCGTCGCGGTGCCGTGGGCGGCCATCATGCTGGAGCGCACCCGCTGGTTCTCGGCCTCCCACCACTACGAGCCGCTCAACGCGGTGGCCATCGGCCTGCTGGTGCTGGCCCTGGGCAAGGCCACCCACGGCAACCTGTTCCTCGCCGCGTTCTCCGCCGGGATCACCGTGGCGACCTTCGGCGAGCGCCAGCGCGAGTCTTTCGAGCAGTTCGGCGAGCTCGTCGCCGAGTTGCTCAAGCTGGCCGCGCTGCTGGTCTTCGGCGTGCTCATCTCCCCGGCCCTGCTGGCCTCGGTGGGCTGGCAGGGCTGGCTGTTCGCGATCCTGGCCCTGGTGCTGGCCCGCCCGCTGGCCATCTGGCTGTCCTTCCTTCGCTCCGGGCTCGGCACCCGGGAGGTGGCGGCCGTGATGTGGTTCGGTCCCAAGGGTTTCGCCTCGGTCGTCTACGCCCTGATCGTGCTCAACTCCGCCATCACCGCGGCCGAGCAGGTGTTCACCCTGGTCGCCGTAACCATCGTCGCCTCGATCCTGCTGCACTCCTCCACCGATGTCGTGGTGGCCCGCTGGTTCGACGACGAGGGCGAAACCCCCGCCTGGCACGACACCGCCCGCCGGGTCCGGGCCAAGCTGCGAGGCGGCAGAAAAATCGATGACCCGGCGTAGTTCCGCCTGAACCGTCCTGGCCGGGCTCGGTGCCGGCGTCGCGGCCGGTGAACGTCGTCTTCTCCTCGAGGTTCGCCCCTTTCACGGAGATCCCCCGAGGAGTTCCGCCGCGCGGCACGGCTCACCGATGCGCGCGAACACCGGAATCTCTCGCTGAGCTCACCTCCGGCTCCTGCCGTGAGAGGGCCGATGCGGATCGGCGTGTATGTGCGTACGCATCCCTTGCGGGTCGAACAGGATGAGAAGCTCGACCACGCCGCCGTCAGCGCTGCCCAGCCAGTGCGGCAAGGATGTGTCGAACTCGGCCGCCTCACCGGAGGGCAACGTCAGGTCTCGCTCACCGAGGATGAGCCGCAGGCGTCCGTTGAGCACGTACAGCCATTCGAAGCCGTCATGGGCCTGCGGGGTCGGCACGAGCGGTTCCGGCTGCTCGGGAATGATCATCTTGAACGCCTGTACCCCGCCCGGCCGCCGGGACAGCGGCACGAAGGTCATCCCGAACCTCCGGATCGGCGTGAGGTGGATCCGGGGATCGCCGGTGCGCGGGGCGCCCACAAGGTCGTCCAGCGGAATGTTGTACGTACGGGCCAGCGGCAGCAGCAACTCCAGGGTCGCCCGGCGCTGCCCACTCTCCAGCCGGGACAGGGTGCTCTCCGACACGCCGGTTGTCGTCGCGAGATCGGCGAGGGTGATGCCGCGGTGACGACGCAGCGCGCGAAGCCGCGGCCCCACCGCGTCGAGCACCTCATCCATTTCGTGATCCATGAGGCCATCTTGCCAGAATCGCAAGTTTTCATGCCAGATCGGTGCGCGTCTGGTGAGACTGAACGGACACCGCCGCACGCGGGGCACTGGCTCGTCGAGGAGAACCCCCGGTTCGTCACCGCGGAGCCGATGAGCTTCCTGGGCCGATAAGGTCTCACAGCCACTTCGCACCGGGTGGCCCGGACCTGAGCGGAGGGCCTCATCGGGGGCGGGGCTCGGAGCGTGGCGGAACGAAAACGTACGCTGAGACCGTTTCCCCAGCTCAGAACGGGCGTGCGGGACTGCGACGCGGGGCGGCACGGGCGTGCGTCGGCTCCGCGTCCGCCCAGGCGCCTGATCGGATCGGATCGCAGCGGTCGGGTACGGCAGGGGTTCTTGCGGCAGGGTTGACATCGAAAGGAGGCCTCGTGATCTCAGCGCTCAACCAGCTTGTCGATCTCGTCGAAAAGCACCTCGCCGAGGAGTTCGACGTCCACGAGCTGGCCAGGGAGCTCGGCACGACCGAGTATCACCTGCGCCGGATGTTCTCGTCGTTGGCCGGCATGCCGCTGTCGGAGTATGCGCGCCGCCGCCGCATGACCGTCGCCGCCGCCGACGTCGTCCGGGGCGAGGACGATCTGCTGAGCATCGCCGTCCGGCACGGATACGGCTCGACCGAGGCGTTCGGACGCGCGTTCCGCGCGGTCCACGGCTCCGGCCCCAGTGACGTGCGCCGCGACGGAGGCCCCTTGCGCACACAGCCGCAGCTCAGGTTCCGCCTGACCGTTGAAGGGAGCATTCCCATGGAAACCCGCCTCGTCGACCGCCCCGCGTTCCGGCTGGTCGGACACGCAGCCCGGGTTCCGCTCATCCACCAGGGCATCAATCCGCACATCCAGCAGCACATCACCGCACTGCCGCAGGAGGAGCATCTCCGGCTGAAGGCCCTCGGCGACACCGAACCGGTGGGCCTGCTGCAAGTCTCCGACGACCTCGACCTCGACCCCGACGGCGCGGAGGGGAGCGAACTGACCTACCTGCACGGGGTCGCCGTCTCCCGGGAAACGCCGATCCCCGACGACCTCGACGCCATCGAGGTGCCGGCCGGCATGTGGGCGGTCTTCCGCACCGCCGGACCGCATCCGCAGGCCCTGCAGACGACCTGGGCCGCGACCGCGACCGAGTGGTTCCCCTCCAACCCGTGGCGTCTGCGGCCAGGTCCCTCGATGGTCGCGGTCCTCGAGCGCGCGGATGACTTCAGCACCGCGACATGCGAGCTGTGGCTACCCGTCGAACCGGCGTGACGAACCGCGGAATCGACCCGCGGTAACCTCGCCGGCGCTTACGAGACGGCGGGCCGGGTGGCGCAGGCGATCACCGCGCCGGCTGCCATGCCGGTCGCAACGACACCGCGACGGCTGACATCATTCCGCGTGAGCCGCCGGTGCCTCCTTCGCGCACCTCATGCCTCGAAGCCGGACAGCGCCATCACCGGCCTCACCTCGACCAGGCCCATCGCCGCTTCGGGAATGCGGGCGGCGATCTCGAGTGCACGGTCGATACCGTCGCACTCGACGAGGTAGAAACCGGCCATGAGCTCCTTGGCCTCGGCGAAGGGGCCATCGGTCGCGGTCGTCCGCCCTGCCTCCACGCGCACCCGCCTTCCCGTGGCCGGGTCGGCGAGAGCCTCCGCGACGATCAGTTCCCCGGTCGCGGCCAGCGCCTCGTTAAGGGCGGTGTACGCCTCGAGCCCTTCACGGCGCTGCTCGGCGGGGAGCTGGTTCCACAACTGCCGGGACCCCGGGTTGCTGTAGATCAGAATCACATATTTCACGACAGGTTCCCGGTCCGGAATTCTCTGGTGTGGCGTGTCGAGGATAGTCGCCCGGCTCCGACGTCCCCGGTGAAAGCCCTTCGATCGAGGGCTTCGGGCCCGAGGAGGTCGGGAAGTTGACCGAGCTGAACTATCTGGCGGTCGTGGCGGCCACGGTCACGGCGTTCTTGCTGAGCACTGTCTGGTACATGGGGTTCGGCGCCCGATTGGCGAAGCTGGCCGATGCCTATGCCACCGGGGAGCGGCCGCCGGCCTGGATGGCGATGGCGGAGCTGAGCCGCAGCGCGGTGGTCGCGGTGGTCCTCGCGTGGCTCACCGGCGAGGTGGGCGTGAGCGGGTGGCCCCAGGCGCTCGGGCTGGCATGCGTGTTGTGGATCGGCTTTCCCTGCGTGTTGCTGACCGGCTCGGTGCTGCACGAGAAGGTTCCGTGGCGGCTGGCCGCCGTCCACGCGGGAGATTGGCTGCTCAAGATGGCCGCGATCGCGGTCATCGTCGGGACGTGGAGGTGAGGGCCATGAACGGCCGCACCCGGGAAGCGCTGGACGAGCGGTTCACCTCCGCATGTGATCTTCCACACTTCAGACTATGAAACATTGCATAGTCTGAAAGTTCTTCCCTACGGTTGGCACCGTGACCCCCGTAGAGAGCGCGTACGAGCTCGGCCGCAGAGATCGGAAGAAGCTCGAGACCCGCGCGGCCTTGGAGCACGCCGCTCTGACGCTGGTAGCCGAGCGCGGCTTGGCGGGTGTCACGGTGGAGGACATCGCCGAGGTGGTGGACCTCTCCTCCCGTACGTTCTTCAACAAGTAGTTCATCTCGCGCAGTATGAGATTCCTTGCCGCGTGATTCCGACAGCCCCATGATCGACAAGGCGCCGGATGTCCGTTGAGCTGCCGATTCGCTCCGGAAGACGCCCCCTTGCCGACTGCCCCTCAGTCTTAAAGATCTTGCGCTAGGCACGTCTCGGCGAGGATTATCACTACATGGTCAAGGCGACAGCGCTCCGCGCCGTCGCACGGCGGGGCGCGCCCGCCCGCGCCGCCCGAACATCGGGACCGGACATGCGGCGTGGGCGCCGGTCCCGTCCCGCGCCCGCCCGGCGCGGCCGGCCGGACCCCGCCGCCCGCCGCACAACCCAGCCGCCGCACCGAACGCACCCGCCGCCCATGAACGCGCTGCCGCCCATTTCTCCCGATCATGGATTTGCAGCGAACCTCCGGGGTATTCTGCACAACCGAAGGTTCGCTGCAATTTCCCCGGGATTGACCGCAGATACAGGCTCATTGAGCTGCGACTTTACCTTGGGCTCATCGCCCCTACGAGGGGTCGTAACCGCGCGCACGCGTGATCCCCTCCGATAACTCCGAAGTCCTCATCGCCCCTACGAGGGGTCGCAACACGTCATGCAGGTGAGCTGACATCGGGATAGGCTCGTCCTCATCGCCCCTGCGAGGGGTCACAACAAGTACAGGTCGCAGTTCTCGGAGATGTCTTCCCCGGTCCTCATTGCCCCTGCGAGGGGTCGCAACACGAGCACGACTTTGTGGCCTGCCGCGGCGAGCACTCGTCCTCATCACCCTTGCGAGGGTTCGCAACGGCTGACCCCGGCGGCGCGTGCTCCCCGGATCAGCGCGTCTTTATCGCCCCTACGAGGGGTCGCAACCGGGCTGCGGCCTGTAGACGCGGCGCGGCTCCTGACGCGTCTTCATCGCCCCTACGAGGGGTCGCAACTGGTAATGAGCCCGCGCTCTTGAGCAACTTCGCGTCCTTATCGCCCCTACGAGGGGTCGCAACTCGGACTCACCACTCCACATCGTCGGCGGTCCGCTCGTCCTCATCGCTCCTACGAGGGGTCGCAACACCTTGGCAGGCGCGGCGATGCGGACGTCATGGCCAGGTCCTCATTTCTCCTACGAGGGGTCGCAACTCGTAGACGCCGTCCTCCACGTGGATCACGTCGCCCGTCCTCATCGCCCCTATGAGGGGTCGCAACACGTCATGCAGGTGAGCAGACATCGGGATAGGCTCGTCTTCATCGCCTCTACGAGGGGTCGCAACGTCAGGCTGACGCCTCCGGCGGTCAGGGTGACAAGGCGTCCTCGTCGCCCCTGTGAGGGGTCACAACGCTCTGAGCGCAGTGATCACCCGGTCGCGTAGATGTCCTCATCGTCCCTGTGAGGGGTCGCAACCCGTGCGCATGGGCGCACTCTTCGATGAGGAACTGCATCCTTATTGCCCCTGCGAGGGGTCGCAACGGGATGATGGTGTACGGGCGGGCGCCCGGCGTCTCGGGTCCTCATCGCCCCTACGAGGGGTCGCAACACGACCTCCGTACCTCGGCCCTGGACGACGCGCACGTCTTCATCGCCCCTACGAGGGGTCGCAATAGGTGCACGTCCACCACCTCGATCATCAGGGGATGCGTGTCTTCATCGCCCCTACGAGGGGTCGCAACTATTCCGCGCCCTCACGGACGCCCTTGGAGAGACTGGTCTTCATCGCCCTACGAGGGGTCGCAACGGTCACCCCAGCTCTGTGCGAAGCGCTCCAGGGAGCGTCCTCATCGCCCCTACGAGGGGTCGCAACTTCGTCCACATCGGGACGCCCTTGGGCAGGTCGATCAGTCCTCATCGCCCCTAGGAGGGGTCGCAGCACACCGGCCAGCCGAGTCGCTCGGGTCCTCATCGCCCCTACAAGAGGTCGCAACGCGAGGAGCTGCTCGCCGTGCGCCTCGTCACGGAGTCCTCATCGCCCCTACAAGGAGTCGCAACTTGGTGAGGACGGTCAGCGTGTGCGCGCCGGAGCCACGTTCTCATCGCCCCTGCGAGGGGTCACAACAAGTACAGGTCGCAGTTCTCGGAGATGTCTTCCCCGGTCCTCATTGCCCCTGCGAGGGGTCGCAACACGAGCACGACTTTGTGGCCTGCCACGGCGAGCACTCGTCCTCATCACCCCTGCGAGGGTTCGCAACAAGACGGCCAGCCAGGTCAAGCCCTGGCCATTGCGGGGTCCTCATCGTCCCTACGAGGGGTCGCAACTTGCAGGGGATGTACGCCACCTTCGTGTCGTCATCGTCCTCATCGTCCCTACGAGGGGTCGCAACGCGGCAGCGCTACGGGCTGTGGTGGAAATACGGATGGGTCTCATCGCCCCTGCGAGGGGTCACAACAGATGACATGAGCGGTGAGAACATGACGATCCGGTGTTCTCATCTGCCCCTGAAAGCCGTGACGATCGCACACTTCGGGTTTCACTGTTCGTGGTCGGGGCGATCGACTGCCGCGCCCCTCCTTCGTCGGGACTTGCCACCGAATGACATGGTTACCAGTCAGCGAGAGCGACCTACTCCCGCCGCCTCCACCAGGCACCCTTACGCCAGGGGCGCCAGCCGTTGCGTCAGTCCTCCACAAATGTCCAGGCGAGGTAGCACGTGATGATCAGGAAAATCGGGCCGTTGACGTAATGGTCGACGATCTTCTGTGGATCGGTGATCATCAGGTGTCCCTAGCCTGCCGTAGCCGGTCCAACGCGTCGTTGACCAGGCGACCGAGGTTTCCCAGTTCATGCGCCATCCGGTGACGTTCGTTGTCCTCCCAAGCCCTGATAGCGGCCCCGAGGTTGCCCGGCCTACCGGCAGTGATGATGATCTCTTGGCCGTTGACTCGCTTCGTGGCCGCATCGCCCAGGATGACCCAGCCGTGCATGGTCACGGCCTCCGAGCAGCCAAGATCGGGTCTGTCAATCAAACGGCTCTGTCTCTCTTTCGGTGGTGACGGAACGTCTCCTGCGTCACGGTGAGTCATGGGTGATGTCGACGAGCTGGTGAGTGTCGTGTTCTCGGGCTTATTGCCGCTGGTCGTGGAGTCTGTGGCAGATGAGGGGGAACATATCCGGGTGCGGGCGCGG
>NZ_JBPXMD010000071.1:0-17014 GCF_051918855.1 Streptosporangium sp. H16
GGTTGAACAAGCAACTCGCCCGCCGAACCGGCCCCCGCACCCCCGACGGTGGCAGGCGCGAGCCCTCCGCCCGCTGGGCCACGACGAAAGCCACGCTCGGCACGGCACACTCACAAGCAACGGAACCTAGTGGTGGCCATGGGGCCAATGGTGGTGGTGGCCGGGCCAGGGGTGATGGTGATGGTGGTGGCCGGGCCAGGGGTGATGGTGATGGTGGTGGCCGGGCCAGGGGTGATGGTGATGGTGGTGGCCGGGCCAGGGGTGATGGTGGTGATGGTGGCCGGGCCAGGGGTGATGGTGGTGGCCAGGCGGGGGATCGCTCAGAAGTAGGCGTACCTGAGCGGCTTGTCGGACCGTCGCGCTCGCCTCGGCGGGCTGAGCCGACATCGCCATGGCGATGATGAAACCGGAAGCCGTCAACGCGCCGGCGGCGAGAGCCTGTTTGAACATGAAAGATCACTCCGTGTCTGAGGTCGGGCCCGGCCTGCTTCCGCGGCTGACAACACGCCAATGCAGTTTCGGGAAATACGTTGAATCGACGTCACGTAAAACGCTAGTTCCCGACATCCGGACGTTCACCCCATATAGCACAAAGCCTTGGTCCGGGATCACCACCGAGAAGAGATCCGGGGCGACACGAGGGCGGAGGCCATAGGTCCAACCTCGGCAACGAACCTGACTTAAGCCCTGATATCCGGGCAAATAAGAACGAGTGAAACCAGTCCTCCACCTTGGCATCCACTTGTCGATACCGGCGGTCCATTGAATCGACAATAATGCCACATATCACCATATTGTTATCTTTCCTGGTGATCCGCGAATAGGTGATGACCGCATCCGGCAGGCCATGGGCGATCATCCCGTCGCGGCGCACGGCGATGGCTTGCCCGCCGCGACGTGTGTGCCCATGGCCGGACGGACGCGCCGGATGAGGCCTGCGCGGCCTCCGGCGCCGCCGGCACCGTCCGCGAAGTCGCCTCCGACACCGCCGAGACCGTCAAGCACGGTGTCCAGCAGGTCAAGGAGACCGCCACGGAGGCCGCGCACCGAACGGGCGACCACGCTCGCGAGCAGGCCCGGCAGGTGGGCGAACACGCCCGCTCCACCACCGGTCACCAGTAGGAACGGATCCGGCCACCGCCGCCCCCGCCCTCGGGGGCGGCGATACCCCCGAGGGAGGCGGTTTCCCCCCACCGGAGCGCGAGAGCCGAATGGACGCCGCCTGAAACAACCCGGACAATGATCCGGTTGGCACATGGCGTGACCGCAAGGAGGTGGCGTCGTGCCGGGTGACCGAGCCACGCCGCAGGTGCAGAGCTGGCGTCTGGGGCCGGTGCGGGTGCTGCGCGTCATCGGCGAGCTGGACGCCGTGACGGTCCCGGGCATCGCGGTGAAGCTCGATGAAGCACTGCTCACCTTCGACGACCTGTCGCTGGTCGTCGACCTCACCCAGGTGACCTTCATCGCCTCGGTCGGGGTGAGCGCCCTGGTGGAGATGCGGCGGGAGGTCCACCGGCGCCAGGGGCGCCTGATCGTGGTCCTTCCCCCGCAGGGGCGTGCGCGCCGTCTCTTCGTGTTGACGCGCATGGTAGATCACTTCGAGGTTCGCCTGACCCTGCCCGAGGCGGTGAGCGCCCTGCGACAGCAGGACCCGAGCCCCCTTCTCGAAGAGGGGATGACGCCGGATCAGGAACCGACCCCGCCGCCGACGCCGATCCCGGGAGGCCCCGCCGGCTGAATCGGCCCGGTGCCGGCGGCATCGGTGATCTCGTTAATAAAGGCCGCGGGCTCCGCCGTTCAGGCGGAGATGGGCCGGAACCGGCCGGCACGCTTAACATGATCATGCGGTATCGCGTCAAGCGTGTCCCGGATCGTGAAGCGGGCCTTCAAATACCGCTTCCGCCCGACCCCCGAGCAAGCGGATCTGCTGGTTCGCACGTTCGGGTGTGTCCGGCTGATCTGGAACAAGGCACTGGCCGAACGCAACCGCCGCTACACCGACGAGTGAGGTTCCCTCCGTAGCCCGGAAACCGCCAACTGGCTGACCACCTGGAAGCAGGACCCGCACCTGGAGTTCCTGCGCGAGGTGTCGAACGTGCCGCTCCAGCAGGCGCTTCGGCACCAGCAGGTGGCGTTCAACAACTTCTTCGCCAAGCGCGCCCGCTACCCGCGTTTCAAGTCCAAGCACACCTCGCGGGCATCGGTGACCTTCCAGAACAACGCCCAGTGGTACGGGCGCGAACTCGTGGTCGTGGACCGGTGGTTCCCGTCCTCGAAACTGTGCTCTGCGCGCGGTTGTGGTCATGTCAACGAGTCGATGCCGTTGAGCGTCCGGTCGTGGACCTGTCCCGCTTGCGGGGCATCTCACGACCGGGACGTGAACGCGGCCGCAAACATTCTCGCGGCCGGGCTGGTCGAGAGGTAAAACGCCTGCGGAGGGCTGGTAAGACCGGTCCCGGAGTTTTCCGGGAAGGCACGGCCCGATGAAACAGGAAACCCCTGGGGCGACCCTGGGAATCCCCTCCCCTCAGGGAGGGGAGGAGGCCAACTTCTAGGCGGGCACCACGATGGGAGTTCCGGCGACCGGGTCGGAAACGATCACGCAGGCGAGGCCGAAGACCTTCTCGACCAGTTCGGCGGTGACCACCTCGGCCGGGGGGCCCTCGGCGACGACGGCGCCGCCGGCCATGGCGATGATGTGGTCGCAGAAGCGGCAGGCGAGGTTGAGGTCGTGCAGTACGGCGACGATGGTCTTGCCGGATTCGGCGTTGAGCCTGCGCAGCAGCCGGAGCAGCTCCACCTGGTGGTTGATGTCCAGGAACGTGGTGGGTTCGTCGAGCAGCAGCAGGTCGGTGTCCTGGGCCAGCGCCATGGCGACCCAGACTCGCTGCCGCTGCCCGCCGGACAGAGCGCGCAGCGGACGGTCGATCAGGTCGGCCGTGCCGGTCGCGGCCAGTGCCCGGCTCACCGCCTCGTGGTCACGGTCGGTCCACCGGCGAAACCAGCCCTGGTGCGGGTAGCGGCCGCGGGAGACCAGGTCGGCGACCGTGATGCCGTCGGGCGCCACGGGGGTCTGCGGCAGCAGGCCGAGCACCTGGGCCACGTCCAGGGTGCTCAGGTCGCCGAGCGTCCTGCCGTCGAGATACACCGCTCCCCGGCGCGGCTTGACGAGCCGGGCCAGGCCGCGCAGCAGCGTCGACTTTCCGCAGGCGTTGGCGCCGACGATCGCGGTGATCTTTCCGTCGAGCACGGAGAGGTCGAGGTCGGTGATGACCGCCCGATCGTCGTAGCCCAGGGACAGGCCTTCGGCGCGAAGACGGCTCATCCGCCCGCTCCTTGTCTGTTCGTGGTGGCCAGCAGCCACAACAGGTACGGTGCGCCGACCGCCTCGGTGACCACACCGGTGGGCAGCGCGCTCGGCAGCAGATGGACGGCGACCAGGTCGGCGGTGAGCAGGACCACCGCGCCCACCAGGGCGGCGGCGACCACGCCGCCGGTGGCGGGGCCCAGCAGCCGGTTGGCGACGGGTCCCGCGACGAGCGCGACGAAGACCAGGGGCCCGGCCGCCGCGACGGCCAGCGCGACCAGGACCACGGCGGTGGCCAGCAGGCCGGCGCGGGCGAGCTCGGTGGGCACGCCCAGTCCTCGCGCGGCGTCGTCACCGAGTTCGAGCACGCGAAGCTGGCGTTGCAGCAGCGTCGACAGGGGCAGCAGGACGGCCAGCGCGACGAGCAGCAGCCGCAGCTCGGTGTCGCCGGCCTGCCCGACCGAGCCGGTCAGCCAGTGCATCGCCTGGCGCGCCTCGAACAGCTGGGCGCGGGTCAGCACGAACCCGGTGAGGCCCTCGAAGAAGGCCGCCGCGCCGATGCCGATCAGGATGAAGCGGTAGCCGCTCACCCCGTCGCGCCAGGCGAGCACGTACATCAGCAGCGCGGCCACGACGGCCCCGCCCAACGCGAGCCCGGTGATGGCGATCCCGCCGACCTTCAGGAACACGATGCCGGTGACCGCGGCCAGGCCGGCGCCGGAGGAGATGCCCACGAAGTCGGGCGAGGCGAGGGGATTGCGCAGCAGCTGCTGGAAGATCGTCCCGGACGCGCCGAGGGCGAGCCCGACCGAGAGGGCGGTCGCGGCGGTGGGAAGCCGCAGGCCCAGCACGACGAAGTCGAGGCTCGGGTCGTCGATCGTGCCCAGCAGCGACCCGAGCACCTCGGCGGCCGAAAGACGGAAGCTGCCCACCATCATGGTCACCACGAACAGGGTGGCGACGGTCGCGGCCAGCGCGAGGGTCACCACCACGATCCGGGCCCTACGGCCGCGCCGGTGGGCGCGGACGGTGTCGGAGACGCTCGTGAGGGCGTCGTGGGTCATGGCCATCTCCTCGCCATCTCCTCACACCTCCGACATCCGGCCGTAGCGCACGATCACCACGAAGACCGGCGCGCCGAGCACGCCGAGGACCACGCCGACCTGCAGTTCCCCGGGGGCGCCCGCGACCCGGCCGAGCACGTCGGCCAGCAGCAGCACGACGGGCGCCAGCAGCATCGAGTACGGCAGGACCCAGCGGTGGTCCGGGCCGCAGAGCGCCCGCGCCAGGTGCGGCACCACCAGCCCGATGAACACGATCGGCCCGCAGGCCGCCGTGGCCGCGCCGGCGAGGATCGCGACGATCCCGAAGGCGGCGGCCCGGGTGAGGCCGACCCGCTGGCCGAGCCCGCGCGCGACGTCCTCGCCGAGCGCGAGCCCGTTGAGCGCCCTGCCCAGGCACAGTGCCGCGGCCAGGCCCGCCAGCAGGAACGGCGCGACCCCGGTCAGGATCGGCGCGTACCGGCCGGCGAGCGATCCGACCTGCCAGAAACGCAGCTCGTTCAGCGCGTCGACGTTGGTCATGACGATGCCCGTGGTGACGGAGCCGAGGCCGGCGGTGACCGCCGCGCCGGCCAGGGCCAGCTTGACGGGGGTGGCGCCCTCGCGGCCCAGCGACGCGATCGCGTACCCCAGCAGGGTCGCGACGATCGCGCCCGCGAAGGCGAACCAGATGTAGACGTTCACGCCCCGGATTCCCAGGACCGTGAACGCGAAGACCACCAGGACGGCCGCGCCGGAGTTGATCCCCATGATGCCGGCGTCGGCCAGCGGGTTGCGCGTGACGCCCTGCAGGATCGCGCCCGCGACACCCAGGGCCGCACCCACCAGGACGCCCAGGAGCGTACGCGGCACGCGCAGCTCCAGGGTCACCGTAGCGGTGATCGACTCGTCGGCGCCGAGGCCGCCCAGTGCCCGCAGAACCTCGGGCAGGCCGATGTCGCGCGAGCCGAACGTCACGCTGAGGAACGCCACCGCGGCGAGCAGGGCGCAGAGCGCGACGAGCCCGAGCCCCAGGACCGGGGCCCGTCGTATCGAAAGCGTGCTGGGCATCGAAGGGGATCAGTCGCCGAGGTTCTCGTCAGCGACCTTGACCGCCTCGGTGAGCTTGTCCACCTCGGTGGCGAAGTCGCCGAACGTGTGCAGCCAGTACGCCGGCCACGCCGCCACCGCACCGGCCTTGGCCGCCTTGATCTTGAACCAGGTGGGCTGCTTCCTGCCCCACTCGGCGTTGGCCGTGGGCGTGAAGGACCTGCCGTCCCACAGGATCAGGTCAGGCTGGTACTTGTCGGCGTTCTCCCAGCTGAGGTTCTCCCAGTAGGGGAAACCCGCGTCCGGCTTGGCGGGATTGATCACCTTCAGGCCCCAGCGCTGGAAGTCCAGCAGCTCGGGCGCGTACTCGGGGTTGGCGGCGTACAGCTTGTCGTCGGCGGGCGACATGCCGAGGGCCGTCAGCCCGGGCTTGTCCGCGACCGCCGCCTTGAACTTCTCGACCGACTCCTCGAAACGCTTCTTGTTCGCGGCGATCTCGGGAGCGTCCACCTTGGCGCCCAGGCTCTTGGCGAGGCTCTCGTACCCCTCGGCCAGGTCCTCGATGGACCTGCCCTGGGAGACGCCCACCACCGGAGCCAGCTCGGCGAGCTTCTTGCTCTTCTCGTCGACCCCCTCCTCCAGGCCGCTGTGCGCCTTCTCCGCCGGCCACCAGTCCGCGACGATCAGATCCGGCCGCAGCGCGGCCGCCTTCTCCACGTCGATCTTGCCCCACTCCTGGCCGAGCGCCGGGGCGCCGCGACAGGCGCCGGGGTGCCGCGACAGGCGCCGGGAGGGGCGCCGTCACAGCGACGGTCACGGCCCGCTCGCGAACTCCCCGGCACGTTTCAGGAGGGCACGGACCTCCTCGGCCTCCGGAACACCGAGCTCCCGGTAGAGACGCAAAGCCAGCCGCCCGTGCTCCCCGGCCTGCCCCGAGCGCCCGAGCGCGAGATGGGCACGCGCGAGCCCGTCGTGAGCGCGCGCCCGCTCCGGCCGGTTACGCGTCACGTCGGCGAGCGCGAGCGCGGCCGCGTGCTCCTCGGCCGCCCGGGCCGGGTCGCCCGCCGCTTCGGCCAGCCCGTTGAGCGCGGCCGCCTCGTCGGCGGCGTTGCCGAGCCTGCGGTAAAGAGCCGCCGCCTGCTCATGGCGCATCCGTGCCTGGCCGAACTCGCCCTGGTGGCGCAGAACGACACCGAGATGGTTGAGGATCACCGCCTCCCCGGCGGGATTGCCGACCTTGCGATGGAGCGCCAGCGCCAGATCGAGATGGCGCCGGGCCTCCTGCGGGCGGCCGGCCCGATCGAGGACGAGGGCGAGGATGCCCAGCACGTGAGCCTCCCCCCAGGTGTCGGCACCGATCCGGGTCAGGTCGAGCGCCTGCTTGAGATACTGCTCCGCCCGCTCGTCCCGCCGCCGCAGGGCCACGTTGCCCAGGGTGAGCAGCGCCCGCGCCCGTTCGCGGGCCTCCTCGCACACCTCGAGAGCCTGGTGGGCGTGCTCCTGCGCCCGCTCGTACTCGCCGAGCCGCCAGTAGGTCCACGCCAGGTCGGTGAGCGCTCGCGCCTGAACCGCGCGGTCGCCGAGCGTGCGGCTGCGCTGGAGCGTCAGGGTGTGGAGCGTGAGCGCGTCGTCGTGGTGCGCCTGCCGGTCGAGGAAGGGGCGCATCGTCAGAGCCAGGAGACCCAGACAGATCTCGGGCCCGTGGACGGCGGTCGCGATGATGTTGGCACGCTCGGCGTCGAGCCAGGCGAGCGCCTCCTCGGCGTCACGGACGGGTGCGATCGGAGCGGCCGGCTGGGGGATGCCCTCCCGCTGAGCGACGCTGTCGGGGAAGAGACGGTCCATCGCCGCCCGGGAGCGGTGCAGGTAGTAGGCGAGCAGCCGCATGACGGCACCGTCGTCCTCGGCGGTCGAGCGGGCATGCTCTCGCAGCAGGTCGTGAAAGGTGTACCGGCCCGGTTCGAGCTGCAGGAGCATGTGGGCGTCGAGAAGACCCTCGAGAAGCTCCTCCGCCTCCTCCTGCGAGATCCCCGCCAGCGCGGCCGCGCCGCACGGATCGATGTCGCGGCCCGGCACCAGCCCGAGCAGGCGGAACATGCGCTGCTCGGCCTCATCCAGCTGCTCGTACGACAGGGCGAAGGCCGCCGACACCCCGTCCAGAAGCCGGCGATGCTCCCGCAGCCGGCCCGCCAGGTAGGACACGCTCCAGCGCGGACGGTGCTGCAGGCGGGCAGCCGAGATCCGGATGGCGAGCGGCAGGTACCCGCACAACCGCAACACCTCACGTACGGCCTCCGGCTCACGGTGGGCGCGCTCACCCACGATCCGCCCGAACAGCCCGGCGGCGTCCTCCTGCCCCAGCACGTCGACCGACAGGGCGTGGGCGCCGTCCAGATCGACGAGCCGCCGCCTGCTGGTGATCAGAACGAGGGTGTCGGAACGCCCCGGCAGCAAAGGACGCACGTGCTCGGCGTCGAAGGCGTTGTCCAGCACGACCAGCACGCGGCGATCGGCCAGCTCGGCACGCCACAGAGCGCTCCGCTCGGCCGACGTGACCGGAATACGGTCGGCGGGCACCCCGAGCTGGCGAAGGAGGGCCTCCAGCGCGGCGGAGGCCTCGATCGGCTCCCGGCCGGCGGTGTGCGCCTGCAGATCGATGAACAGCCGCCCGTCCGGATGGCGGGCGGCCAGCCGGTGGGCCGCGTGGACGGCGAGCGCGGTCTTACCGATCCCGGCCATACCGTCGATCGTGACGACCCCCGGCCCGCGATACTCGCCCACGAGCCGCTCCAGCTCGACATTCCGCCCGGAGAAATCGGAAATGTCATAAGGCAAGAAGGTGGAGCGACGCGGCGAGCCGGAAGCTTCCGGTGCCGCCGGCACCGCGCCCGCCACCGGCGGCATCGCGCCGGCCGGCCGCAAGGCCGGATCATCCGCCAGGACCGTCCGCTCCAGCTCGACGAAGGCACGCCCAGGATCGAGCCCCTGTTCCTCCGCCAGAGCCGCGCGATAGGAACGCGCCGCCGCCAGGGCGTCGGCCTGCCGCCCCGCCCGGTGCAAGGCCAGGACGAGGTGGCCGTTGAGCCTCTCACGAAGCGGAGCGGCACTCACCTGAGCGGCGAGCTCGTCGAGCAGGCCTCCGTGCCGCCCGGCGGCGAGCTCGGCCTCCACCAGGCTCTCGTACGCCGACAGCCGCCGGTTGCTCCAGAGCTCCCGGGCACCGCCGACATAGTGCGCGTGCACATCCTCCAGCGCCTCGCCGCTCCACAGATCCAGAGCCCCGCGCAGCCGGCCCGCGGCCACCAGCTCGGTGAACTCCCGCGCGTCGAGCTGGCCGGGCTCGGGCTGCGCGATGTAGCCACCGGCACGCGTCTTGAGAAGCCCTGCCGCTCCCACACCGCGCAGCACCTTGCGAATCGCGGTGACCGAGGCGTGGATCTGAGATCGGGCGGTGTCCGGCCGATCGTGACCCCACATCGCCTCGATCAAACGCTCGATGCCGATCACCCGGCCGCCGTTGAGCAGAAGATAGGCCAGAACAGCCCGATGACGTGGGGCGATACCCGTCACCGGCGCACCGTCGACGAGCACCTGGACGGGACCGAGAAGGGTGAAACGCAGCATCGTCCCTCCAACAACGTCGCATCGCGCGCGCATAGCGAATGTATCAATCCGGGCAGCCACTCTGATCTCACACGAACCGAGACGAAGGAAACACCATGGAAGCCCGCATGAAGAACCCCGCCACGCTCATCCCCGCCGCCGGCCGGCCCATCCAGGAACTGATGAAGGCCGCCCAGTCGCAGGGCCTGCCCTCAGAACTCATGGAGATGATCCACCTGCGGGTCAGCCAGATCAACGGCTGCAGCTTCTGCGTCGACGCCGGTCTGAAGAACCTGCGCAAGCTCGGCGAGAGCGACGAGCGCATCGGCCTGGTCACCGCCTGGCGCGAGGCCCCGTACTACACCGACGCCGAGCGGGCCGCGCTGGAGCTGGCGGAGGCCTCGACCCGGCTGGCCGACCGCGACGACGCCGTCTCCGACGAGGTCTGGAACAACGCCGCCGACCACTTCGACGAGCGGCAGCTGGCCTCGATCCTGTTGATGGCCGCCGTCACCAACCTCTTCAACCGCCTGAACGCCCCGATCCGGCAGATCGCCGGCAGCTGGTGAGCATCGGCCCGCGCGCACAGGAGGCACCGACATGTCCGTCGCCCGCTCACACCGCTACTCCGTCGCCGACGCCGACGCCGAGGAGTTCCTGGCCCGCCGGAGCTCGCTGATCGCGACCGTCCGGGAGGGACATCCCGGGCTCATCCGCACCGTGCTGATCCACCTCGAGGACGGCACCTACACCGACACCTGGTACTGGGCGACCGCCGAGCAGATGGGCGCCGCGCTGGCCGCCCTGCCCACCTTCCCGGAGGCGCCGCTGACCATGGCCCTCACCAAGGACGGCACCGCCCTGAACGGCCAGGTCGTCGACGAGCGCTGAGACCTGCCGGCGGCCGGCTCCCGGAGCTCCTGACCGGGCCCTGGCTCCTCTCCCCGGTCATGCCGGCCGCGCCGGCCGCGCCGCGGGCACCTCGGGAGGAGGAGCCGGTCGCCGACGAGCCGGTCAGGCCCAAGGGTCGAAGGGGATGCCGCCGGGCCTGGCGCGCGAGAGGAGGTCCCCGAACCTGCCATCGTTGATCTTGATGGTCGCGGAGCCGAAGTTCGCGTTCATCAGCCTGTCGCGCAGCCCGGTGCCCGGCCAGCCGTTCCAGTCCACCAGCGGGGGGTGGCGCCAGTCGCCGTAGTGGTTCTCCGGCGGCTCGTCATTGCCGTTGGCGAGCCGGAAGAAGTGCGTGGACGCCCCGTCCTTGTGGTAGACGACCTTGGGGTGCGACCCGTCGAAGCGCACCTGCGAGCGCGGGTAGGTCACGACGCCGCCGTGTTGCGTGGTCGAAAGATACTCCACCTGGTTGGAGGCCTGGTCGACCCAGGAGATGACGTGTTCCCAGTCGTGACGGTGGCCGCCGAGGCTGATGCCGGGCAGCGCCTGGTCCTTCTCGAAGTAGCTGGCGTACACGATGGCGCACCAGCCGTTGTTGCACTTGGAACGGGCGTAGGTCTGCGAGTTGTCCAGGTCCGAGCGGTCGCGGCAGTTGCCGTTGACCGCGCCGGTCGGGTTCAGCCCCGTGGCGAGGGTCCCGTCCGGCCCGATGGCGGGGGTGGCGTAGCAGCCGTCGCCGTCGTAGTCGTAGGCCGGCGAGAATGAGGCCTCGTACCCTCCGGCCGACTGGGGCAGGTTGTGCGGCGGCTCGGCGTAGGCCGCCGACGCGGGGATCACGACCCCCAGGGCGGTGGCGCCGAGCACGATCCCGAGCCGGGAACGCCCGCGCGTGAAGAACGCGGTGAAGGACACAGGGAAGGACTCGGGGAAGAGCGCGGTGAAGGACGCGCTCCTCCGCGACCCGGTCGCCGGTTTCGATACCCTCGCGGTGGACGTGAATGACGACAGCTTTCGCATTCTTCCGCTTTCTCGAAGAACTGGCTTCCTGACCTGACAGCGCGCCGGCGTGGTGCTCGCACCGGCGGCGTTGTCCGCACCGACGTGAGCACGCCTCGCACTTTCACGGCACCACGGAACCGACGCTTGATCAAGATCTTCGTGGCAAATGACGCCGACATGTATCGGCGACGGGCGAAAGGTGAACCACGCGCGAAAGCTCATGAACGCCCGCCCCCGGACCGCACACCGCCACGAGCCGCACCGTGGACCGGCTCCCTCGTCAGCAGGCCGCGCCTATCGTTTCGAGGAGGCCGGGTGGACGCGTCAGCTGTCGTACTTCGGCGGGTAGGACGCGCGCAGGGGACTTGGGACTTCGACGGCCTGCCCTCGCGACGCGCCGGCGGGCAGGGGGCGCGTACGCCGCCGCCCGGTGACCGGCGTGACCAGTGATCAGCGGCGTCGTCGCGCCGCGTCGAGCAGGGCGGGCGGCGTGTCGAACTTCTCGTGTGCGGCGAGGTCGACGCCGGGAGCGACGATCTCGTCGATCGCGTCGAGCACGTCGGCCGAGAGCACGGTGTCCGCGGCGGCGAGCTGGGAGCGCAGGTGGTCCATGGTGCGGGGGCCGATGATCGCGCTGGTCACGGCGGGGTGCGCGGTGACGAACCCGAGCGCGAGCTGGATCATCGTCAGACCGGCCTCGTCGGCGACCGCGGCCAGCCGCTCGACGGCATCGAGCCTGGCCCGGTTGGCGGGGATGGCGGTGTCGAAGCGCTCCGGCATGAACGCCGAGCGGCTGGTGGTGATCTCCCTGCCCTCGCGGATCGCGCCCGACAGCCAGCCCGAGGCCAGCGGGCTCCACGCCAGCACGCCGAGCCCGTACTGCTCGGTCACGGGCAGGACGTGGGCCTCGATCCCCCGCTGCAGGATCGAGTAGCTGGGCTGCTCGGTGACGTAACGGCTCAGGTGGTTCTCCCGGGCGGCCCACTCGGCCTGCACGATGCGGTACGCGGGGAACGTCGAGGAGCCGAAGTAGCGGATCTTTCCCGCGCGCTGCAGGTCGGTCAGCGCCGACAAGGTCTCCTCGTCGCCGGTGTCGGGGTCCCACCGGTGGATCTGGTAGAGGTCGACATGGTCGACGCCCAGACGGCGCAGGCTGTCGTCCAGCCCGGTGACCAGCCAGCGGCGCGAGCCGCCCCGC
Organism: Streptosporangium sp. H16; assembly: GCF_051918855.1. Classification (NCBI taxonomy): domain Bacteria; kingdom Bacillati; phylum Actinomycetota; class Actinomycetes; order Streptosporangiales; family Streptosporangiaceae; genus Streptosporangium; species Streptosporangium sp. H16. The sequence continues at coordinate 12,089 of NZ_JBPXMD010000071.1, forward strand.
TGGTTGCGCTCCTCGCCCATCGGCATGCCCGCCTTCGTGGCCAGGACGATGTCGTCGCGGCGGCCGGCGATGGCCTTGCCGACCATCTCCTCCGACTCGCCCTGGCTGTACACGTCGGCGGTGTCGATGAGGTTGATCCCCGCCTCCAGCGCGGCGTCGACCACGGCGGTGGCCTCGCCCTGGGTGGTGCGCCCGATCCGGCCGAAGTTCATCGCGCCGAGCGCGAGGGTGCTGACCTGCACGCCGGTGCGGCCCAAGGTGCGGTACTGCATGACTGTTCCTCCTGGGGAGGTGAAGGGAGTGTGCGATGCCCGGCTTGGTGATGGCTCGCCTCTTCTGGCATCCTGAACAAGCGGAACGGTGTTCCGCTAACCAATATACGGAACACGGCTCCGTTTGCCAAACGGAACGACAAAGGGAGCGGCGCAATGGCCGACATCGACAGCGGATCAGGGCCGCCGACCCCGCGGAAGCGGGCCGACGCCCGGCGCAACGAGGAGACGTTGCTGGACGCGGCCGCCGCCGCTTTCGTCGCCTCCGGCGTCGATGTTCCCGTACGCGATATCGCGGCCAGGGCCGGCGTCGGCGTCGGCACCATCTACCGCCACTTCCCGACGCGGGCCGATCTCATCGTCGCCGTCTACCGCCACCAGGTCGAGGTGTGCGCCGAGGCCGGCCCGGAGCTGCTGGCCGGCAGCGGCACACCGCACGCCGCCCTGGCACGGTGGATCGACCTCTTCGTCGACTTCCTGGTCACCAAGCACGGCCTCGCCGAGGCGCTGCAATCCAACGACGCCGCCTTCGCGACCCTGCACACCTATTTCCTCGACCGCCTCGTCCCCGTGTGCGCCCGGCTGCTCGACGCCGCCGCCGCGGCGGGCGAGACCCTCCCCGGCATGGACGCCTACCACCTGCTGCGCGGCGTCGGCAACCTCTGCATCGGCGCGCAGAACGACCCCCGCTACGACGCACGTCGCATGGTCGCGCTCCTCATCGCGGGACTGCGCCTCCACCAGGGAGAAGCCGCGCGGCCGGCCGGGGCATCGTCACCGCCGGAACGACCACGAGCCAGATGATCACAGCCCGGGCGGAATGTCCCCGTGAACCATGTCCTGTGCGGCCTCGCCGCCAATCCGGCCCTGCCGTCCGGGGCGGTCGACCGGCTGATCACGACCGCCGACGACGACATCGCCACCGCGCCGGCCGAACGTGAGGACCTCACCCCTACCCAGGCCGCCGCGCCGGCCTCGCGCGTCGAACGCCGATCCGTCACCGCCGCCCGCGGCGACGTCGAAGCCGGTGCCCTGAGCGGCGCCTCCTGCCCTTCGGCGGCCTTCTCGCCGGCGGCGTCGACAGCGCCCGAGCCGGACGTCCACCGTCCTGATCGCGCATCGCGGATCGTGCGCCGGAAGCGTCACCCTCTGACCTAAATGCGTTGGCGTCCTGAACCTCGAGCGGACTAGCGTTGGCCTCCGTCATGCGCAGGAGGACGTGCCCCGTCTGCGCCTGCGAGTCAACAGGTTGGAGATCCGGGATGACCGCTCAGCTCGTCGCACTCTGCTTCGACGCGAACGACCCGCTCCGCCTCGCGCGCTTCTGGGCCGCAGTCCTGGGCTGGGAGCCGGCCGACGACCCCCACGACGGCATCACACTCCTGCCGAACGATGACACCGGGTTCCGGATCCGATGTCTCGCGAGCCGGGAGAAGAAGACCGGCCCGAACCAGATGCACTTCGACCTGACGAGCACGTCCCTGGATGACCAGCGGCACACGGTGGCCAGGGCACTCGAACTCGGCGCGCGGCACATCGACGTCGGGCAACGCCCGGAGGAGGATCACGTCGTGCTCGCCGACCCCGAGGGCAACGAGTTCTGCGTCATCGGGCCCGACAACAAATTCCTCGCCGACTGCGGATTCGTCGGGGCGCTCGCGTGCGACGGTTCGCAGGAGGTCGGATACTTCTGGAGCCAGGCGCTGGGCTGGCCGCTGGTCTGGGACCAGGACCAGGAGACCGCGATCCGCTCACCGCACGGCGGCCCGAAGATCACCTGGGGCGGTCCGCCCGTGGCGCCGAAGACCGGCAAGAACAGGCTGCACTTCGACCTCGCTCCGCCCGCGCACAGTGATCAGCAAGCGGAGGTCGACCGTCTCGTCTCCCTCGGAGCGACACGAATCGACATCGGCCGGCACGAGGCCGGCCAGGTGGCGATGGCCGACCCCGATGGCAACGAGTTCTGTGTCCTCACCCCCCGCTAGCGTGACCGGCCCCGCAAACGGCGCGCCTGCGATCCACTTCGGTCACGGGTACGCCATCCGATCGGCCGGGGCCGCTCCTGGCCCCCAAAGGCGCTCGCCGACTCGCCCGTTCAGCCGGTGACCAGCGTCTCGCCGCGCCTGGCCCGCAGCACCTGCCGGCGCCTGCCGTCCTTGGCCCAGGCCGGGACGTCAAGCGAACCGGGCTTACGCGCCTGGTAGGCCAGCTGCCAGAGAATGCTCGCGCAAATGGACTCCTTGATCCTCGCGCCAGGGCGGCCCCCGATATGGAACCCCATCGCGACGTCGTTCCTGTGGGCGAGCTGGAAGATCCCGGCCCGGCGCCCCAGGCTGATGCACTGAGCGACGAACGCCAGAGCGAGAGGCGCCGGTTCCTCGCCCGCGATCCGGCTGAGCACCGTGTCGGCGGCGTGCGGGCCCAGCTGGACCGCGGCCTGGCAGCTCATCCGAAACGGCAGGTCCGACGGTGCCGCCGAATCCCCGGCCGCGACGATGCGCACGTCGTCCACGCTGGTCAACGTCTCATCCGTGCGCAGACGGCCCAGGGCATCAGTGCTCAGCCCGCTGCGGCCGGCCAGGTCCGGCACGCCGAAGCCGGCGGTCCAGATGGTCACCGTGCTCGGCAGCTCGCGGCCGTCGCCGAGCCGCACGGCGTCGCGGGTCACGGCCGTCACCGTCGCGCCGGGGCCGTCGAGCACGCTCACCCCGAGTTCGGCCAGCCGCCTGGCGACCGAGCGCCGGCCCCGCGGATGCAGGTACGGGCCAAGCACCTCGCCGCACACCAGGGTCACGCTACGGCCGGCCTCCGCCAGCTCGGCGGCGACCTCGATGCCGGTCGGGCCGGCCCCGACCACCGTCACCACGGCCGTGGCGGGAGCGGCGTCGACGACGGGCCGCAGCCGCTGCGCCTCCTCCAGGGTGGCGATCGGGTAGGCGAACTCGGCCGCTCCGGGCACGCGCGGATCGGCGCTGCCACTGCCCACCGCGTAGATCAGGTAGTCGTAGCCGACCGTAGCGCCACTCGCCAATGTCACGCTGCGCTCGAAGACGTGGATCCGTGCCACGGTGTCGACGACCAGCCGCACGCCCTCGGCCAGAACGTCCGCGTAGTCGACGACCGCCTCGTGGGACCCGCCCACCAGCTGGTGCAGGCGGATCCGGTCGACGAAGGCCGGGCGCGGGTTGATCAGGGTCACTGTCACGTCCTCACGCCGGGTCAGGCGATTGGCCGCCATGACGCCGGCGTATCCGCCGCCGATCACGACCACGTCGGTGTTCTCGGTCATGGTGTCTCCTTCGTTTCCAGAGGTTCGACCACAAGACACCGCGTGATTGATCGTTGTGACAGCACGTGACACAGATCACTTCAACCGGGTTCCGCACAACATCCGGGCCGGCTTCGACACCCACACCGCGTCGAAGCAGGTTCCCCCGGCGGTGACACCGAGGACCTGCAGCACCCGCCACGGCGGTCTACAGCAGGGGCGAAAGGACGAGCAGGTCGTCGTCGCCGTGCTCGAGCCGTGAGGTGACGTCGACGACGCCTTCGAGCAGGCGGATCGCCTGGACGAGCTGGACGACCTGCGAGTGACGTTCGACCATGCCGTCGAGCGTCACCACGCCGTTCTCGACACCGATGGCCACCTCGGATCCTGCGGCGGTCAGGTCGCGGACAACGGCTTCGGCCTCGGCGCGCAGCTCGGCCTCGGGGCGCTCGAAGACGCGCAGCAGGTCCGCTCGGTGCAGGACGCCGGCGAGGCGCCCGGTGACCGGGTCGATCACCGGGAGCTGCTGGATCTTCCTTTCGTGCATGAGCCGCGCCGCGTCCCGGACGGGCATGCCCGGGGTGGCGGTGATCGCGGGCGAGGTCATCAGGTCCCTGGCCACGACCGCCGCGGCCTTCTCGTGCTCGCGGCGGCGGCCGGAACTCTCGAAGATCGAGATGCTGTGACGCACCGCGTCGCTCTCCTTGAGCAGCAGGTCGTCCTGGGAGACCACCCCGACCGGACGGCGGTCCGCGTCGACGACCGTCACCGCGCCCACGGCGAAGCGCCTCATCACGGCCACGATGTCGGCGAAACCCGCGTCCTGCCGCACCGCGATGGCGGTACGGCCCATCACGTCGTTCACTGTGATCGGCATCTTCTTCTCCTCGGTTTCCGCGAGTCCTTCGAGCGTCCCCGTGATGCGGACGATCGCCACAGCGCGGTGCGCATGGCGTGAGACGTTCCTTTCCTTCCTCTTCCATCAGACCTCCACCGGACCCTCCGGCCCCAGGGCCACAGGTCCCGATCACACCGCGTGAGGACATGGTCTTTCGTCCCCGACGTCCTCGCGGAGCGAACGGAGTGCCGGCGGCCGCCTGGAAGCGGGCCGCGCGACCCTCCCCCGTGGCGCGGAACCCGCTGATGCCGGCCGGAGCCGCCATCACGCATCACGTCACACCGATCCGACGAGCCCGAACGTCCGGGGCTACGGCCTCGCGGCGACCGCGAGGCCGTACCCCGGCCCGTACGCACGGAACCCGTACGCACGAAAAAGGCCCGCTCCCGTACCGGGGGCGGGCCTTGTGCTGTCTGTGGGTGGGGGTGGTTATCGGAGGATGGGGTAGCGGCGCACCAGGGGGGTGGTGGCCCACCAGGTGCCGATGC
>NZ_JBPXMD010000072.1:0-14406 GCF_051918855.1 Streptosporangium sp. H16
GGCCGCGCCGCCCCAGCGGCCGGCGAACCAGGCCGCGACGCGGTCGGCGCCGGCCTCGCCGTTCAGCTCGGTCACGGCGGCGCGCTCGCCGAACTCGTCCACCAGCGCCCGGATCGCGATTGTGTAGGCGCGGGAGGTGTTCGCATTGGCGAGGGTGGCCAGGAAGGCCTCGGACGCCGCGCCGAGGCGGGGCACGTTCTCGCTGGCGTTGAGCCGGTGCACCGTCGCCACGATGGCCTCCCGAACAGTTATCGCAGATAAGCAGTGGGAGTCACCGGTGCCGCACGGTGGCGTTTTCCCAGGACGCCATCGACGTTACCGCAGATAATGCACTCCTATCTGCGGTAAAGCGTAATCCCGTTGTCTCTTCGGGCGCGTGTAACTAGTCAATTGGGATTGAGCATCCGAATAAACGCAAACCCATCCCAAGTGGATCGGGCTTCGTGGTTAAGTTCTGTCCCCGATCACTCAGGGCTCATTTCCACAGGACTCATGAAACAAGGATGCGAAATGCGAAAAAAGCGACAATCCCGCCGAGATGGCCGGAATCGTTCAGAGACTACGCAGGGCGCATCAGCAGTGCCGACGAGGGCTGAAAAGACCTCACCGCCGACAGGCGGCGATACGGTGACGACCGTCAAGGATCACGCGCCAGCCGCGGTGGAAGTGCCGGCACCAGACACTCCTCGCGGGTGGAGCCGGTCCGAAATCCTCAAAGGAGCCGCCATCACGGTAGTCGGGGGTGTCTTGCTGGCCGGCGCAGGCTGGACCGCAAGGCAGGTGTTGGATGTCTCAGCGGTAGGGGACGAACTGCGGGAAGGTGTGCGCGAGGGCATCCGAGCCACGGTCGAGATCGTCTACCTGGATGACGAGGGCAGATCCAAGGCCATGCCCTCGGCCTTCCAGCCCGACGCCGACTTGACAGCATCGATGGCGAATCCAGGATCGGCAGCGAATCCTGCCCTCGACAATCGGCTGCACTCCATGGGAGCCGTTCACGTGGGCGCCCTGAGCCTGCGGCTCACCTTGGAGGGCCGGCTCAACCAGGAAATCCGTGTCCTCGACATCAGACCTGTGTTCGTGGGGCAGCGCAGTGCACCCTTAGACGGAACATTGTTCTACGCGCCTCCGCAGGAAGCCGACCCCGTCATGAACATGATCTTCGATATGGATGCGTTGTCGCCTCTAGCGCATGAGGTCAACGATGATGGGAGCGTCGGCAAACCATTCTTCGAGAAGAACACCATCTCCTTGCCGGACACAGAGCAAGATACTGTCATCATTCGGACATTCACTAAGAAGCATACTCTAACCTTCTTTATGCGCATGAAATATAAGGTTGGAGGCGAGACTAGGCAGATGGACATCTACGATCAAGGAAAGCCGTTTCGCCTGACGGCAATGAACTGTGACCGTAAGCAGAAGGCGCGTTATCGCCAAGCCTTCGCCCTCAATCCCGACTTTTCCCTCCGAGCCGTTTCAGATCCAGCGACGTTGGGATGTGTAGCGGGCTACAAACAGCCCTAGACCCCCAGAGTCGGGTGCGCGACCGCAGTCCAGTGGCGGAGCCGGGTCACGGTGGTGATCTGCCCGGGTCCAGATGACGTTAGGCGGCTAGGCCCAGATCCAGGTGGGTGTCCATGTCAATCTGGATGGTGCCGTACAGGTTGGCGTGCGACCAGAACAGCGGACTGAGCGCGCGCCGGTCAGCGTCGGTGAGCCGCTCAGCCCAGACCGGGTCCTTCAGCAGCGACTGAACCAGGATGGTGTTAACGAAGACCAGGGCCGACTGCAGCAGGTGCAGGGCGAGCATGGAGACCTCCTGGTTTTCCCGGTCGGTGCCGCCGATGGTGCCGGCCTTGCCGTAGAACAGATCGGCATTGGCGGAGTTCCAGTTCTCCACCACCTGCAGGCCCTCGTGGATCTCCCGGCGTAGCCCTTCGGAGGCCATGTAGTCGGCGATGAAGATCGACTTGGCCGCCCGGCCGACCTCCTCGATGGCCCGGTAGGTGGGGTGTTTGGGGCCGCCACGAGTGAAGCGGCGCAGCACCTGTTCGGCCTCACCGGTGCGCAGCTTCAGCGCGGTGGCGTACTTGACCATCTGGTCGTACTGCTGGGCGATCAGCTCCCAGTCGATCGTGCGCTCGCTCACCATGCCGGCCAGGCACGCAGGTACGGGCTGCTCGGCGTCGACGCGGACGAGTTTTTGGTGGGAGACGTTCTTCATACGCGGCAGCAGCTTGAAGCCCAGCAGGTGGGAGAAGGCGAACCCGACCAGGTTCTGGCCGTGGGTGTCGGTGTACTGCCGGTCGATGGTGGCGTCCGTGCAGTGCCGCAGCACACCTTCGATCATCGCCGAGACCTCCGAGGCCGAACAGGACTTGAGCTGGGAGTAGACGCACACCGACTTGCGTTCGACGTGCCAGTAGATCATCACGCCAGGGCCGCCGTAGCGGACGTGGTATTCGGTCATCAGGTTGGAGGACCAGGACCCGAACTTCTTGGCATCGCTCGCGCACGCGGTGCCGGTGCCCCACCAGGCCGCATCGCGCGCCCGCAGGGTTGCGTTCACCAGGGTCGCGATCGCGTTGCGCAGGTTGTCGCGGTTGACAAACAGGTAGCGGGTAGCGCGCAGCGCGGCCTCGCTCTCGCCGTGCTTGCCGCCGTCGGCTACCCGCTTGATCCCGATGTTGGTGCCCAGCGCGTACAGCACCAGCAGCAGGCGTTTGCGGATCACCTCGCGTGGGGTGTTCTCGCGGGTGGCGATGGTGGTGAAGTCGTCGGTGAACTGGGTGACGAAGTCGGACTCCTTGAGGAAGTTGAGCAGGTCGATGACGCCCCAGCGGGCCGCGACCGCGGCGTGTAGCGCCCGCAGGTTCTCCGGCGTCTTCAGTTTGCCCAGGTCGGGCACATGCCACATCGGCTCACCGCGGTGGGTCTTGACCTTGGTGCCACCCGAGCGTTTCTTGGTGATCGCGGCCGCGCAGTCGACCATGGAGGTGCGCATCGCCTCTTTCAAGGTGGCGATGAACTCGGCCGCGTCCAGGGGCTGGCGTAGGTTTTCGTAGTGCACGTCGCGGTTGTCCTCAAAATCTGCCGGCAGGTCCTCTTCGGGGTTGCGCCAGCGGGCAGCGCCCTCGACGTAGATCTCCCGGCGGCGCAGCGCGTCCTTCACCGCCACCAGCACGCACAGTTCGTAGGAGACCCGCTCGACCACCCCGTCGCTGTCAACCACCGCCTCCCGCCACCCGTCGGGGACCACGCCGGTGATCGGCACCACCTCGACGCCGTCGTAGTGGCGGACCTTGCCCGGCACGTCGGCGTAGCGGCCCAGCAGGTCCAGGGCGTCCATCACCGGCCGGTAGGCGGTGTTGTTGCACTTGAACTCGATCGCGGCCAGCAGCTTGGGCAGCATCCGCCGGTAGTAGCTGGAGTAAGAGCTGGTCAGCACGGTGCGCACCCGCGCCCGGTAGGTCTTGGCATCGGCCTTGGCCTCAGCCACCAGCGCCCGCAGCGTGCTCTCACCCACGGCGGGGAAGACCACCTGCCGCACCGGCTTGTCAGGGGCGGCCAGGGAGGCCTCGGCGATCGAGTACAACTTGGCGGTCTTGCCGTGCACCTTCTTGGCGTCGGCGTACATCGCCTGCTCGACCCTGCGCTCAGCCTTCGTGTCGACCTTCGAGACCAGACCGATCAACAGGTCCACCAGGGCATCAGTAATCTCGGCGGTGCGGCACCAGACCAACGCGGCCAGCAGTGTCAGACACACCGGCTCGGGGTTGGCGGCGAAATCAGAAGGATGTGAAGCCATCGCCCGCGCCCGCCAGGAGGCCACCAACTTGTCGGAGAACCCGCCGAACAAATCCGCCGGCAGCCCCAGCGCCTTGCTACGCCGCAGCTTGACGATCTCCTCCAACAACGTTTCCAGCCCCAGCCGACCCGGGTCGGCCTTCAGCTCGGCCAAGAACCCGTCCACACCAGTGGCCAGCTCCAGCAGCGCAGCGGTCGAGTCAGCCGACAGGCACCCGGTCACCCGCTCACAGAACGCCCGCTCAAACCGGGCCCGGCAGCCGCGCACGATGCGTTCGGTCCGACCGGGCGGCTCAATCTTCAGGTTCCGGCACCGCGACAACATTGCCGCCCGAATCCCCTCATCCGTCAGCACCATCGGACAGATGTCACTGGCCAGCCACTCGATCAGCGCGTCCTCATCGGCCCGGGTCGACTCGCGAAACCCCAGCGCCTTGCGAATCTGGGAGCGGTGATACTCGATCGTGCTACCCGTCCACTGGTAGTCGGCCAGCAACGTCCACGCTGCGATCAGCTCTTCCGGTTCCCACTCCCGACGCACCAGCACACCGCCACTCGTCGAACCATCCCCGAGGTCGAGAACACAGTCGAAGGCCGCAGCACCGCTACCGGACGGTATGCCCGACTCGTGACGATCACGAACCGCAACCGTGATCTACCCCAGAGCTACTTTGGGGCTGGGGTCACGTTCGGGAGAAGACCCCCGAGACGAAGGGCGATGACGGCAAGCGTCGCCACACCGTTCAGCGGATCGCCGACCGGCTCGGCGCAGCGTCGGGAACTGCTTGGCGATCTCCAGCGCGGTGAGGGGGCCCGGCGCTGTAGCTGTGTGACCAGGCGTTTGCGAGGGTGAAATCGAGATCCGGCCGGTGGTGCTCGAGCCCGCCGAGTACGCCGTGCTGAGTCCGGAACGCGAGGACTACCTGCGGACGCAGCTCGCGCACCGATTAGGTTTCCGCGCCGCGCCCGTCTGTACGTGTGAGATCGACTCACGAGAAGCTGGCACGATGCGGAAACTGATCTTCGCCATGAACGTGACCCTGGACGGCTACATCGCCGCGCCCGGCGACGACCTCGGCTGGAGTGGGGGGGGAGGGACCGGACTCATCGCCGAGCGACGAGCTGTTCCAGTGGTGGTCCGACCGGGTGGACGCGACGGGCCTGGCGCTGTACGGGCGCAAGCTGTGGGAGGCGATGAGCTCCCACTGGCCGACCGCCGACAAGCAGCCGGGTGCCACACCGGCGGTGATCGAGTTCGCCGGCCGCTGGCGGGACATGCCGAAGGTGGTGTTCTCCTCGACGACCAGCACGGTCGACTGGAACACCCGTCTGGTCACCGGCGACGCGGTCACCGAGATCGCCAGGCTCAAGGCCGACGACGGCGGCCCCATGGACATCGGCGGCGCCACACTCGCCGCGGCGGCCATGCGGGCCGGGCTGATCGACGAGTACGTGATCGTCACCCATCCGGTCCTGGTGGGCGGCGGCACGCCGTTCTTCACAGCCCTGGACAACTGGGTGAACCTGACCCTGGTGGAGACCCGGACGTTTCCCGGCGGCGTGGTGCTGACCAGGTACGAGACGAGGTGATGAGCACGGGCCAAATGCTCGGCTCGTGAGGCCGGGTCGAAATCCTTCCTGGCGTGCTCACCGTGACCCTCGGCGATGAGGGAACCTTTTCCCGGCCCTTCCTTGCGTTCCGAGTGAGCTGTTGACCGACTCGCTGAAGATGAGGACGACGGCGTCGTTGATCATGATGATGATCTTCGAGCATGAAGATGCCCCGCCGGCAACGCCGGCGGGGCGGTGGTGTTCGCGTTGCCGCGTTGGTGTTCAGCTGGTCGGGGTGCTCATTCCGCGGTGACTTCGGTGACGGCGGCCCGTGCGCTGGACTCGTCGACGATGGGGACTTGTCTGATCACAGCGTCGGGGGCAGGCTCAGCCATGGTTTGTCGGTGGCGTCGAATCCGGTGAGCTCGGCGATCTTCCCGTCGACGATGTGCAGGACCGCGATGGTAAACAGCCGGTATTCCGGGTCGTCGGGGGTGCGGAGGTAGAGCACGGCGGCAGGCATGCGGTTGACCGTCGCGGCGATGCAGCGCCAGTCGTCGTGGCCGCGCTGGAAGAGCCCGCCGGAGACCCAGCCGTCCACCGCGTCCTTGGCCGTGATGACCGAGGTTCCCGGCTCGGGCAGCATCGCGAAGCGCAGGTCGTCGCGCAGCAGGGACATCAGCCCGTCGAGGTCGTTGCGCTCATGGGCGTCGATATACGACTTCACCACGCCGCGCTCGTCATTCGACAGCTCGTGCGTGGCGGGGCTCCGCCAGTCGAGGCGGCGGTCGGGCAGCTGCTCGCGCATCGTCACGCGCGCCCGCTGCAGTGCGCTGGTCACCGATGCGACGGTCAGTTCAAGGGCGTCGGCGGCTTTCGACGCCGGCCAGCCGAGGACGTCGCGCAGGATGAACGCCGCCCGCTGCCGCGGCGGCAGGTGCTGGACGGCGACGATGAACGCCAGCTCGATCGTCTCCCGCGCCACCACCGATTCCTGCGGGTCCTCCGGGAGCATCCGGTCGGGGTAGGGCTGCAGGTAGCGCACTTCCGAGTCCGCGCCCGGCAGCTCGGCAGGCACGGGTGTGCGGTCGTTGCGCTTCTCCAGGAAGTCGAGGCAGGCGTTCGTCGCGATCCGGTACAGCCAGGTCCGCAGCGCAGCGTGGCCCTTGAACGACTCCCGCTTGTTCCACACCCGCAGGAACGTCTCCTGCGTCATGTCCTGGGCATCCTCGTAGTTCGCGAGCATCCGGTAGCAGTGCACCTGCAGCTCACGCCGGTAGCGCTCCGTGATGAGCGTGAACTGTGCTGCGTCGTTTGAGCGGGCCGCCGCGATGAACGCGGCCTCGTCGCCCAGCAGTCTGGCGTCGGTCATGGTCGTCAATCCTTCCGCGGGTGGCGAGGGGCTACCAGAACTGACGACGTGGCGGAGGATTTCTGAGCGGTGAAGCCGCTGACACCGGGCCGTTCGTCAGGCCGGACGGGTCGGGTCGGGCCTCGATGTCGAGGTGGGGTCCCTGTAGTACTGGGGAAAGATCGGGCGGATATGGCTGGTCTGGCTGATCGCCCGGTGCAGCGGCCGATCCCGACCGGCCGCGTGGGTGGCCTACGGGTGATCGGTGGGGCCGGAGTCCGACGTGGAGCGCAGGCCGCGGTCGACGAAGTCGATGAGCCATTCGAAGCTCTCGTCGATGTCGGCCGACCACTGGAATCCGCCGCTGGCCTGCAGGGTGGCGAAGCCGTGGAAGATGCTGCGCAGCGCGCGTAGCGCGTGGGGTATCTCCTGCGGGGCGATGTCGTATCCCCGCAGTACCGCCTCGAAGGGGCCGAGTCCTCGCCTCTCGGCGATCGTGATCGGGTCGTCCGGGCCGGTCGAGGTGATGCCGATGGTGGCCGCGTAACGGCCGGGGTGGGCGAGGACGAAGTCACGCAGCGCGCGGGCCGCGGCGGTCAGGGCGTCACGCCCGGCGCGGCCCTGGGTGGCCTCCCCGATCGCATCGGCGGCCTCGGCGAGGGTGAGCGCCGCGATCTGCCGGTTGAGCTCGGCCTGGCCGGCGATGTGCTTGTACAGCGACGGGGTGCGCACCCCGACCCGCTCGGCCAGCCGGCCCATGGTCAGCTCGGTGAAGCCGATCTCGTCGGCGAGCGCGGCGCCGGCCGCGGCGATCGTGGCCGCGGTCAGGCCTGCCCTAGGCACGGACGCCGCCCAGAAAGCGCAGGATCGCGGCGAGGGTCTGCTGGGGGTACTGGACGTGCGGGTAGTGGCCGGCGCCGTCGATCATCTCCAGCCGGCCCAGCCCGGTCGGCAGGCCGGCGACGATCGCCTCGCCCTCGGCGCGCGGTGAGACCCAGTCGGGGTCGAGGCTGCCCTGGACGATGAGCGTCGGGCAGGTGACGTTGCCCAGCTGCTCACCGGCGTCGGCGGGAGAGATCTTGCCCATCGCCTGCAGGACCTTCATCCGGCCCGGCTCCTGCAGCATCGCGGTGATCTGCTTCGTGCGCACGTCCCAGTCGGCCGGCTTGACGCCGGGGTAAGCGAGGTCCAGGTACTTGGCCCACTGCCGGGTGCTGCCCAAGATGGTGGTGCCCATCAGATGGGTCGCACCCCGGCGGTAGGCGGCCACCCGCAGGTCACCGAGCCGGACCTGCTGCTTGCGGGTGAAGGGTGCGAGCTCGACCAGCGCGGTGACCAGCTCCGGGGCCTTGGCCGCGGCGATCGTGGCAGCGCCGCCGGCGATGGAGTGCCCGACGAGCACCGCAGGCCCGCCGAGGTGGCGCACCAGGGCGATCAGGTCACCGGCGAGGGCGGTGCGGGTGTAGGAGGCCCACCCGACGCTGGACTCACCGTGGCCGCGCAGGTCCACCGCGGCGACCCGGTACCCGGCCTCCACCAGGGCGGGGGCGAGGAACCGGTAGGCCTCGCGGCTGTCGCCCATGCCGTGGGCGAGCACCACCAGCGGGCCGGCGGTGCCGGTCACCTCGTAAGCGATGGTCCCACCGTCAACGTTCAGGAACTCGGTCATGACTACCTCCAGGGGTTCGTCAACGCCTTGCTAATCGTGTTAGCTAAAAGCTATCAGCTTTAGCTAACGAGTCAACCCCCGGAGCACACGCCGTTTACGGCAGGGGCGGGCGCTCAGCCGGAGCGCTCGGCCGCCCACGCGCCGAGGCTTTCTTCGGTGAGGACCTGGTCCAGCGCGGTGGCCGCCGCCCCGTGCAAGGCTCCGTCCTCACCGAGTACGGCGGCCACCACCGGCGGCGGGTCCAGGCGGCGAAAGCTCATCAGCCCGTCGGCCAGGGCCGAGTCGAACTCGGTGGCGGCCGCGGAGCGCAGCGGTTCGGCGAGGCCGCCGAGTGTGACGATGCCGGGATCCAGGGCGTTGATCAGTCCGGCGAGGCCGCGGCCGAACCCGCTCGCGGCCCGTCCCACCGCGGACCGGACCGCCGCGTCCCCCTCCGCCCTGGCCAGGGCCGTCTGCGCGTAGCTGCGCGGGTCGCGAGGCGGCGGCTCTCCGAGATGACGGGCGATGGCCCGGCCGTCGACCGCGAGGTCCCAGCAGCCCAGCGCGCCGCACGGGCAGCGCAGCGCGGGATCGCCGAGCGGGAGATGGCCGAGCTCGCCACCGGTGCCGGTCGCGCCCGTGACAGGGCGGCCGTCCACGACCAAGGTGCCGCCCACGCCCACCTCGATCGTGACGTGCAACGCCGTGCCGGCCTCGGCCCCGGCGCCGTAGCGGGCCTCGGCGGCGCCGGCCAGCGTCGCGTCGTTGCCGATGAGCAGCGGCAGGCGCGGCTCGGGTGCCAGTGCGGCGAGGTCCACCGTGTCCCAGCCCAGTGCCGCGGACTGCACGACCCGGCCGTGCCGCACGGTCGCGGCGACCGCCACCGACACGGCCCGGACGCGACCCCCGTGACGTTCGCGCACCCGCCGTACCGCCTTTGCGATCGTGCGGATCACCTGGCGGGGGTCGCGGCTGGCGTGCGTGGCCGCCTCGGCGAGGCGCGGCCTGCCGTCGAGCGCCGCGACCGCGATCCGCCAGTCCTCCTGCCGTACGTCGACGGCGATGACGACCGGGCCGTCCGGATGCGGGCGCAGGACGGTCGTCGGGCGGCCCCGGCCGGAGACGGCGGCCGGGCTCTCGACGAGCAGCGCCAGCTCGCGCAGCCGCGCGGTGATCTCGGTGGTCGACCCCGTGGTGAGGCCGAGCCGCTGCGCCACGCCCGCCCGGGTCACGCCCGGCTCGCGGCGCATCTCCTCCAGCACGGCCAGCGCGCCGCGCCAGCGGGCGTCCCGCGCGCGGACAGAACGCGCGCGGCCTGCGGAGCTTGTCATGGGTGCTGCCGCCTCCTATATCCTCGTGCAACGAGTTTATCGGAGGGAGCTCCTGTGCGGCGACAACGGCTGGATCTCGAAGCGCTCGAAGCGGTGCTCCTGGACATGGACGGCACCCTCGTCGACTCCGACGCCTCGGTCGAACGTGCCTGGACGGCCTGGGCGGGCGAGTACGGCGCGGACATCGCGAGGGTGCTGGCCGTGGCGCACGGCAGCCCCGCGGCGCACACCGTACGGCGGCTGCTGCCCGCGCTGGACGCCTCCGAGGTCGCGGAGGCGGCGCGGCGTCAGCACGCCCTGCAGTACGACGACCTGGCGGACGTCGCCGCGGCGCCCGGCGCGCACGACCTGCTCGCCGAACTGGACCGGCTCGGGCTGCCGTGGGCCGTGGTCACCAGCGCCGACCGGCGGCTGGCCGAGGCGCGGCTGCACGCGGCCGGCATCGACCCGCCGCTGCTGCTCACCGTCGACGACGTACGGGCGGGTAAGCCCGACCCCGAGGGTTACCTGCGGGCGGCGGCCCGGCTGGGAGCCGACCCGGCCTCCTGCCTCGTCGTCGAGGACTCCGAGCCGGGGCTCGCCGCCGGGCGGGCCGCAGGCATGCGCTGCGCGGCGCTGCGCGGCCTCGACGGCGACCTGCGCCTGCTCGACCTCGGCCAGCTCGCCCACCTGCTGCGGCATGCCCGGCTCCGGCCGTGGTGGCGCGACGCGGTCGGCTATCAGGTGTACCTGCCGTCGTTCCGCGACAGCACCGGCGACGGGTGGGGCGATCTGGCCGGGGTGAGCGCGCACCTGGACCACCTGGCCCGGCTGGCCGTCGACGTGGTGTGGCTGACGCCGTTCTTCCGCTCCCCGATGCGCGACCACGGCTACGACATCGCCGACTATCGCGCGGTGGACCCGTCCTTCGGCGGCGAGGCCGCCCTGGACGAACTGCTCGACCAGGCGCATCGCCGGGGCATGCGGGTGATCGGCGACCTGGTCGTGAACCACACCAGCGACGCCCATCCATGGTTCGCGGCCGCGTCCTCCTCACGGTCGGAGCCACGTCGCGACTACTACATCTGGCGCGACCCGGCCCCGGACGGCGGCCCGCCGAACAACTGGCTGTCGCACTTCGGCGGCCCGGCCTGGACGTTCAGCCCGGCCACCGGCCAGTACTACCTGCACCTGTTCCGGCCCGAGCAGCCCGACCTCAACTGGCGCAACCCCGCGCTCGCCGCCGAGATCGACGCGGTCATCGAGCACTGGCTCGTGCGCGGGCTCGACGGCTTCCGCATCGACACCGCCGCCTACCTCGTCAAGGACGCGGGCCTGCGCGACAACCCGCCGCTGCCGCCCGGCCGGCTCGCGCCGACGCTCGGCACGACCCTGGACTGGCGCCGCCAGGACCACCGCTACGACATCCACCAGCCCGACGTACACGCCATACACGAGCAGTGGCGCCGGGTCGCCGACCGCCACGGCGCGTTCCTCCTCGGCGAGGTGTACGAGCTGGACCCTGTCGCGCTGGCCCGCTTCGTGACGGGCGAGCGGCTGCATTCGTCGTTCTGGTTCGGGCTGGTGGAGACCGGCTGGAACCCTGACCGCATCGATGCGATGATCACGGCCGCGGTGGCGGCGTCGCCGCGCCTGTCCTGGGTGCAGGGCAACCACGACCGCTCCAGGGCCGCCACGCGGTACGGGGGCGGAATGCTGGGGCGGCGCAGGTCGCTGGCGCTGCACGTGCTGATGGCGCTGCTGCCCGGCACCGCCTGGCTCTACCAGGGCGAGGAGCTCGGCCTGGGTGACGGGCAGGTGCCGCCGGGGCAAGGCGCCGACCCGCTGGCCACGGCGCAGCCCGACCAGAGCCGCGACGTCGTCCGCACGCCGATGCCGTGGCGTCCGGGTCCCGGTCTGGGGTTCACGACCGGCCGCCCGTGGCTGCCCGGCGGCGGCCGGCTCCGGTCCGACACCGTGGCGGGCCAGACGGGCGACCCGGCGTCGCACCTGAACGTCCTGCGCCGCCTTTTGATGGTCCGGCGCCGGCTGGCCGGGCTCCTCGCCGTGACCGACGAGGTGACCAGGCAGGAGATCGGCGCACCGGTGACCGCCTACCGCCGGGGCGACCTGTGGGCGCTGGCGAACCTGCGCGACACGCCGTCGGCCGAGGTGGAGCTGCCGGCGCCCGCGGTGTTCGACAGCGACGATCCGGCGGTCACCGCCGACCGCCCCAAGTCCGGCCGGATCCGCCTCGCGCCGCAGCAGGCGCTCCTGCTGGCGGCTCGATGACCGGCGACGGCGCACCCGGCACCCCATCGGTCTCGCGCGGACGGTTCCCGGCCGGTGAGGCGACGGCTGGAAGGGCGGGGAGCGGGACCGCGCTCGACCTGCGGACGGCGTTCCTCGTCACGGTACCGCCGCCGGCGCTCGCCCTGGCCGCCGCCTCACGCCTGTGCAGCCCGCCCATGACGAGATCGAGCCCGTAACGGACCCCGAAGGCCGACCGATCGAAAGGACGACACGATGTCTCATCCGGTGACCCCGTTCCGCCTGCAGGTCCCCGAGGCCGATCTGCGCGATCTGCGCGACCGCCTGGCCCATACCAGGTGGCCGGAGAAGGAGACCGTGGATGACTGGTCCCAGGGCGTCCCGCTCGCCTACCTGCGGGAACTGTGCCACTACTGGGCCGGCACGTACGACTGGCGGGCCACGGAGCGGCGGCTGAACGCGCTGCCGCAGTTCCGCACGACCATCGACGGGCTCGGCATCCACCTCATGCCGCCCCTCGCCGCCCCCGACCCGGCCACGATGGACGACCTCACCGACGCCGAACGCGCCGCGCTGGCCGCGCTGGAGCAGGCGCAGGAGTGGGAGGACGGTTACTCGCTGGAGCAGTCCACCCGGCCACAGACCATCGGCTACGGCCTCGTGGACTCCCCGGCGCCGCTGTGCGCGTGGATCGTGGAGAAGTTCCGCTCCTGGACAGACTGCGACGGGCACCCGGAGAACACCCTCAGCCGCGACGAACTGCTGGACAACCTCATGCTCTACTGGCTGCCGGGCACCGGCACGTCGGCCGCCCGGCTGTACTGGGAGAGCTTCAAGCAGGTCCAGCGGCGCTTCGCGGACGCGACGACCGACGTGGTGGCGGTGCCGGCGGGATGCTCGATCTTCCCCAAGGAGAACCCGCGCCCCTCCCGCCGATGGGCCGCCAAGCGCTTCACCGACATCCGGCACTGGAACGAGCTGGACCGGGGCGGCCACTTCGCCGCTTTCGAGCAACCCGAGGCGTTCGTGGACGAGGGGCGGACGTTCTTCCGCCTGGTCCGCTGAATCCCGGTGGCCCCCGGACACCGCCGCGGCGCCTGTTCGCCGGGCCACCCTGGCCGAACGCGCCTAAGACCGTAGAGACGGCAGTGCGTGTGACGATGGGATGGTGACACAGACGATGACCGCCTGGGTGGTCCGCCGCCCCGGCCCCATGGCCACCCACCCGCTGGAGCGGGTACGGCTGCCCGTGCCCGAGCCCGCCCCCGGTGAGGTGCTCGTCCGGGTCGAGGTGTGCGCCGTCTGCCGCACCGACCTGCATCTGGCCGAGGGCGACCTGGCCCCCCGGCGGCCCGGCACGGTGCCCGGGCATGAGGTGGTCGGGCGCGTCGCGGCCTGCGGCCCCGGGGCCGAGCGGCTCTCCGTCGGCACCCGGATCGGCGTGGCCTGGCTTCGCTCCACCTGCGGTGAGTGCCGTTACTGCACCCGGGGCCGCGAGAACCTCTGCCCGTACTCGCGCTACACCGGCTGGGACGCCGACGGCGGCTACGCCGAGTACCTGACCGTGCCGCAGGACTTCGCCTATCCTCTGCCCGAGGACCAGCCCGCCGAGAAGCTGGCCCCGCTGCTGTGCGCGGGCATCATCGGCTACCGGGCCCTGCTCCGCTCCGAGTTGCCGCCGGGCGGGCGGCTGGGCGTCTACGGATTCGGCGCCTCGGCCCACCTCACCGCCCAGGTCGCGCTCGCCCAGGACGCCACGGTGCACGTGCTGACCCGTTCCGCGTCCGCCCGCGAGCTCGCCCTGGAGCTGGGCGCCGCCTCGGCGGGCGGCGCCTACGACGTTCCTCCCGAACCGCTGGACGCCGCCGTCCTGTTCGCCCCGGTCGGCGACCTGGTCCCGGTGGCGCTGGCCGCCCTGGACCGCGGCGGCACCCTGGCCGTCGCCGGGATCCATCTCACCGACATCCCGCCGCTGAACTACTCCGACCACCTGTTCCAGGAGCGCACGCTGCGCAGCGTCACCGCCAACACCCGCGCCGACGGCCGGGCCCTGCTGGAGCACGCCACCCGCCGTCCACTGCGCGTCACCACCACCGCCTACGCCTTCGAGCAGGCCGACCAGGCGTTGGCGGACCTGGCCGCCGATCGCGTCACCGGCGCCGCCATCCTCCGTGTCGGCGAGCGGTCACCGGCCGCAGATCGCGGTGTTGGGTAGGCGGGTCAGCCGGTGGAGGGTATACATGCCGGCGCGAGGTGGGCGATCGCCCCGAGCGGCAGCGGGTTGCCCCGCCGGCGCGCGGCGATGGCCGGCCTGCCTGCCGCACCTGGAGCAGGCTTCCGGGTCCGGGACGTGGAAAGGCCCGCTCCCGTACCGGGGGCGGGCCTTTCGTCTGTGGGTGGGGGTGGTTATCGGAGGATGGGGTAGCGGCGCACCAGGGGGGTGGTGGCCCACCAGGTGCCGATGC
>NZ_JBPXMD010000073.1:0-11702 GCF_051918855.1 Streptosporangium sp. H16
GATCACCGGCCGCCGCCTCACCTCCGGACACGACGAGCAGGAGAGCTGACCGCCCGGGGCTCTCGGCCCCGGAGCCGGTCGTCGGCCGCCGGGGGACCTTCGGCCCCGCGGAGCCCGCCTTCGCCCCTTTCCCGCCGTCGCGTCCCGCACGATCATGGGGGGACACCGGCCACCGGAAGGGCAGACACGATGAACATCATGGAAATGATCGAGCAGGCCAAGGACACCGTTTCGATCAGGCGGGTCTTCGGCGAGCCCATCGTCCAGGACGGTCTGACGATCATCCCCGTGGCCAGGGTCGCCGGCGGCGGTGGCGGCGGCAGCGGCCGCGGGGAGCTGGAGGGCGACCGTCCGTCGGAGGGGGCGGGGGGCGGGCTCGGTTTCGGCGTCACCCCCATCGGGGTGTTCGTCATCAAGGACGCCGAGGTGCGCTGGCAACCCGCGGTGGACGTCAACCGCATCGTCCTCGGCGGTCAGATCGTCGCCATCGCCGCCCTGCTGACGGTACGTGCCATAGCGCGTGCGCGTGCCAGGACGGCGGGGAGGCGGTAGCGGCGAGAGTCCCCGATCAGAAGGGGGGTCCCGGGAGAGCGCCCGGCCACGGCCGTGCAGGTCGCGGGAGGGCGCCTCGGAGGGCGCGGCGGAGAGCGTCCACGCCCGGCCGGGCGTCGTGGGCTCCTCGGCGTGACATGCCGGCGGGCGTCCGGCCCGTGGACGCCCGCCGCCCCTCGCCGCCGCGGCGGGCGGCCGGCTCCGGCCCTGGCGGCTCAGGCGGAGCTCTCCTCGAGGACCGGCTCCCGGGTGACGCCGGGGGTCCGCAGGGTGATCGCGGCGGTCAGCGCCAGCGCGAGGAAGATGACGGCACCGACCGCGCCGACGACGTTGAGCCCGCTGGTGAAGGCGCCTCGTGCCGCGTCGAGCAGACCGGGAATCTCCCCCGCGACCGACAGCGCCCCGGTCAGACTCGACGTCGCCGTCTCCGCCGTCTCGGCGGGTGTGCGCGCGGGCAGATCGGCGGCGAGGACCGAACGGTAGACCACGGTGCCGAGGCTGCCGAGCGTCGCGATGCCCACCGCGATGCCGAGCTCTCCGCTGGTCTCGGACACCGAGGCGGCCGAACCTGCCTTGTGCGGCGGCGCGGCGGCGAGCATCAGGTTCATGGTGAGCGCCATCGGAAACGAGATCCCGGCGGAGGCGAGCACCAGAGCGGCGACGAGCAGTCCGTGACTCCCGGGGGTGACCTGCGTGACGACCAGCAGGCCGAGGCCGGCGAGCGTCAGGCCCAGCGCGGTGACGGTGGCCGCCGGCAGCTTGCGCGCCAGAACCGGGGCGAGCAGCGAGCCGGCGGCCATGGCGACGTTCTGCGGGATGAGCCACATCCCGGTCGACAGCGGTGAGAGGCCGGCGACGTTCTGCAGGTACAGCGTGGACAGCAGGGACAGCCTGGCCATGACGACCCCGCCGCCGAGCCCGATCAGCAGGGCCGTGCTGAACGTGCGGTTGGCGAAAAGGCGCAGATCGAGCAGCGGTTCGGCCAAGGTGTGCTGGCGGCGGACGAAGAGCACGCCGATCGCGAGGCCGGCGGCGATCGCCATGAACGCGACGGGTTGCCAGCCGTCGCGGGCAAGGGTCTTGAGGCCGTAGATGACGGGCAGGATCGCGGCGAGCGACAGGGCGACGCTGAGAAGGTCGATGGGGTGCTCGGGCCGCTCGGGGGCGAACTCGGGCAGCAGCAACGGGCCGACGACCAGCAGCAACACCATGAACGGTACGCCGAGCAGGAACACCGAACCCCACCAGAAGTGCTCGAGCAGCAGGCCGCCGACGAGCGGGCCGAGCGTCATCCCGCCCATGAAGCAGCTGAACCACACGCCGATGGCCAGGCCCATCCGTTGGGGGTCGGGGAACATGTCGCGGATCAGTGCCATCGTCGAGGGCATGAGCGTGGCACCGGCGATGCCGAGCAGGGCTCGTGCCGCGATCAGCATGGCGGGGCCGGTGGCGGACGGCAGGCCGGCGGCGGGCCGGTCGCCGCACGGCCGGCGCGGCACCTCGACCGGGCGGCCGGGGGGGGCGGGCAGCCCTTGACCGGACGCGCCTTCCGCAAGTTTTGTGATCTTGAAATTTCACGGAACGGTATCCGGAATTCCTGGACAGCAGGAGAAAACAAGCAATAGCCTCAATTCCACTTTCCAGGTGATCTTGCCATGGCAAGTCGACGGGGGCGGGGGTTCCCACTGATCATCCGGCGGATGGAGACACTCGGAGGGGATGTGGGCGCTCAAGCGGAGGCCGGCGACATGGCGCGCCAGATCGTCGGCGCCCGGCTCCGGCAGCTCCGGCTCCAGTGCAACCTGACCGCCGCCGAGGCCGGCAAGGCCATCCGTGCCAGCGAGTCGAAGATCAGCCGTATGGAGACCGGGCAGCGAGGCTTCCGCCGGGACGACCTGCGAGACCTCTTCACCCTGTACGGAGTCACCGACCCGTACCAGCGGGAGATGCTGCTGTCCGTGGCGTTCGGCGAGCGCAGGCCGGGCTGGTGGGACAGCAAGGAGCTTCCGCTCGACGCGGCGGTGGTGATGCGCCTGGAGCAGACCGCGGACCTCATCCGCACCTACCAGCCGTTCGTCGTCCCGCCGCTCCTGCAGACCCCGGAGTACGCGGCGGCCGCCTACCGGATGAGCCGGTACCCGGTCCCGCCCCGCCACGTGGAGAGAAGCGTCGAGCAGTTGCTGCGCCGCCAGAAGGTGCTCGCCGGCGCCGACCGGCCCGTGCTGTGGGCCGTGATCGAGGAGCCCGTGCTGTGGCGGCCGATCGCGGGAGTGGAGGCGCACATCCGCCAGCTCATCGCGCTGACCGCCTCGGCCCAGATGAAGGGCATCAGCATCCAGGTGAATCCGATGGGCTCACGGTTCATCCCCGGGTACGGGCCTTTCACGATCTTTCGCCGCGGTTACGGCCGGCCCCAGATGATCGCCGTCCACGGTGAGAGGGAGGAGGTCGCCGAGCGGTCCCTTCGGGAGGAGCACGCCATCACGTTCGACCGGCTCTCGGTCGCGGCCTGCGAGAGCGGCGACACGTCAGCGCTCCTGATGAGGATCTGTGACCGCATTCACGTAATGGACGACCACACACCTTCACCGAAAGGCGCCCAGTGACCCATCCCAGTGACGCATCGCAGGCGAGTGCGGCCCGCATGTATGACGTCATGCTCGGCGGCCAGGAGAACTTCGCGGCGGACCGGGAAGCCGTCAAAATGCTGGTGGCTCATTTCCCGACGGTCCCCGACGCGTGCCGGGCCAACCGCGGGTTCCTGCTGCGAGCCGCCAGGACCATGGCCGACGCCGGTATCGACCAGTTCCTGGACATCGGCTGCGGCCTGCCCACTCCCCCGAACCTCCACCAGGTCGTGCGGAGCGTCCACCCGGATGCCCGCGTGGTGTACGTCGACAACGACCAGACGGTCGTCACGCACAATCAGTCGACGGTGGACCACTCCGGCGTGTTGACGATCCACGGGGACCTGCGCCGGCCGCAGGAGATCCTCGACCACCCCCGGGTGCGGGCCACGCTCGACTTCACCCGGCCGATCGGCGTGTTCACCGTCGCGGTATGGCATTTCGTCACCGGCGACACCGCGCACGACCTCATGGCCCGGCTGCGTGACGCCCTCGCGCCGGGCAGCTACCTGGGGCTGACCCACGCCTGTTCCGACACGATGCCGGAGGATGAGGCGTCCGCCGGGCTGGCGGTGTACGGGCAGACCCGCAACCCGGTCCGGCTCCGCACCACGCGCGAGGTCGGCGAGCTTTTCGAGGGGTTCGAACTCCTCGAGCCGGGACTGGTCCTGGCGGCGGACTGGCGTCCCGTCGACGGCGACCCGTTCCCCGAGCGCGCGTTCGAGGTCGTCGCCGGTCTCGGCAGGATCCCGCCGCGCTGAACCACCCGTGGGCTAACAACGGGTCCGGCCGTGCTGAAGCACCCGTGGGCGAACACCGGGTCCCGCCACGGCGGGGCCCCGGCCGGTCAGGCGGCCGTCATCGCGAAGTGACGTTTCAGCCCTTCCGCAGTCCGAGCGTGCCGGCCGCGGCCGCCAGCGCGGCCAGGTGTTCGTCGACCGAGCCGAGCCCCGCCTTCATGGTGTTGACGGCGAGGTGGGTGGCGCCGGCCTCCCGCCACCGGCGGGCCAGGTCGCCCATCTCCTCGGCGTCGCCCGTCCAGCTCACCCGGCCTTCCATGCCGAGCGCCGAGGGGTCGCGTCCCGCCCGCACGGCGGCCTCCTCGACCAGCGCCCTGGCCTCGTCCAGCTTCGGGCCGGGAGGCACCTGCGGGAACCAGCCGTCGGCCAGCCGTCCGGCACGCCGGTACGCCGGAGGCGACTGCGCGCCGAACCAGAGCGGGATCGGCCGCCGCACCGGCAGCGGCGCGAGCCCCGCCCCGGTCACCCGGTCGTAGGCGCCCTCGAAGGTGACCGACCGCTCGGTCCACAGCCGGCGCATCAACTCCACCTGCTCCTCGACGCGCCTGCCCCGGGTGCCGAAGTCCTGGCCGAGAGCCTCGTACTCGACCTGGTTCCACCCCAGCCCCACGCCCAGCCGCAGCCGCCCGCCACTGAGCAGATCGACCTCCGCCGCCTGCTTGGCCACCAGGACCGTCTGCCGCTGGGGCAGGATGACGATCGCGGTGACCAGTTCGAGCGAGGTCAGCGCGGCGAGATACCCGAAGAGGACCATCGGTTCGTGGAACGTCGACTCTATGTCGTAGACGCCCTTCCAGCCCCGGTGAACCTCCGGGTCCGCGCCGACGACATGGTCATAGGCCATCAGATGCCGGAACCCGAGCTCCTCGGCCCCCTGCGCGTAGGCGCGCACCGCGCCCGCGTCCGCGCCGATCTCGGTCTGGGGAAAGACGACACCGATCTGCATCCATGGCTCCCGTCAACGGTCGGGCGAACTCACCGACCATCATTCCGCGCACGGCGTCGCTCAACCGCGCGCGACACCGTGGTGGCCTGTCCGTAGGAAAAGATCTACACCTGGAGCGGTACGAGGCGACACGCGTTCCCGGCGCCACCCGTTCAGCGGGCCCGCGGACGTGCTTTCCCGCGGGCCCGTCCGACCGCGAACTCGGCTCACGTGCGCGAGGCATATCCTCACGTACGCGACGCATATCCTCACGTACGCGAGGCAGGTCCGGAGTGGCCCGATCGGTCGGCCGCTCCCCGCTCCGAGACGAGACCGCCGCCGCTCCTAGGATGAGCCGCATGCACAATCTCGAACTCGACCGGCGGGCGAGCGACGCCTCGGGGAAGGCCACCGCCACCACCGCCGCCGACGGCGCACCGGTCTGCCGGCCGGCTGTCGCCCACCTCGGACGTGACCCGCGGTGGACCCCATGACGGACTTCGGCTTCGTCGCGCTCGGCGACAGCTTCACCGAAGGGGTCGGCGACCCTCTTCCCGACGGCACGTTGCGCGGGTGGGCGGATCTCGTGGCGGCGGATCTCGACGCGCCCGGCTTCGGCTACGCGAACCTGGCCATCCGGGGGCGCAGGTTCGACGACGTCGTCGCGCAGCAGGTCGACGTGGCGATCGCGATGAACCCGTCACTCGTCAGCATCGCCGCGGGCGGCAACGACGCGCTGTGGCGCGGCTTCGACCTGACCACGATGCGCGACCGCTTCGACCAGGTGGTCGCCCGCCTGCGCGCGTCGGGCGCGGACGTGCTGCTCTTCACCTTCCCCGACCTGAGCGTCCGGCTCCCGCTGCCCCACGTGCTGCGGCCTCGCATCGTCGCGATGAACGACCTGGTCACGGAGGTGGCCGCGCGGCACGGGGCTCACCTGGTCGACCTGTTCGGCGACCGGGCGTTCGACGACCACGGACTGTGGAGCGCCGATCGCCTGCACCTCAACCCGCTGG
Source organism: Streptosporangium sp. H16 (assembly GCF_051918855.1). Classification (NCBI taxonomy): domain Bacteria; kingdom Bacillati; phylum Actinomycetota; class Actinomycetes; order Streptosporangiales; family Streptosporangiaceae; genus Streptosporangium; species Streptosporangium sp. H16. The sequence goes on from NZ_JBPXMD010000073.1 coordinate 5,921, forward strand.
GCCACCGCCGGGTCGCCGACCAGGTCCTGGCCGCGCTCGGCCGTGCCTCCGCCCCTCCCCCGCCCCCTCCCGGCCCGCCCGCGGCCAGACCGGCTCTGCTCGCCGACCTCCGCTGGGCCTCGGCGCACCTCACCCCCTGGCTGCGCCGCCGCCTGACGGGCCGCTCCTCGGGTGACGGGATCCTGCCCAAGCGTCCCGTCCTGACGGGCGGATTCGAGTCGCCGTCCGGCCCGCCCCCGGACCCGCGGTCCGGCTGAGCGGCTGAGCGGCCCGCCGAGGGCCGCGCACGATCGGCCGGGGGTGGGCCGAGAACAGCGTGGCCCGGTGAGATCGGCTCTCCCGCGGCGAAGACTGCCGGATCGATACCGAACCCTGATCACCGACTGTGCCTTTTTAACATGATTTGAGTTAATTCTTATATATCGCGAGGTATTAACCGGCCATGACCGTCACTGGCCGCGCGCTCGCGGCGGGGGAGCGGACGGCGAGACCCTCCGCGGCCCTGCTCGCCGACCTGGCCGTCCGCGCGCTGTGCCAGGAGGCGTGCCTGAGCCCCAAGCCGGGCCTGGCCGACCGCCGTGGGTGCGGCGCGCACGACGACATGGACCTGCCGCTTCTCCTGGCCTCCGCCCGGGCGCTGCGCCCCATGTTCCGCTCCCTCGCCGAGGCGGCGGAGCGGGCGTCCGCCGGGATCGAACGCCGGGAGGAGGTGGGCCGGCTCAGCCGCGCGGGCGAGGCGGCCATGCTGCGGACCACCCGGGGGGTGAACACGCACCGCGGGGCGGTGTGGTCGCTCGGGCTGCTCGTCGCCACCGCCGCGGGCGCCGCCGACGAGCGGGAGGCCGCCGGCCGGGCGGCCCGGCTCGCCGCCCTTCCCGACCGGTACCTCCCCGCGAGGGCGCCCTCCCACGGCGAGCGGGCCCGGCGGCGGTACGGGGTGCGCGGCGCTCGCGGCGAGGCCGAGGCCGCCTTCCCGCACGTCGTCGAGGTCGCCCTGCCGCGGCTGCGCCGGGCCAGGGCCGCCGGGCTCCCCGAAGAGGTGGCCCGGCTGGACGTGTTGCTGGCGGTGATGAGCCTCCTGGACGACACCTGCGTCCTGCACCGCGGCGGCCCCGAGGGCCTGCGCGTCGTACGGTCCGGTGCCGGGCGCGTCCTGGCCGAGGGAGGCTCGGGCACGGCCCGCGGCCACGCCGCCCTCGCCGAACTGGACGAGCGGTGCGTCGCGCGGCGGCTGTCGCCGGGCGGGAGCGCCGACCTGCTGGCCGCCGCGCTCTTCCTCGACATGGTGCCGTGGCCGGAGCCCGTCACCCGGGCCGGACGGAAGGTGTTCCCGTGCAGACGCTGAACCACGGGTTCCCCGCCGACCGGCCGGCCGCCCGGCGAGCGCACGTCGGGGTGGTCGGTTCGGGGGATCCGGAGGTCCTGACGACCCAGGAGCGGGCCGCCGCCTCCCGGCGCGTCCGCGAGGCGCTCGCCGCCCGATGGCGGTGACCGCGCGGGTCGCGCTCTGCGTCGCCGGGGTCGCCGGGGTCGCCGCGATCCCCCGGCGTCCCCTCGGCGTCCCCTGTGGCGATGCCACGGGCCGCCTGCTGCGCGACTCCGCCGCCGTCCTCGACAACCTCGCCCGTGGCATCGCCACCACGGTGAGATGGCGCGACGTCATCGCCCTGCCCGGTGAGCTCGGCACGCCCCTGTTCGTCCGGACGCCCCCGGGGGGACGTCCTCGCCAGGATCGCCCGGGCGCCGCTCACCGGCACCCGAAGATCGCCCATCACGTCAAGGGGGAGAAAGATGAGATCCGCACGCACCTGCCGGCGGCTCCGGGAGATCGCACCCGCGGTGGCGCTCGCCGCGGTCGCCGCCTCCGCGGTGGCGTCGACGGCGACCGGCACCCAGACGGCCACGGCCGTCAGGGCGTCCACGGCGGCGCACGGGTCGCCGGCGCTCACGGCCGAGCCGTTGCCCTGCCGGTCGCCGGGCCGCGTCAAGCCCACGGTCGTCCTGGTGCACGGCGCCTGGGCCGACACCTCCAGCTGGAACGGCGAGGTGAGCTCCCTGCAACGAGCGGGCTACGTCGCGCGGGCCATCCCCAACCCGCTCCGGAACCTCACCGGCGACGCCGCGTCCGTCGCCGACTTCCTGAGAACCGTTTCCGGCCCGATCGTGCTCGTCGGGCACTCGTACGGAGGCTCGGTGATCACGAACGCCGCCGCGGGCGTCCCGAACGTCAAGGCCCTGGTGTACGTCGACGCGGCGGCGCCCGACGTCGGGGAGACCACCGGCGGGCTCAGCGGCCGCCGCTCCGCCCTCTCCGCCGATCCCGCCTCCCTCTACGACATGGTGTCCTACCCGGGCGCGCCCCGGGGAGCGACGGACCTGTACCTCAAGCAGGACGTCTTCGTCCGCTCGTTCGCCTCGGACCTGCCCAGGGACACCGCGGCGCGCCTGTGGGCCACCCAGCGCCCCGCCTCCACCAGCGCGTTCACGACGCCGTCGAAGGCCGCGGCGTGGAAGACGATCCCCTCCTGGTACTTCATCAGCACCGGCGACCGGATCATCACCCCGTCCTCGGAACGGTTCATGGCCCACCGGGCGCGCTCGAAGGTCACCGAGTTCCCCGGCGGCTCGCACCTGACCCTGGTGTCGCACCCGGACGCGGTGACGGCGGTGATCGGATCCGCGATCTGCTCCGTCCGCTGAGCGGCCGGTCGCCCGATGGCCGTCACATCCGTCTGCCGGTGGAACACGGGGAGGTCGCCTCACCGGCCGCGTTCGAGGTCGCCGGCGATCTCGGCGGCCAGCCGCGCGGCGCGAGCGGCGAGAGGCGAGGGAGTGCGGTGGGCCTGGCGCACCAGATAGATCTCCCGCGGGGCTATCGGCGGTCGTAGCGCGTGGACGCTCAGCGCCTCGTCGGCCGCGGCGCCGGCGGCGTGAATGACGAGCCAGGGAAGGATCACCGAGCCGAGACCGGTCCGGACCATGGAGAGCACGGTTTCGTTGCCGGCGGCGCGGAAGACGATCTCGGGGTGGACGCCGTTGCCGGCGAGGGCCTCCTCGAGCGCCGGCTGCGCGCAGTCGGGTGGCCAGGCGACCATCGGCGCCCCGTCGAGCTCTGCCAGGTCGACATGCCCGTCGGGAAAGCGTCCGCGGGGGGACACCAGGTGGTACGGGTCACGGAGGAGTTCGAGGTGCTCGACGTCGGTGCCGGCGATGCGGTGGTCGTGGAAGAGCAGGTCGACCGCCGACAGGTCCGGGGATCCCGGCTCGTCCTCGGAGAGCCGGATGTCGCAGCCGGGGAACTCCTCGCGGAGCCTGCGGACCAGAACCGGCAGGAGCGTGTTGGACACGCTCTGGAAGGTGCCGATCGTCAGGCGGCCTTCGCCGGCCTTGAACCGCTCGATGGCGGTGCGCATCGCGTCGGCCCTGGCGAGCAGCTCCGCGGCGTGCGTCAGCGTCACCTCGCCGAGCGGCGTGAGCCGGACCCGGCGCGGGCCGCCCGGACGGTCGAAGAGGAGGCCGCCGACCGCGCGCTCGAGGGCGGCGACGTGCTGGCTGACGGTGGACTGGGTGTAGCCGAGCCGCGATGCCGCCCTGCCGAAGGAACCCTCGTCGACGACAGCGGTGAGGGTGACCAGATGTCGAAGCTCCACGTTCGCCACACCGGCCACGGTACTTCGCCAAACCCGATCATAAGCATCGAGAACCATCGCTTTTCACGATGGAGAAGGAGATCTAGCGTCGATGGCATGCCTGCTCATCACCGATCGGCGTTGTGGGTCCCGCTCTTCGACGAGCTGGCCGACCCTCTTGTGGTGGCACGACTCGCGGCCGAGGCCGAGGAGGCCGGCTGGGACGGGTTCTTCGTGTGGGACAGGCTCACCTGGCCCGCACCGGTCGAGCGGGTCGCCGACCCGTGGATCTCGCTGGCGGCGGTGGCGACGGCGACCGGCTCGCTGCGGCTGGGCCCGATGGTCACGCCGGTCGCGCGCCGCCGGCCCGCGAAGCTGGCCCGGGAGACCGTCTCGCTGGATCAGCTCAGCGGGGGCCGGCTGACGCTGGGCGTGGGACTGGGCGGCGACGTCTACGGCGCGGAGTTCGCACGCACCGGCGAGCAGGTCGACGATCGGGTCCGGGCGGAGATGCTGGACGAGACGCTGGGCATCCTCACGTCCGCCTGGTCAGGGCGCCCCGTACGCCACCGCGGACCGCACTACGTGATCGACGATCTCGCGTTCCTGCCCGCGCCGGTCCAGCGGCCGCGCGTGCCGATCTGGGCCGCGGGCTACGCGGGTCGCCGCAGACCGCTGCACCGGGCGGCGCGTGTCGACGGGTTCTTCCCGGTCGAGCTGCGGCACCCCGACCAGCTCGCGGAGATCGACGAGACGATCCGCGGCCTGCGCCCCGATCCCACGGCGCCCTACGACATCGCGGTGCCCCTGCCACCCGGTGCCGATCCCGCCGCGTACGTCGCCGCCGGCGCCACCTGGTGCCTGACGGAATTCGAACCGGAGGCGATGACGCTCGACCACGTGCGCGGAGTGCTCGGGGACGGCCCCGCCGTCCCGGCCCCGGAGGAGGTCGCATCCTCATGACCACCGCAACGCGAACGGCGGTCCCCGGGGCGCGCGGCGCGGGAAGGGACTCGTCGTGACCGAACGCATGATCACGGTACGAGGGGTGCGGCTGTGCGCCGAGTCCTTCGGCGACCCGGGCCGGCCACCGGTGCTGCTGATCATGGGGATCGGCACATCGATGCTGTGGTGGGAGGACGGCTTCTGCCGCGAGCTCTCCGAGGGTGGAAGGTTCGTCATCCGTTACGACCATCGCGACACTGGCCGGTCCGTCACCTACCCGCCCGGGCATCCGGGCTACGACTCAGGAGACCTCGTCGAGGACGCGGTCGGCGTGCTCGACGCCTTCGGAATCCAGGCGGCGCACCTCGTGGGGGCTTCCGCGGGAGGCGCCCTGGCACAACTGGTGGCGCTCGACCATCCCGGCCGGACCAGCACCCTCACCTTGATCAGTACCACGTTCGCCCTGTCCACCCCTCGCGGTCGCGATCTGCCCGGGCCGTCCCGCGAGTTCACCGGGTTCCCGCGGGAGGCACGGCCCGGCTGGACGGACCACGAGTCAGTGATCGACCACCTGGTGAGCTACGCGAAGATGCTCACCGGTGGCCGCCGGCCGTTCCCCGAACGGCAGGTCCGGGAACTGGTGCGAGCCGACGTCGGCCGCGCGCACGACCCCGCCTCGGCGCGGAACCACGACCTCCTCGAGGACGCGCCCCGGGACCGTCCGCCACTCGCGAGCATCCGGGTGCCGACGCTGGTGGTGCACGGTGCCGCGGACCCGATGTTCCCGCTCCCGCACGGACACGCGCTGGCCGAGGAGATACCGGGCGGGCGGTTGCTGGTCCTGCCGGACTCCGGCCACGGCGTGGAACGCGCCGACTGGACCGCCCTCGCCTCGGCGATCCGCGAGCACACCGCCGGTTAGTCCCGACGCCGGTTGGCCGAGGGCCGTGGGCGGGTGTCAGGCCTGGGCCGGTCAGGACGGTGGTGGCGCGGCCGCGTCACGCGACGGCGGTCCCCTCCAGCTCGACCATCAGGTCGGGGATCGCCAGCCGTACCACCCCGAGCATCGTGGTGGGCGGTGCCGCCCCTGCGGCGCCCAACCGCGACGCCAGCACGCCGTAGTGCTCGAAGAGCCGATCGACGTCGGTGGTGTGGACGTTGAGCCGGACGAGGTTCGCGAGGGACATGCCGGCCTCGCCGAGCACGGC
>NZ_JBPXMD010000074.1:0-10174 GCF_051918855.1 Streptosporangium sp. H16
TCAAGTCCGGTTCGGCGGGAGGCCGAGCGGAAAAGGATCAGCCCCGGCTGACACCTCGTCGCTCGGCCGACCCATCCTCCTGGCTCTTCGGCTACCGGCGCCTGTCACCCCGCTACGAGCGTCACCCCTACGCCTACCTGGCCTTTCTCACCCTCGCCGCAGCCATGACCTGCCATAAGCGACATCTCAAACTCACCATGTAGGACACGGTCTAAGTCCCAGGCTCCATGAGCACGGGCAGGAGTTCGTGACCGTACCTCTGATGGGCGTGAGCGGGGAGCACGACCCGCGACACGGGCAAGGTCAGCGAGGCATCACAGCCCGTACACGCGAATACGATCATGCACCCTCCCGGATCAGGGTACTCAGTTCATCTTGGCTCAAAGCCAATCTCGAGAGAGTCGCTCGACGCCGGTTCAACGAAAGGCCACGCCGTATCTCACCACGGGCGAGGAATGCTGTGCGGCGGCGGCCCTGGTCGTACAGGAACGTGAATTCTGCGAAGGGTCAGAGACCTGGAGATCAATCGGTATCGATCGCCTGCACCTGTACGGCTGCCGCTTCTGTGAAGCCGAGAAGAGCGCGGCGCGCTTTCCGGCCTCGACGGTGAAAGGGGGCGTGGCTCGTTCGTTACCGACCATGATCGGTGCCGGGTGTGCGCGTCGGCTGCCGCATCCCGTGGTCTCTCGACGGCCGCCGACGCGGCCGTGACACGACCATGACACGGCACGGACGCGGCGTGGACACGGCTCGGAGACAGTGGGTGGCGTCGACGGGCGAGCCGCGGGCCGGTCACCGAGGGTGCGGCGAGACCCGGCGGCGTGTCGTGAGTGTTGTCGATCAGAAACGACCAGGCCGTGGGGAAGGGCCTTGAGCCGGTCTTGACCCGAACTGTTCACCGCGGACGAGAACGTGGACGGGACGCCGTGCCCGGGCAGGCCGTATGTCCGGGCAAGCCTCCGAGCAGGCCGTATGTCCGGGCGAGCCGGAGGTGGACCGCGGCACGGTGGCCGTACCGGTTGGCTGGTCGAAGCCGGACGGATCGGCCGTCCAGGCGGTCCCGGCCCGGAGCGCGGCCACCGATCCAGGGTCGCCCGGATGGGGCCGATGCGGTGCGGCCCGGGTGGGCCCGGCGACTCGGCGTCGTCCTCGTCAAGCGGGGCGAGCTGAACCGGCCGGGTCAAGTAGGGCGAGGTGGACCGGCCGGAGCCGCTGTGCCCGTCCGCCGGGCGGAACGTCACGGTGAAGGTGATCACGAATAGGAGAAGGCATGACTGATGACAGGCAATGGGGCCGGCGTTCGCTGTTGCGGGGTGCCGCCGTGCTGGCCGGTGCGGCCGCGACGGTGCCGCTGCTCGACAAGGCGGCCACGGCGGTGGCCGGCGTCGGTGACACGGACATGTTGTTCAAGGCCGGTGGCGGTGACGCGGACGCGTTGTTCAAGGCCGGGAGGTTCGAGCAGGCCGGTCGCGCGTACGAGGAGATCCTGAGAAAGGACCCCGGGAACGTGCACGCGGCTCGCCAGCGCGGCTACGTGGGGCTGCTGGCAAACCGGTTCCCCGACGCCGAGAGGTATCTCAAGATAGCCGTCGAGCTGGCACCCGGAGACAAGCAGGCCAACCGGCTCCTGGCCGACTGCTACATCCGGCAGGACAAGCTCTCCCTTTCGGCACCGCACTGGCGAGTCGCCGGCGAGGAGACCTACGCCAAATGGTTCGCGGCGTTCTCCGGCAAGCCGTACCAGGTCCACGGCGACACCGCGCAGCTGCCCTGGAAGCAGATGGACCCGGAGCCGCTGGTGGAGGCCTCGGTCAACGGCGGATCGACGAAGCGCTTCACGTTCTACACCGGCGCCCCGTCGCTGCAGGTGTCGGCGAAGGTGGCCAAGGAGGCCGGTCTGAGCCCCGTCGTCAGCGAGAAGATGGATTTCCTGGACGGCGTCGTATGGGCACACTACGGGGTTCTGGACTCGTTCAGGCTGGGCGGCATCGAACTGCGCAACGTCCCCGTGAGCTGGTCGACGACGGAGTCGGGCGGAGAGGTCAGCACCGACAACGACGGCATGATCGGCATGTGGGTCTTCTACCACCTGCTGACCACCTTCGACTACGCGGGCCGGCAGCTGATCCTGCGGCGTCGGACCCCCGAAACGGCCGGTAAGGCGCGCGCCGCCGCCAAACGGGCAGGTGCCGATCCCTTGCCGATGTGGATGGCCCGCGAGCACGGGCTCCACAGCAGGGGCAGCATCGCCGGTGCCGCCGGCTCCGGCACAGGGGTGGTGGGCGTGCTCTTCGGCGGACACAGCGAGGTCGCCGGAATCGTGAAAAAGGAAACGGCCAAGCAGTTGCAGGTCCGCGTCGACCGCGACCGCCCGGTCGAGACGTTTGCCGGCAGTCACCCGGCCGTCGCCTACCCCTGCTACCCGAAGGAGATGCGCCTCGGCGACGTCGCCGCCGACGACATCTACTGCTTCACGAACCCGGACGCGCCGCTCGCCCCCGACGGGTTCGACGTGCCGGCCGTCTTCTTCCACAGCTTCCACAAGCCCAACACCATCACCCTCGACTTCACCGACATGAAGCTCTACGTCGCCCGCGGGCAGGCCGCCTGACCATCGCGACCGCAGGGGCGTCGCGGGAGCCGGACCCGTAAAGGAGCCCGTCACCTCCGATGACAGGGCGTTCGCCGGTGCTGTGAGCGGAAACGTCGGCCGAGTCGGCGGCCAGGCTCGGATGTGAGAGGGCGTTCGCCTCGGTGGATGCCCTCTCACTGCGGATCCGGGCGCCTTCACGGGGCCGATTGGTCGGCATCTCAGGACGGCAGACATCGGTTGGTCGGCATCTCAGGGCGACGGGCCTCGGCGTTGCGCCGGCGTGGGCAGGTGTGCGGAGCCCGGATGCGGACAGGGGAGTCGGACCTGGGGCCAGCCTGGGGGAGCCGGCGATCCTGGACTGTCGCGGCGGCCCGAAGCGCCCCTCCGGTGGTCCTCGCCGGGCGGCGACGGCGGCGACGGCGGCGAAGGTGACGACCTGGCCGTCGGCTTAGAGAGCGGCGCAGGCATATTTGGTTCGGCTCAAGGTGTCGTTGGTCATCCGGCTTGGGCTGCCTCCGACAATGCGCGTGCCAGGCGTCTGCCTATGCCCGCGCCCCCGCAGTAAAGCGCTCCTATCGCCTCACCATCGACTTCGGCTCCAACAGCCTCGATAACAGTCAAAGAGCCTAGACAGGCACCTGACGGCAATCCGACCATTAGAAGTGCACGCGCAGCTGAGCAGCTGACACGAAAGGAGCCAGCCCCGTACGGCAGTAGAAACAGAAGGCCCGGAATGTACCGGGAACCTTCTCTGACGCTGCTCGGCTCAGCACTCCTTGGCACCCTGGCGATGGGACTTCCCGACAACATCGCAGGCCACCTCGACCAATCTCAGCGCTATGCTGCAGCACTCGGTAACCGCAACAGCCAAAGTCTCCCAGCCGAGAATACTCGGCGGTGTGGAGCTCGGCGGCTACTGCAAGTCAGTCGGATACTGGGGAGTCGTACTCATGCAACACAACGCCTACGGGTGGAAGTGCCACAAAGCATCCGAACGCGTGGGCATAGATATGGTTCGAGCGTGCAAGTGGCAGCACAACAACCCGCACGCGCTCGCTGCGCATCGGAGTAGGTCCGACCCGTATTCCTGGTACTGCTTCCTGAACTAGCCTTTCGCGTTGGAAGACCCTTACGATCGGAGGCGTGAGAAAAAGGCCCTCCACAGCAAACCTACGAAAGGCGCTGCCGTGCATCGATCTTCGTCGGAGGCGAACCCATGGAGGGCATACCGCGTGTTACTTTGATCGGCCTAGCACTACTGGCTGTAGTCAGCGTACCGCTGGCACCAGCCGATACGTCATCAGCGTCAAACTCCCCGCAGGCTTTGCCGGTCAGCTCGGGTTGCCTCGAACAGCCGTGTGTCTGTGCATGTCTCAGCGAGAAAGGCGGATTCCTGAGATGTTACCGATATCAAGGCCGACCAAACTTGCACATGGCGTGCATGCATGAACAGCGGCGATTCCTTCGAGAATGTATGCGTAGATGTTCTCAGACGACGCCTGCGAGTTGTCCTGACTAGTGACTCGTGGGCCTCAGCTGTACCTGAGAAGAAAGACACCAGGAATGGTGAAGATACGACAAGTGTAGCTGTTCAGCAAGATGCGCGATACCGAAACAAATTCAAGGAGGCAAGCGAGAAGGGCCCGGCTATATACGGAGGTCAACCTCATGCACATGCACGGCGTTCCGGAAACACGGCATCTGATCGCGACCCTAAAGAGAGCACTGCTCATCATCGCCCTGGGGCCGCTCCCGCTGATGGGGCTCTCAACCCATGCCCAGGCGAACGCAAAGGACGATGATCTTCCCGGAGACTGGAGCGGTACCTGCACGAAGGTCGCAACAGGGTCCACCTGGGATGCTCACATGACTATTCGCCACGACGATACGTTTAGCTGGACGAGTAAATTCCCGGCGACGGAAGGTGAACCGGGTTGGACTGTCAGTGTCACCGGCAGGGTCGACCGTACGTCTGGGCACCTCATCCCACAACCTGACGGCAGGATCGACACCTACCACTTGGTAGACAGCAGGCACATGGTCGTTAATCCAGCCCATGGGATGTCACAATGCTCGCTCACACGATACTGAGGCTTTTTCATCCTGATGGCCCGGTGCGGCAGGCCCGCGGAGAACACTGCCCCCGTGAAACCTGCAGGAGCGTGCAGCGAAGTGATCCACCGTCCGCCTGCCAACCCGCGGGGTCTGCAGACGATGGATCCTGCTCACCTCGATCCGGGAACGACTCCGCACAGATAGGTGGACTCCTCCAGCAGTTGCGCCGTCATCGTGATCCCGGTGAGGCGCTCGGCCAACAGGAACGCCGGCCCTTTGTGGGGGGCGGCGATCGAGTAGACGGGAGAGTCGATCCGCTCCAGGATCTCTGCGAGTTCGTCCGGCATCTCCTCTGAGTAGCTTTCGTGGGGCCTGGCCACGAATCGGATCTTCCCGTCTTCGGTCCGGTGGGAATAGCCTTCGTCGTGCGCGAACTCGAACCGGATCTTCCTGTCGTCGATCCAGTAGAAGTAGTCCATGTCATCGACGTCGAGGTAGAAGTGGGAGACGAGACGGGTGCCCGCTGACAGCGGCATGATGATCTCTTCGGTGACGCCGAGCCCGCCGTTGGCCTCGACGAGGAACACCCAGTCTCCAACGGCGACGGCACCGAAAGTTTGCCACCGGATCAGCCCATCAAGCGTCACGCGAGAGCAGTCTTCAACCCGGACGCCGAGCCGGATCACCACTTCCTCAAGCGTCAGGCCGCGGACGTAGGTGAAGCCGTAGGCATCCGCCAGGCCGGGGAAGCGCTCGGGGGAGAACCAGGAGTAGTCGTCAGGAGTCGCGATCATCCCGTCATGCTTGCAGCGCCCACCGACACAATAAGAGCCATTTCATCCTGAGGAGCGGCCTTCTTTCACGAGCTGCAGCCTTGCTGCCGATGGGTGGGAGCAGGACCTGTCTTGGCTCTGCGAACTCGATCTCGGAGGCTTCAACTGGGGCCACACTGGGAGCCAGTTCTACGTCGAGGTCACCTACCGCACGCAGATAATCGAGGTGTCATTGGGCTTTTGGGCCAAGCCTACCGATGCTGGCTGGATCGTCGCGGGACCGTCCACGCTCTCGTAGGACACACGAAAGAGCAGCACGAGCATCCTGCCCCGTCCTACGCTTGCCCCGTGACCTGCAACTTCAGGTTGGAAAAGGCTGATTGGAGGTGGGGTAAGCAACAGCGCTTAAAATAGTTCGCTGTATCTTCCTCGCCTCGTGCGCTCGCGGCCTGCGATCTCGCCGCTTGGACTCTACTGCTGGACGATGTCGCAGGAATTGCGCTCGTGTGTCCACCTTTCCCGTACGAATGCATCAGTTATTACCGTACGCGCGAATTGCGGCGTTGACGAACGCTGCAATATGGTTGTCGTATACGCCAAACTCTCGCACGACTTGGTAGACGGCTTGCCCGTCGGCAGGAGCCCCATCTTCAAACACCAGATTGACGACCTTGTGTGCGACGTTGATGGCTTGATCGTCAGGGGCAACTATGCCTGCGTTGTGGATTTCGTTGAGGAACTGCCTGTCTTCGTCTGGACGGGCGTTTGGGCGCGTGTCTTGCGGGGTGGTGTTGGGCGTGTATGCGTTGATTGCTGCGTAAACGAATGCCGGAACATGGTGGTCGTATACGCCGAAGTCTTGTACGACGTTGTAGGCGTGATTGGCGACCTTGCGTGCGACGTTGATGGCTTGATCGTCAGGGGCAACTATGCCTGCGTTGCGGATCTCGTTGAGAAACTGCCTGTCTTGCGGGGTGGTGTTGGGCGTGTATGCGTTGATTGCTGCGTAAACGAATACCGGAACATGGTGGTCGTATACGCCGAAGTCTTGTACGACGTTGTAGGCGTGATTGGCGACCTTGCGTGCGACGTTGATGGCTTGATCGTCAGGGGCGACTATGCCGGCGTTGCGGATCTCGTTGAGAAACTGCCTGTCTTCGTCTGGGTATGCTAACCAAAGGCTGCTTTCGGTTCTGTATGCATGGACTACCGCTTGCACACGAATTTTTTGAAAATGTCTTCCAGTGCCGGGACTGAGCTGAACCTGCTGGACATCCGGGCGGCCGATTTCCCTGTTTAAGGCCGAGAAAGAGGGATGGCGCCTGGAATTCGTGGTGAATTTTTCTGATATCACAGCCTCTCCGCTGTTGATCTCACGGATCTCGCTTGAAAGCGGTGTTTCAATGCTTGAATGAGTGTTTGGAAATGGAGAAGGATCGCCAAATGTGATTGGCGACGTACTTGTGACGATTAAAGCGATGACGACGGAAATCCTCTTGGTGTTCATGTGGATACCCTTTATTCAAGCGGCAACATTCTTCGTTAAATGCCGATCGACTTTTCGGGCAATACGGCTTTAGTCGTTGTAGATTCCCGGTCAGAGGTGATGAATTGCCGCCCGAGGTGGTGCAAGCCACCTAAGCTCCAACCGGCAACTTTACTGAATAACGGTTGACGAACCAGTCGGTCGGCCTCTTCTATCGATTCGATACGACTCGGATCGCGACTCGCAAGAGCCTCCAGGTAGATCTTTTTATTTTAGCCTGCGACTTGTTTTCAAAATAAATATTTGTGATTGGTTAAGTGTCAAAAAGTGGTTAAGTGCATGCTTGAGAGGTGATCGTTGGACCGTCCTGCCAGGTGGGTAGGGGTGAGGCCGACACGAGAGTAGTTTTACCCCTTGGATCTGACCGCTCAGCAGTGGGCGTTGATCGGGCACCTGCTTCCCGCCCCGCACTGGGACGGCCGCCCGGACAAGCACCCACGACGGAAGGTCGTGGACGCGATCATGTACGTGGCGCGTACCCGCTGTGCCTGGCGGCAGTTGCGAGCCGTCGGCGTAGGCCGACCACGCCGCCGCGGCGATCGTGGCCCGCGCCTCGTATAGGCCCGGCGCACCCTCCTCGGCCATCAGCCCTCTCCACCACAGATGGCGGCCGACGCCTCCCTGGTGCCCTCACGCACGACCTGTAGCCCGTCCTCACCCATGGGGCGCCTGCTCGGCGGCGAGCTGATCGGCCGCCTCCTGGCGTAGCCGGCGCAGCTGCTCGACGTGCTCGGCGCGGACGTTGGCCAGTTGGCCGGTCAGGTCCTCGCGGACTGCGGTGTATGAGCGAACCGGGTCGATATCACCGGACTCAGCCCTGATCGACAGTGACCGTTCGTAGGCTCCGGGAGCATGTCCCCTCCTCCTGAGAACCCCACTCCGCCGATGCTTACCCATCACCTCGCGGTCGCCCGAGCGGCCGGGTTCGTAGATGTCGACGAACGGGTAGCAGTGGCCGACGACGCCGACCAGTAGGTGAGCGGCGGTCACGCTCGCGGTCGAGCGGGAGTCGAACCACGCCACTTCTGCCCAAGCCTGCTCCGGAGTCCACACCCGCAGGCAAAACCCAGGGGCCTCGCACGCCGGGATGCCAGGAGCGAGGGCCAGCCGGGAATCGGCGCCAGGGAGGCGGGCCGCACGCCGGGCGGTGTCGCGCCGAGCTGGCTTCCACTCGTAGGAGCTGGCGGCCGCCGTCCTTGCCCGGTCCTCACACTCTCGTCACCCGGTCGCCTCGATTCCAGGCGACGACGGCGTGAGCGACCTTGGCGGCTCGTTCGGCCGAGCGCATTCAGGCCCTCGTCCACCAGGCGGGCGCGCCGCCTCCGCGTGGATGGCCCGGCGTGTTTGCGGCTGGTAACACGGACCCGACGGAGGGCCTACCTAGCAGATGTGGTCAATGGAAGATTTCGGTGACCTGGACCCTTAACCGCAAAGACTAGGACGTCCGGTCTTTACTCTCAATCCAGCTCCGTACCCAGCAAACCACTCGTCTGTGTACTGCCCTTCCGGCTGAGGGTAGTCACAACTATTCTCCCTTTTAACACCTTCTTTGTAGCCCTCGCCGTATGTTGTGCACTCCCCTTTCCGACACTGGGGATTTGGTAGATATCGGGTGATTTTAACGAATGCTACCTGCGAAGAATCTCGCGCTTCTGAAGATGCTGCAGGTGGAATTACGAGCGCGATTATAAGCGCCGAGCTGAAGAGCATCAAACCTCGGATGCCATGCATGGCGACCTTCTCTCCTGATTAAATACCTTGGCGATCAGGTGATAGTTGGGCACTAACCCTGACGCCTCGATAGGCGTCATACCCATCCAGCAGGCGTCGTCCCCCGAAGGGAGTCCCAACCCCAAAGTAGATCGATTTTGCAGCTCAGCGAGGATCCGGGGCGCCCGTGTTGGGATCCGTGTTCTTGAAAGCGGAGACGAATCCGCCAGCCTGCTACCGGACCTCTACGTCACGGCTCCACCTCCGTTCTGCTGGGCGCACGAAAGATCGAGGCTGAGAGCTGTTCCCGCGTTCCTCGACCCCGAAGTCCGAACATTCGCCGACATGCCAATGCTACATTCCCCAGCATATCCGATGTATTCATATTACATACTAATATGTTATGCAATGAGATTTTACCCGGCGCCGGGAGACCCGGTCGGTTCGCGCAATTATTGTGGGGCATGTTCAGCCGTATCGGCGTATCTCGGAGAACCAAAACCGGCGCTCTCATTCAAATCCGTTTCAGGGAGTGATCACTGATGCTCAAGTGCTGCTTCTCACCGCAGCCTTGGCAGAACAATCACACGGCGCTTGCCAGAATGGCACTAGGCGGTAACGTCCGCACCTGCAAAGGAGACGCGCATGCATAAAAAGCGCTTAATCTTCCTAGGCCCAGCGCTCATCGCCACTCTTATATTCGGGGTGACCGAGTCATCTCAAGCCTCTGTCGTTACAGCTTCAGGGAACACTGTGACCAGTGTCAGAGGTACCGAAATCGTAAACGCACTCGCGCCGCCGGTCTGCAAACGAATGGGACGACGCCTAGCCCGCACGTGTACAGCGGGTTACAACGAGGGATATAACCTCGGTGCACAGTGCAGCCATCGACGCTATGGGTTCCGCCCTAGCCGTTCCGACAGGGCATACAACATCGGATTCCGCGCAGGGAACGCAGTCGGCCGGTCCACCTGCTAGTTCTCGCAACTGATCATGTCGAGCCCGGCAGTCTCTCCGAGCACGCCCTGACTCGCGCCGCCGGAAACACTGACGCCCCCGCCCTCGGGCGGGGGCGTCAGCCGTACCGAGCCAGAGCGTCACTGGACGTCGCCGGTGTCCTCAACCCTGATGCCGCGCACGCCCGGCTGCTTGGTCTGCTCCTCGCCGACCTCGGCTATGTCGCGCACCGCTACGCCGGGCCCGATGCCCAGGGTGCGTTCGTCGACGTCCTGGTGCACCTGTACCACGATCACGGCGCCTGGTTGAACGGCCTTCTCGACCAGGGCGTCGACCTGGCGTGGGCTACCTCGTGGGTGCCGATCACCGCTCAACTGATCGCCTCCTGGCTCGGTCTGCCGGACACCCTGCCGGTCATCGACGTCTCGGGCCCCTTTGAGGGAGCCCGCGGCGGCATCTCCACTAGTGCTCCGTTCCTTTTTGAGTGGCAAGATTAGACGTACTATCAGGGCCCAGTAGGTCTTGATAGGCGGTGAGGCA
>NZ_JBPXMD010000075.1:0-9068 GCF_051918855.1 Streptosporangium sp. H16
GATCACCGGCCGCCGCCTCACCTCCGGACACGACGAGCAGGAGAGCTGACCGCCCGGGGCTCTCGGCCCCGGAGCCGTCCCGCACGGGCCCTTCCGTCCCGTCGGCCCCGACGCCTGCGGCCGTCACCGGCCCGGCTCGTGATCGGGCGGAATCCCTCGGCCGGCGCCTTCGATGGATGCTCGCCCCCGGACGCCCCGGCCGGATGTCTCTGATCCGGATCGACGAGGCCGACGACCGGGGTGGGACCACCATGATCCACCCCGCCCCGAAGCACCTTGTGCGGCAGTGACCAATGGCGGCCTCGCGGGGACCTCCGGCCCTGCATCCGGCCGTCCGCCAGGCGTGAGATGGAGATGAGAAGCACAAGGAGACCACGGAGGTGGGCAGATGACCACACTCATCCGCAGGGAGCCGAGAGGACTGTTTCCGGAGATCTTCGACTGGCTCGAAGGACCGCTGGCGGGATTCCGCCCGGCGATCGGCCCTTCGATCCGGTTCGAGGACTACGTCAAGGACGGCAGGTACGTCCTGCTGGCCGAACTCCCCGGTATCGACCCTGACAAGGACCTCGAGATCACCCTCACTGACGGCGTCCTGGCCATCCACGCCGAACGGCACCACGAGGAGAAGGACACGCACCGCACCGAGTTCCGGTACGGCGCGCTCACCCGCTCCATCGTCCTGCCCGCGGGCGCGGACCCCAAGGACGTCAAGGCGGTCTACGACAAGGGCCTCCTGGAGATCAGCGTGAAACTCGACGACAGCAAGGTCGCGGGTGTCCGCATCCCCGTCGGCAAGGCGCGCACCACCAAGTAACACATCCGGCGGGCCCGCTCGGGCGAGCGGGCCCGCAACATCACAGGGCCGCATCATCACAGGTGGAGAACATGCCATGCGCACCAAGGTAGAGAACGTCATGACCAGGAACGTGGCGCTGGTCACCGCCGACACACCGTTCAAGGACATCGCCGAGACGCTCATCGCGCACGCGGTGAGCGCGGTCCCCGTCGTGGACGGGGAGGGCCGTGTCACCGGCATCGTCTCCGAGGCGGACCTGCTCGCCAAGGAGGAGTTCCGGGAGCAGTACTACCGTGAGGGCTACCAGCCGCCGCTGCGCGCCCGGCTGCGGCACCGGCTGAACCCGGAAGGCCGCGACCTGAAGGCCAGGGCTCGGGGCGACGTCGCCGCCGAGCTGATGACCTCCCCCGCGATCACCGTCTCCAAGGAGACGTCGACGGTCGGCGCCGCCAGGCTCATGGAGGAACACGGGATCAAGCGGCTCCCGGTCGTCGACCGGGATGGCCGCCTGGTGGGCATCGTCAGCCGCCGCGACCTGATCAGGGTTTTCGTCCGGCCCGACTCCGACATCGCCGACGAGGTTCGCGAGGAGGTCCTCGGCCGCTCCCTGTGGGTGGACACCGCGCAGGTCAGCATCCAGGTCGACCACGGTGTCGTCACCCTGGCCGGCACCATGGAACGTCGCAGCGAAGCCGAGATAGCGGCCCGGATGACCGGTCGCGTCAACGGCGTCGTCGACGTGGTGAGCGAGGTGCGCTGGAAGGAGGATGACAGCACCTGGAACGGAGGTTGAACCGGCCGGATCCCCGCATCCTCACGGCCCCGGCCAGGACCAAGGAGTCCACCCCGCCCGGAAGAAGACGACACGCGCGTGAACGTCAGCGGGGTCGCCGATGTGGTCGGCGGGCCGCCTCGGGGCCGTGAGGACATCCCTGTCTGGAAGGATCGATGAAAATGCTGGCTCGCGATATCATGACCGGCCCGGTCATCACGCTCCTGCCCGACCACTCGGTGCGCTGGGCCATTCGGGTGCTGTTCGCCAACGCCATCACCGCCGCCCCCGTCCTGGACGACGACGGAACGCTCGTGGGGATCGTCAGCGAGATGGACCTGCTGCGAGGTGAGTTCCAGCCCGACCCGCGTGCCGCGTTGCGCCCGATCCTGGGCCACGCCTCTCCCCCGCCGCTGCGGGTGGAGGAGGTGATGACCCGCCAGGTGGTGACCGTCACCCCTACGACCGACGCCGCCCGGCTGGTCGAGCTCCTCGTCTCCAAGCGCGTCAAGAGCCTTCCCGTCCTGCGGGGCGATCAAGTGGTGGGCATGGTCAGCCGGCGTGACCTGATACGCGTGCTGGCCCGTTCCGACGAGGAGCTGCGCGCGGACGTGCTCGCCGCCCTGTCCGAGCAGTATCCCCTCGGGCCGCGCTGGGAGGTCGCCGTCCACGACGGTGTGGCCACGCTGAGCGGGCACGCCGACGGCCACCACGACCGGATCGCCGATCTGCTGGCCAGGACCGTCCCGGGCGTCGTCCGGGTGAGGCACCTCCCGTAACGGGTTGAGTGCCCGGCGTTCCGGCAGGGCTGACGCCGCCGTACGTCACCGCCGGCGAGGTGGCCGGGTCCTTCCCGGCGATCCAGGACGTTGGTCCCGTCCATCGGTGACCTCCGGCCGATGAGACGGGCCGCGCGAATGACGACAGTGGAAACGTGGACGAGAGGCGAGGGAGTTCCCCGATGACGAGCATGACCGGCATGTCGGCCGAGCGACAAGAGGCGACTCCGGCGCCCTGGCGCGGTTTCCGTTTCCACGGATCGCTGTGACGGAGGCCGAGATGAACCCGGCCGCGCGATGCGCGCGGATGGACGGCGACCGCGAAGCCGTGATGCGGCAGGGCGAAGCCGAGCTTCGCCCGCCGCCCGCGACGCCGGGCACCGGCGTCGTCAGTTCCTGGGACCTGTCCATCGGCGTCGACGGACCCGGCACCAGGTTCACGGTGTTCACCGCCGGTTGCCCGCTGCGCTGCCTGTACTGCCAGAACCCCGAGACCTGGCGGATGCGCGACGGCCGCCGCGTCACCGTCGACGAGGTGATGGCCGAGGTGGACAAGTACCGCAGGTTCGTCACCGTGGCCGGCGGCGGGGTGACCGTCAGCGGCGGCGAGCCGCTGCTGCAGCCCGGCTTCACCGCCGAGTTGTTGCGCCGCTGCCACGAGAGCGGCCTGCACACCGCCCTGGACACCTCGGGTTTCCTGGGCGAGCGGGCCACCGACGCGCTGCTCGCCGACACCGACCTGGTACTGCTGGACATCAAGTCCTCCGACCCGGCCGGCTACCGGCGCCTGACCGGCGGTTCGCTGGAGCCGACCCTGCGCTTCGCCCGCCGCCTGGCCGAGCTGGGCCGCCCGGCCTGGATCAGGTTCGTGCTGGTCCCCGGGGTCACCGACGCCCCGGACAACGTCGACGGGGTCGCCCGTTTCGTGGCCGGCCTGGACAACGTCGAGCACGTCGACGTCCTGCCCTACCACCGCATGGCCGCCGAGAAGTACCAGCGCCTCGGCCTGGCCTTTCCCCTGGCGGGCGTGCTTCCCCCCGGCCAGGCGCTGCTGGAGCGGGTCCACGCCCAGTTCCGGGCGTACGGCCTCACCAGCATCTGACCGGCGCGGGACTCCCTGACGGTTCGCCTCAGGGAGTCCCGCGCCCGAGCCGCTCGCCGGCCGGGTGGCGGCGCCGGTCAGGAGGAGCCGGGAGGCTCCGGGGCGGGGGTCACGACCAGGGGGCAGGCGGCGTGGTGCAGCAGCGAATGGCTGACCGACCCCAGCAGCAGCCCGGTCAGGTCACCGCGGCCGCGCGAGCCGACGACCAGCAGGCCGGCGTGGGCCGAGGCCTCGGCCAGGACGTGCGCCGGGTGGCCGTGTTCGAGCTGTTCGGTGACCTTGACGTCGGGGTAGCGCTCGCTCCAACCGGCCAGGGCCTCGGCCAGCAGGCGCCGCTCGACCTCGGCCGTCTCCTCCGCGGCCTGCAGGGCGAAGGGGCCGCCACCGGCGATCGGACGGCTCCAGGCGTGCACCGCCCGCAGGCCGGCACCGCGCAGGGACGCCTCGGCGAAGGCGAATCCCAGGGCGTTCGCGCCCGCCGCCGAGCCGTCGACGCCGACGACCACCTCTTCGGCCGGCTGGGCGGCCGAGTCGCGGACGACGGCCACCGGGCAGGTGGCCCGCCCGGCGACCCCCAGCGCGACCGAACCAAGCAGCATCCCCGCGAAACCACCCAGTCCGTGGTTGCCGACCACCAGTAGTTCCGCGTCCGCGGCGGTCTCGATCAAGATGGCGCGCGGGTCACCGCCCAGCAGCCGCGGCTGCGCCGCGACACGGGGATCTTCCTGGCGGGCGCGCTCCAGCGCCGCGTCCAGCATGGACGTGGCCCCCTCGCGCATCCAGCGGCCCACCTCGGCGTAGCGATCCTCCTCGGAGACTTCCAAGGGCCAGGCGGGCATGGCGTGCACGATGCTCAGCGCACCGCCGCGGGCCGCGGCCTCGCGCGCCGCCCAGCCCACGGCCGCGAGCGCGGCCTGCGAACCGTCGACTCCAACTACGATCATGACATCCTCCTCATGGTGCCCATTGCACCATCACACCGTCGGGCGACCGGAGGGCGACAGCGGTAAAGGTCCTTTGCCCGAGGGACCTCCGTCACCGTGTTCGGGGTCCTGACCCCTCGTGATCGCGGCCGGGACGGGCGCCGGCCCCGCTCGCGACCGCCCACCGGACGAGGTCGCAGAGCAGGGGGGTGAGCACGGCCGTACCCAGGGCCAGCGCCCACCCGGCCGCGGGCAACGGCACCAGGGCCAGCGGGGCGCCGAGGAACGGGACAAGGGTGACGAGCGCCTGGAGCAGCGCGGTGGCGACGACCGCGATCGTGATCGTGCGGCCGTGCCACCATCCCCGTTCGAAGGTCCACCGGCGGGCCCGCACGACATAGGCGAGGGTGAGGCGGGCGAAGACCAGCGCGAGGACCGCCTGGGTGCGCACCTGCTCGTCGCTCCAGCCCATCCGGCGGGCCGCCTCGACCGCGGCGATCACCAGCAGGCCGACGATGAGGGACCGTAGCCCGACCCGCCTCAGTACGGCGCCCGACAGCAGGCCACCCCGCTGTGGCCGCAGCGCCAGAGGATCTCCCGCGGGCCGGTCGACGCCCAGGGCGATGGCCGGAATCCCGTCCAGCGCCAGGTTGATCCAGAGCAGGTGCACGGGAAGCAGCGGGATGATCAGGTCGGGCCACAGGATGAGGCCGACGAGTACCAGGAGGATCTCCGCCAGGTTGCCGGTGAGCAGGTAACCGATCATCGAGGTCACGTTGTGGCGCAGGCGCCGTCCCTCGCGCACTCCGGTGACGATGGTGCCGAGCTCACCGTTGGTGACGACGACGGCGGCCGCCTCCCGCGCCACGTCGGTTCCCTCCTCGCCCGCCATCGCCACGCCCACGTCCGCGTGCCGCAGCGCGGGCGCGTCGTTGACGCCGTCACCGGTCATGGTGACGACCTCTCCGCTCCCGCGCAGCGCGTGGACCAGGTCGAGCTTGGTCGCCGGATCCACCCGGGCCAGTACGCTCGCCCCGCGCAGCCGCCCGACCCTGCCGGCGACGCTCTGTCCTTCGAGGGAGGCGCCGGTGACCACGGCGCCGGACTCGATGCCGACCTCATCGGCCACGGCCCGGGCGGTGTCGCCATGGTCACCGGTGACCATCATGACCCGGATGCCGGCCGCCCGGCAGTCGGCGACCGCCTGCAGGGCCGAGGGCCTGATCTCGTCCCGCAGCCCGAGCAGGCCGAGCGGGCGCAGCCCGTCGGCGTCCAGGTCATCGCTTTCCTTTTCGGCCAGCGCGAGTACCCGCAGGCCCTGGCGGGCGAGATCTGTCACGGCGTTCATCAGACGGCCGGTCTGCTCGCCGGGCACGCAGCGGGCCAGCACCACCTCGGGTGCTCCCTTGACGGTCAGCAGCGGCCCCTCGGTCACCACGGCCATGGAACGGGTCTCGGCGTCGAAGGGCCGGGCCTTCAGGCGTCTCTCGCCCTCCGGCAGCCGAGCCCCGTTGCGCTCGGCGGCCGCGCGCAGCGCCACGTCGACGGCGTCCCCGAGCCCGTCGCGGGCGTCGTTGCAACGCAACGCGGCCCGCCACAGGTCGGCACCGGCGACCGGGACCTGGTCGACGACGGCCAACCGCCCGGTGGTCAGCGTCCCGGTCTTGTCGGAGGCGATGACGGTGGTCGCGCCGAGCGCCTCGATCGCCGAGAGCCGGCGAACGATCACTCCCAGCCTGGCCATCCGCTGGGAGCCCAGGGCCAGCGCGGTGGTGACGGCGGTGGCGAGACTTTCGGGAACGGCGGCGATGGCCAGCGCGACCCCGGCCAGCACGATGTCGAGCAGCGCGGCCTCCCCGCGGCTCACGCGGGTCAGGCCCAGCAGGACCATGACCACTCCCGCCGCCAGCGCGAGCAGTCCGATCCGCCGCGACGCCTGCGCCAGGTCCACCTCCAGCGGACTCTTCGGCTGCCGCCCCCCGAGCGCACCCGCGATGCGTCCCATCTCGGTCGCCGCACCGGTCCGCTCCACCAGGGCCGTCGCCGACCCTCGGACGACCAGGGTGCCGGAGAACAGTTCCCCGTCGCGGTCACCGAGCGGAACACCCGGCCCGCCGGCGCCGCCGACCTGTTTGCCGGCCGACTGCGACTCCCCCGTCAACATGGCCTCGTCGACGCCCAGGGCGCTGACCTCCAGCACCCGCGCGTCGGCGGGAACCCGGTCTCCGGCCGCGACCTCGATCACGTCTCCGGGCACGACCTCGGCGGCCGGAACGCGCCGGGTGACACCGTCCCGTCTGACCTTGGCCATGGGCGCGCTGAGCGTGCCCAGCGCGCGGACGGCCTGGTCTGCCTTGGCCTCCTGCCCGGCGCCGATGGCCACGTTCACCACCAGGATGGTCAGGATCGCGATTCCCTCGGGGATCTCGGCCAGGACGAGGAGCGTCACCAGCCCGGCGATCAGCAGCAGGATCGACAGCGGGTCGGCGAGTTGCCGCGCCACGCGGGCCGGCAGGGTGGGTGGCCGGGAACGCGGAAGTTCGTTGGGGCCGTACTCGTCCAGTAGCCGGGCGGCCTCCGCGTCGCCGAGTCCCGCCGGGGTGTCCGCCTTGATGCTCATGTGCCCAGCAGATCATCACGGGGGTGGCTTGATCCCGGGGCGAAAGCCACCGGAGCGAGGGACCTTCGGCCCCGGTGACAGCCGCCCCGGCACGGGGGGCGCGGGTGGAGCGCTCGCCGGTGCGCGGCTTCCGGCACATCCTGGCGCGGGAACTCTCTCCCGCGGGCGGGAGCCCTCCGGTGCCCGAGCGCGGAAGACGGCGCGGGCGCCGTCTTCCGGTCAGGCGAGTGCCGGATGTGCCGTTCCGGTCGTGGATTCGATCGCGGCACGCGGGGCGGGCATGTCGGCGCACCGTACCCGGTCGACCTGGTCGGGGGTGACGACGACGGTGGGGCAGGCCGCCAGGGCGAGGCAGGCCCGCAAGGTCGCCCCGGGGTATCCGCCGCCCGCCGCCGGCCGGAGCCCTCCCAGGACGAGGAGGTCGGCCGTCTCGGAATGGCGCGGCAGCGCCCGCGCGGCCCTGTCGCGGCAGAGCAGTGAGCGCACGGCGAGTTCCGGATACCCGGCGCGGACGGTCGCGACCGCCTGGCTCACGACGGTTTCAGCGATCGCCTTCCGGTCCGCCTCCTCGGTGGGTGCCCGGCCGGGCCCGTACGGTGCCCGGCACCGCATGAGGTCGCCCCACGCGTGGAGGACCACCAGTTCCGCGCCGCTGCGGCGGGCTTCCTGGGCACCCCAGCTCAGTGCCGCCCGCCCGGCGGCCGAACCGTCGAAGCCGACCAGGATGCGAGAGAACGGCTGTCGACCTGTCATGGGATCCTCCGTGATCCGTCCCGTGGCCCCGGTGGTGGAAGGGGTTCGCCTTCATGCAACCGCGACCGGCCCGACCCCGGCCAGGGTCGCTGGTCCCGGTTCGCCGGGACCAGCGACCCTCCTGTCACCGGCTGGGACCGAGGGGCGCCGAGGCGTACGGGGGTAGCGGCCCGCGGGTTCTCACCGGTGCCGCGCCGCTTGTCAGGTGAGGGGTACGCGCCAGGTCAGCCGGGTCCCGCCCTGCGGGGAGGAGCCGGCCTCGAAGGAGCCGCCGAGCGCGGTGGCGCGTTCTTCCATGTTGCGCAGGCCGCTACGTTTGCCCTCGCCGGGCAGGCCGACGCCGTCGTCGGTGACGGTGAGGGTGAGCCGGTCGTCGGCCGCCTCGGTGAAGACGTCGGCCTTGGAGGCCTTGGCGTGGCGCACGATGTTGGACAGCGCCTCACGCAGGACGGCCAGCAGGTGCTCGGCGACCGGCGCGGGCACCCTGTTGTCGAGCTGCCCCTCCATCCGCAGGCCCGGCATGAAGCCCAGGTGCCCGCGCGCGCCCTCGACCAGCTCCACGATCCGCGCGCGCAGGCTGGGCTCGTCGGCCTGGCGGGGAGTCTGCAAGGCGAAGATCGTCGAACGGATCTGCCGGATGGTCTCGTCCAGCTCGTTGATCCCGTGCTGGAGCCGGCCCGCGGCCTCGGGATGTTCGACGAACCGCACGATGCTCATCAAGGTCATGGCGACGGCGAAGAGCCGCTGGATGACGACGTCGTGCAGGTCCTTGGCGATCCGGTCGCGGTCTTCCAGCAGCCCCAGCCGCTCGGCGTCCTGGCGGGCCTCGGCCAGCTCCAGCGCGACCGCGGCCTGCCCGGCGAAGGAGTGCAGGGTCCGTAGCTCGCCGCCGCTGAACGGCAGGCGGCCTGGTCTCTTGCCCAGCACCAGCACCCCCCGCACCGCCCCGGCGGCGCCCAGCGGCACCGCGGCGGCGGGACCCACCGTCAGGTCCCGGGTGAGGGCGGCGGGCAGGTCCGCCTCGCCGAGATCGTTGACCATGACCGGCTCGCCGCCCAGCAGGGCCCTGCCCGGGAGCGAGCCGGTGACGTCCACCGTGGCCCGGCCGAGCCCGTCGGCACCCGGACCGTCGGCGATCATCACGTGCAGGACCTCGCGGGCCGCGTCGGGAAGCATGATCATCGTGGTGTCGGCGGCGGCCAGGTCCCGGGCCCGGCCCGCCACCAGGGTCAGCACCTGATCCGGTTCGGCGCCCGACAGCAGGCTGGTGGTGACCTCCGCCGAGGCCTGCAGCCACATCTCCCTGCGCCGGCTCTCCTC
>NZ_JBPXMD010000076.1:0-8563 GCF_051918855.1 Streptosporangium sp. H16
GCCGTGCTCGGCGAGGCCGGCATGTCCCTCGCGAACCTCGTCCGGCTCAACGTCCACACCACCGACGTCGATCGGCTTTTCCAGGACTACGGCGTGCTGGCGTCGCGGTTGAGCGCCGCAGGGGTGGCACCGTCCACCACGATGCTCGGGGTGGCACGGCTGGCGATCCCCGACCTGATGGTCGAGCTTGAGGGGACCGCCGTCGCCTGATGCGACCTCGCCGCCTCCGGCAGGGCTGCCGGAGGCGGCACGAGTAGTAGGCAGGTGGGTGATTTCCGGTGCTCACAATGGTGACAATCGGCGTCTATGGCTTCGGCGGCGAGTCCTTCCTGCAACGACTGCGGCATGCGGACGTTCGTCTGCTGCTCGACGTACGCCAGCGCCGCGGTGTCCGCGGACCCGAGTACGCCTGGGCGAACTCACGCCGGCTGCGGGCGGCCCTCGCCCATGCTCGGATCGCCTACGAGCACCACCCCGAGCTCGCCCCAACCACCGAGTTACGCCAGCTCCAGTATGCCGAGGATGACCGCCAAGGGGTCGGCAAGCGCTCGCGCCGCTCAGAAGGCATGTGCAGGGGGTGGGCGATGGTGGGCCCTCAGGACCGTTGGCGAACACGCTGACCGAACGATTGCTCGCTGCTGGACGGTGGCGGGACGGAGATCATCACACCACGGTCCGGCGTTCAGCTACCACCCGGACAAGCTCTCCATGGAACGCACCGAGGACTCCGCGTTCGGCCCCATCGACCGCATCGGCCAGCTGACCATACGCACCTCGACATCGCCGACTCCCGCGCCGAGCTGGAGATATACGCCGGGCTCGGCATGGTCGGCACCCCGCATCCGGCCTTGATCGGTGCCGCCAGGACGGCTAGCCTGATCGCCGTGCCGCCGGATTCGACTCCCGTTTCTTCGCCGCCCAGTACGTGGACGGCGCGAACTCCAGCACGGCACAGATCGGCTCCACACCGAACCGTTCGCGATGGGTATCGATGAACTCGACTAGCGCGGCAGTCTGGGATCGAGTTCCCGGGCGAAATACGCCGAGGCGGCCTTCAGGATCTCGTTCGCCCGCCGCAACTCGCGATTCTCACGCTCGAGTTCGGTGATCCGCCGGGCGTCGGACGTCGAGGTCCCCGGACGCTTCCCGCCATCGACCTCGGCCTGGCGCACCCAGGTCCGCAGCGCTTCGCGGTGCACCCCGAGCTGGTCGGCGACCCGGGCCAGCACGCCCGCCCCCTCACCGGCCGCACGCAGCTCGAAAACCATACGGACAGCGCGTTCCCGCAGCTCAGGGGCATACTTCCTCGGTGGTGCCATAACTCCTCACCCTTCCAGGTATCGGAGCCTCCAACCAACTCGAGGTGGCCCACGGACCCCGGTGACGACGGCCAGTCCGCCGTCTTCCATGCGCACTAGGGCGCCGGGCGCGTGTCCACCACACGGGTCGGCCAGTACGGCGTCCAGCATTTGCCGGGCGCCGACGACCCCGGCGAAGGTGGAACGGCCCGAGCGCGGCCGCAGGTGCGGCAGGAGTGCGGCCTGCCAGACCTCGCGCGGCTCCTCCAGCAGCAACCGGGCGGCCCGATCCAAGCCCGCCATCAGCTGGTCGGCGGGCCGGTAGTCCATGGCCGCCAGTACATCCCGCAGCGAGCTCGCCGCGGGCAGAGCGGCCAGTGCGTCCAGGGCGGCGGTGACGACGGATCCGGCGGCCGCTGGATCCGGGTGCGGCCTTGATGAAACGCTTCGTCCGGGCCTGGACCCGTCCGGCTTATGCTGTCGCGCTGGCTTTCTGAGCACCTCGGTGAGGGCCGAGATGCTGTGATCGCCGTGGCCTGCCTCAGCTGCCCGCCTCACCAGGTCATGGAGCGGAGCGAGCCAGGCCGTGTCGACGTTCGTCTCCTTGGCCAGGTCCTCGTCGTGGGCCGCCCCACCAAAAGAGGTTCACGGAGGAGGCGGTGTCGGTGTAGTCGCAGGAGTCGATCTCCTTGGCGTAGATCGGCAGCAGGGACTTGATCATGTCCAGCCACTTGCCGGCGAAGCGCACCATCGTGTTCACCTCCAGCCCGCGCCCCTGTACCGCGGCGGCGCCCTGGAAGAAGCCGACGAGTGCCGGCAGCAGCATGGCGCCCACCGCCATCTCGTACAGGGCCCTCCACTCGGGTCGGCGTCACCAGAGGCAAAGTAGCTGTGAGTGATCAGCTCCCATCATCCGACGGAGAGCCCGGACCGCATCGTGGCTGTTCATCGGCCTCGCGAGAAAATCGGTATCCCAGGCGACTGCGGAGCGCTATGGCCTCGCATCCTGATCAAGGGGTCTGTCGGGAGGCTTTGACCTGGCCTTTCTCGCTACTTTGCGGCTGGTGACGCCGACCCGAGTGGAGGGCCATGCGCTACGTCAAACCCGGAGCCGAAGCCATCGCCAAGGTCACCGAGGTCCTCGCGCCCCGCCGCCGTACCCACTGATCAGCAACCTCTCCGGAGGGGAGGGGCACTGCCCCTTTCTCTCGTACTTGGTCTGCCCCCCTGCGGCATCCGGGGCGGCAGAGACGGCTGGGAACTCAGGGGTTATTTCTTACCGGGGTCCGTCCTTGGGGGACGGCCGGAATACGGCAGAAAGACACCGCAGTGGCCGCAGACCGAACAGAACCCAAGCTCTGTCCGGTCAACCGAACCACATCCCCGCAGGTAGGCGCGTCGACAGCCATGCAGGCCACAATCCGGCCCCAGGCTGGGCACGGTCATCCACAGCCGAAACCCCGGCCCTCGGCCTCACCGTCCGGCCTGCGGATTCGAGTGACCGCGGCCCGTTTCTGCCGTATTCCGGTGGCACCCCTCCTTAGGGTAGCTACCCGTCAGTAGAGTCCTGGGCCCCCGGAATGCGGCGGTATAGCGGCCGATGTCCACGGCGCGAAAATGTTGACAGCTGAGTCGACGGCTGGCTGAATGGGCGTCCGCGTCTGGAAGGGAACCCGTGCGTCTCGCTCGCCCTCTCGCCGCCACCATGCTCGTGGCCGCCGCCTTATCCGCCCCGCAGCCCGCGCAGGCGGCCGCGTTCAAGCATCCCGGCGTCCTGGTCAGCCGCGCTCAGCTCGACTTCGTCAGAGCCAACCTCGGCAACGAACCGTGGAAGTCTGCCTGGAACGCCCTGCAAAAGAGTTCGTACGCCTCGCTGTCCTACACGGCCAAGCCCCGCGCCGTCGTGGAGTGCGGCATGTATGGGAACCCCGACCACGGCTGCTCGGACGAGCGTGAGGACGCCAATGCGGCCTACACACACGCCCTGCGGTGGTACCTCACCAAGGACTCCCGTTACGCCAAGAAGGCGATCCAGATCATGGACACCTGGTCAGCCGTGATCACCAAACACACCGGGAGCAACGCGCCGCTACAGATTGGCTTTGCGGGCGCCAACTTCTCCCGCGCCGCCGAACTCATCAAGCACACCTACACCGGCTGGACCCAGGCCGGCCGGTTCGCCGGCAAGCTGCGTACCGTGTACCTGCCGACCTTGATCGCCGGAAGGCCCAACAACCAAGGCAACTGGGAACTGATCATGACCGATGCCGCCATCGGCATCGCCGTGCACCTGGACGACCGCGCCTCATTCGACCGAGCGGTCACGACCTGGCGCGGCAGGCTGCCCGCCTATATCTACCTCAAGACGGATGGCTCATACCCCAAGGCGCCGCCGAACAGCAAGCACGACACCAAAGCCGAGATCATCGACTACTGGCACGGGCAGACCACGTTCGTGAACGGCCTGGCCCAGGAAACCTGCCGTGACTTCGGGCACACCGGATGGGGGCTCGCGGCCATCTCCCACGTCGCGGAGACGGCCCGCCACCAAGGCATGGACCTGTACGCCACGGCCAAGCACCGGCTGCGATACGCGATGAACTTCCACGCTCGCCTGCAACTGGGCGCGACGGTGCCATCGTGGCTGTGCGGCGGAAAGGTCTCCCCCGGTCTCGGGCCGAACCTCGAAGTCGGCTACAACGCGCTGCACCAGCGTCTCGGATACGACATGCCCCATGCCGAGAAGTGGGTGATGCAGAAGCGCCCGGTCGGTGCCTCGCGCTTCCTGGCCTGGGAGACCCTCACCCACGCGAAGAACCCGCGCTAAGCCGCGATGAGTGGATCGGCCACGCCGGACTTCAACTCCGACGGCGTGGCCGACATCTTCTCGGCCGCCAC
Source organism: Streptosporangium sp. H16 (assembly GCF_051918855.1). Taxonomy (NCBI): domain Bacteria; kingdom Bacillati; phylum Actinomycetota; class Actinomycetes; order Streptosporangiales; family Streptosporangiaceae; genus Streptosporangium; species Streptosporangium sp. H16. The sequence continues at coordinate 4,197 of NZ_JBPXMD010000076.1, forward strand.
CGGAACGCGCCCGCGGCGGACTGGTTGTCGGCCTGCGCGACGGCAAGCACGTCGGTTATTGGCGCACGCCGACGGGAGACGCGGTTGCCTGGCAGGCGGGCGGGTAGCCGACGGCACGCGGTTCCTTGGGGCATGCGATCTTTGTACGTCAGCGCGTGCCTGGCTCTGCAGCGGAACCCGTACGCCGACAGGAGGTGAGGCATTTCAGTCCACCTGCCTCGGCGGCCGGTCGAGGTGGTGGATGGTCGGCTGTTCTCGTAGGTGGCCAAGAAGCAACGCGTTCTGTGTGCGAAGTCGTTGAATCTCGGCGCGCAATTCGCCGTTGGTGGCGGTGAGTTGCCGGATGCGGGCCTCCTTGGAGGAGTCCGTCATTCGCTGTCGGACGGGCTGGCGCTGGTCGGATCGCTGTTGGAGGTCGCGAAGCCGCTGGATCTCCTGGATCAGTTCGGGGATCCGGTAGAGGAAGGCCCTGGAAGTGCCTGAGGCCCGAACGACCGCGGCGACCGTGATGGCCTCCCCTGCGGTGTCGAGTCGCCGGATTGCTTGTTGAGCTTGCTCGATGAGTCGTGTTCGTCGCTGTTGCTCGGCAGAGCGGAGGTAGTGGGTGTTGTCGGGGGACGGCCGGAATACGCCGGAAAGACACCGCGGGGCCTGAAGGCCGGTCGTTAGGGTGATCGTCGTCGTGTTGGTGGCGGTTTTGGGGGCTTCGGGTGACCTCGGTCGATCGGACGGCATATCCGGGGTTCGCCAGGGTGGTGTCGGCGCGGGAGTTGGCGGAGGCGTTCACGCCGACTGAGGCCGAGGGCGCGTGGGCTCGTGGCCGAACCCATACTAGGGGGCCGCCCGAGGTGACGACGGGTATGGAGCGCCGCGACGAGCGCCCGCCCCTCCTCAACGGCGTGGCCGGCGGCGGGTTCCTCGACGGGAAGACCGTGCGATCGCGCCCATTTACCGGCGGCCTGGCCGGAGGCGCCCATCGCCTCGCCGATCTGCCGCCAGGAGTAGCGGCGCTCGCCCCGTCGGGCGGTCACCACGAGCTCACGGGTGACAAGGTCCAGTTCGGCGGCGAGCCAGCGGGCAGCGGCAAGCCGGGCCAGGACCGGATCATCTGGGAAAGCGCGGGTCTCGGCCGCCCGCTCGCGCAAGAAGGGGTCCTAGTAGTAATCGCGGAAAATCCAACGAACCTACTTCTGGCCTGCTCTGATGTGAGGGCGCCGCAGGGCTGGTGTGCTGGTCGCTGGATACGGCGGGCTGGCCTGAGGATGCCGCTGACCTGGCCTGAACGCTTCACACCGACGATGGTCAGCGATATCCGTTGGATTTTCCGCGATTACTACCGGGACCCCTTCCTGCACGGCGGTCCCGAGCCAGGACGTTCTACGCCGGTTTGATCTACTTGTAACCGCTACGCGATGAACCCGTAAGATAGCTCACCGCTACTCTGCCCCTCGCCGTAGCCATAGGAGTTCCTGGCCTTGGTGGGCGGCGTCAGGCTGCTGTCATGTGCCCGGGGAGCATGGCGTGGGCGTATATCACTCCCAGCCCGTAGGCGCCTGCGTGCTCCTTGATGACCGCGGTGATGGCGTCGTAGGTCTGGGTGCGGCTCCAGTCGCGCTGCCACTCGAGCACGGTGGTGAGCCATGTCAGCGGCATGACGCCGTGCTGGAGCATGCGTTGAACGGCATTGTCGTGTGCCTCTGCTGTCACGCCCCCACAAGCGTCAGTGGGAACGTACACCTGGTAACCCTGGTCCACGGCGGACAGGGCGGCGAGGGCGATGCACACCTCCGTCCACAGACCTGCCATGACGATCTTCGGTCGGCCGGTCGCCTTGACAGCGTCGGCGACTCGGAGATCCTCCCAGCAGTTCATGGTGGTCCGGTCGATGGGGGAGACGCCGGGGAAGCATTCCGCCAGTTGAGGAAGCAGCGGCCCGGAGAAGGTCTTCGACGCGACCGTGGTCAGGATGACGGGTATGTTGAATATCTTTGCTCCTTTGGCCAGGCCGACTGTCGCGTTAATAATCGAGCCTCGGTCTGTGCTGGTGGTACTGAAGAACATCTGTGGCTGATGGTCCACCAAGAGGACGACGCTGTCTTGCGGTGTGAGGAGCGATGCCGCCGGATCGGGCTTCGCATTCCTAAAGTTCGCCTTTGTCTTCTCACTTGGTTGTGCCGGAATTGAATGAGCCTCACGGCCCTTGCTATGTTCTGTCACCTTGTCCTCCTGAATGCGACGCCTGCACCCACGGTCCCTGACGCTCACAGAACGAAGCAGGAATCGAAGATCTCGTCATAAGATGTGCGCTCCTTCGTGAAACCTCGCGCGGCACGCCACTGGCGGTGTTCTTCGGACTCGGCGGCGGCCTCCACCAGAGCCTGAGCCTGACGCACGCCTGAAGGCAGTGTGGGAGGCACGGTGCGATGGAACCCGCCCATCCATGGCGTCATGCGCAGCGACGGGACACCGTCCCAGCGCAGCTCCAGGAGGTAGTTCAAGCCACCCCGGATCACGTGGAGGTGGGAATTGTTAAGCCCAGAAATGATCTGCCGGTTGAGCGCGTCGACGACACGAGTCTCCGTATCGACGAACGGGGCCATGTTCTGGTCGTCTCCCACAGCCGCGATGCGACCGTCTTGGACGGCGATGGCGGCAGCGGTGGGCCTCGCCGGGTCTTGCGTGTACACGCGACCGTTGCGCATGACCAAGTCTGCGGGCTGCTTGGCGTTAGGGTCAGGGGCGATGCCCTCGACAGGCATAGCGTTGATCATGTGCTGACTCCTTGGCACCGGACCCCACGCTCGACCTGTGCTCAGGGGAGCATCCGGCCGCGCGAGCGTCAGCCATGCGGCAGCATGGCGATCTCCGTTTCGGACCACCTTCGCGTATCGTTCTCCACTTACCCGAACGACATTACCCCTGCTATTTACCTATAGATCGGAACCAGGACGGAATTTAACTAGGAATTAATTACTTTAAACCCGCATATTACCTAGATGGCGGGCTCTCTCCTCGCGTTCGACGTCCACTTGAAGAATGCGTACCCGTATTCCAAACTCAAAGTTTGGAGATTCAACATGGTGACGGAATCGTGGCCAGGGGGAGGAAGACCCCGGTGAGGTCAAGAAGGTGGTCGCCGAGCTGCACGTCCTGCTCGACGAGATCGAGCAGAAGACGCTGTAGTGGAAGCTGGAGCCCTGGCCAAAGGGCCGGGGCCGAAAAAATGAAAGTCATGAACTGGGGTCGAAGTAGAGGGAGCCTGGAGAGCGGGGCCCTCAGGCGCCCTGGCCCGGTACGGCTCCCTCTACTTACCGCCAATGATCGTGCTCGGTCGCCTGATTGTGTACACAACCGCGTTCCGCCCCCCGGCGCTGGTCCCCTGCCCGCTCGCGGCCGGTTGCTCGCGTTTCGTCGCCTGGGCCGCGTGTGGGCCGACACAATGCCAGGCGTGCACAAGGCGGACATCAGCGACCAGCCCGAGCCCGAGCGGCCGGGCGAGGTCGAGGAGATCGGGATCCGGGAGGCGCGGGCGCGGCTGGCCGAGCTCGTCGAGCGGGCTGGGGCGGGCGAGCCGGTGCTGCTGCGTCGACGCGGCCCTGAGCGCAACGCCGCGGCTATGCTGCCCGTCGCGGCGATCGAGGTCTGGCAGGCCCACCTGGCCGCGCAAGAAGCCGAGCAGCGGCGCCGCGCCGAGGAGATTGCGCTCGGCGAGCGCCGACCGGCCGGATCGCGCGGCGCGGTGTGCCCGGGTTGCCGCAGCTCGTTCATGCACGTGGTCTTCACCGGCCCGGTCGTCATCGCCCTCGTCAACACCGCCGACCCCGCCGCGGGCGTGCAGGTGGCGGTGGCCGACACCGACCCAGCGATGGCCGAGAAGGTGGCGTTCGTGCGCTGCGCCTCGTGCTGGGAGCCGATGGGAGACCGGCCCCGCGAGCACGGCGCCCTGGCCTACCGCGCGGCCGTCGACATCGCCGAGAACGCCTCCTGGAGCGGCGAGGCGTGGGAGGCAACCAACCCCTACGTCGTCGCCGAACACGAGATGGGGCGCGCCTCACGCATCGTGCTCGCCCACGACCTGGCCCGCGGCAAGGTCCGCCGGGTCACCCGGTGGGAATGGCTGACCGGCATCACCGACGACGAACGCGAGCAGCTACGCCGCCAGCTCGACGACGACTTCTGACCACCAGCCGCGTCCGCTGCCGGCACCCTCACGCCGCATCAAGGCGGGCCAGTGGCCTTCCCCTCATAGCGTGGAGACCGAACCGGGAGAGGTTTGGTCGTGGCAGCAGTCACGCGACGGCGCTTTGATCCGGAGTTCCGGGCGGGTGCGGTGCGTATCGTGAAGGAGACCGGCAAGCCCGTCGCGC
>NZ_JBPXMD010000077.1:0-8257 GCF_051918855.1 Streptosporangium sp. H16
CCGCTAGATCACGCAGTGTCACACGGATCACCCAGAGCTACTTTGGGGCTGGGGTCATGTTCGGGAGAAGACCCCCGAGTTAAGGCACGCTCGGGCCTGGCGGCCCTCCCGCGCGGGCCTTCACCCCCGGCCTGAAGGCCGGAGCACTAGCCCGCATTTCGGTAGCGGGCGAAGGCGACCAGCATGGTGGGCAGGGAGACGACCAGAGATAGGCTGCCGGCGCTGAAGCTGGCCAGGAGCTGGTCGAGCCGGGGGCGCGGGAGGCGAGCTTGCCGGAGATCTTCTCGATGGCGACGTGATCAGGGGCGAACAGGTCGCGGTCGGCGACTACCAATTCGTGGGTGCTAGGTCCACGGGAACGGCGGCGAGTAGCGCGCGGGTCTCGGCGACGACGCGGTCAGCGAAAGCAGGGTTACGGACTTGAGCGGAGCCGACCATCGGCTTGCCGCTCTCGTCGTAGTACACCCCTGTCCGATCCGACCCGTCGGTCAGTACCCCGGTGATCATTCGAGCGGCACGCTTCGGGGTGCTCCAGTGCTTGATGAGGGGCGCGAGCGGCGTGGCGACGTACTTCGCCAGAAACTGGACGGCGGCGTTCGCGTCGCGGCCGAGGCCGGTGCCCGGATTGAAACCCGGTTCAACCGCGTTGAAGCGCAGCCGCGAAGTCTCATGCGCGAACGCCAGCACGGTGGCGAGGTTGCACTGCTTCGATGTGGCGTAGGCGTCGAAACCGGCTTTGGACGAGCCCCCGGGCTGCCATTCGCCGCGCAAGCTGGCCTCTGCCGAGATGTAGCGCCCACCGCGGAAGCCGATGGCGGCCGCGGGCTTCAGTTCCGGATCCTCGACGCCCGAGCAGACGAACACGACGTTCGCACCGTCGGGAAGGTGCGGAATGAGCGCCTCGGTCAGTGCAAATGGTCCGAGGTGGTTGGTCGTGAAGGCGAGGTCCCACCCCTGCGCGGTTTGATCGGCGCGGGTCGGCATGATGCCCGCGTTGTTGAGCAGGCCCGCGATCGGAAGACCGAGCGCGAGGATCCGCGCGGCCGCGCGCCGCACGCTCGGGATGTCGGAGAAGTCGCAGACCACCGATACCGCGTGACCCTGGGGCCGCGCGTTGATCTCGGCTTCGACCTCTGTGAGCTTGTTCGGGTCGCGGCCCACCAGTATGACGCTGCCGTGCTCGGCGAGCTTGAGCGCGGTGCGCCGGCCGATTCCGGACGTCGGCCCGGTGATGATCCACGTCCTGGCGGGCGATCTGCTGCGGCTGGAGTTTGGCATGTCGGTTCCCTCGCGGTGGAGATTATGGGTGGATGGAGATCAGGCGGTAGGCGGAGCGGCGGAGCCGGCCAGCACCCGCCAAAGGGCGTCGGACGCCACCCTGCTGCGGGCCTCGGCCTCGGCAGGCTCGCGGATCATCTCGTCGATCGTCGCCTCGGCAATCCCGTTCACCAGGGTCAGGACAAAGCCAAGCGGCACGTTCTGCATCGGCCCGTTGGCCCGGCTTCGTTCCAGCAGATCGGCGACACCACTGAACGCGAGGCTCGCCGCCCGGTGGCTGTCGGCGGTGATGTCATCCGACACTTGGAGCTGTGCGAGCGCCCGCCGCTTGTCCGGGTTAGCCATCGCCCAGCGCCACCACTGCGTCCACATGCGGCAGACCTGCTCGCGGAGTCCGTCCCCGGCACGGAGATCGGGGGTCGCCGCGGTGGCCATCTCCGCCTTCAGAGCGACGTAAAGCTCGTTCAGCAGCTCCGCTTTCGTGTCGAAGTAGGTGAACAACGAACCATTGGAGATGTCTGCCTCCCTCGCGATCGCCGCTGTAGCCGCCCCAAGCCCCTGGGACGCGATGACGCGGGTGGCCGCGCGCAGGATCGCATTACGCCGATCCTCACTCCGTGGTCTGGGCATGACCCGACTATATAAGAGAGTGTCTAGTCAGTCAAAAATGTGGTGCGCCGCTTGATCCGGGACCACCGAGCGGCAGGCGTTCGGTTGCGGCGGTCACCGTGACGGAATAAACGCAAGGGCGACAACCCGAGCGTCGCCAGCATCTACCGGGCGCTGGCCGAGTACGCCAAGTGAGAGACGTACCCGGAGACGATCGAGCAGGCCCACGCCGACCTCGCCACCCTGGATACGACCAACTGACTGCATTCCTGCTGGTCATGCTGTATTTACCCGAAATTTCCCGAGTACTACGGGGACCCCCGGTAGAACTGAGGCAGCGTACCTGACATGCCTGAAGACCCCTGGATACTCGTCAGGCAAGCACACGCCAACGTTACTTACCTGACATGACTGACTGCTAAGAGTCACACAAGATAACCGGCGCGGTCGGCGCGGTCGCTCGTCACGCGGCGGCCCCCGGACGGGGCACGGCTCGGGTGACGGCCGCGTCACGCTGCATCCGCAGGTGAGCGCGGGCGGCTTGGCGGTCGGCGCGGCCGCAGTGGTCGCGCGGGTAGCGGGCCCGGTTCTCGTGCGAGGGTGCGCCGGGCAGGATGAGGCGGCCTTGGCCGGCGATCGCGGGGTTGCGGTGGCGTTTACCGGGGGTTCTCATCCATTCCAACGGTCCCACGGCCACGATCACCGTGGCCTTCCAGGGCCACTACAGCCGCTTCGTCGACATGCCACCCGACTGAGAATCCAGGAAGACCAGACCAAGCACACCACCGGCTATCCAGGGGGCTTCAGTCATGCAAGGCATGTCAGGAGCGTGACCGGAGTTTTCGGCCGTCCGGTCCGCGCCCTGCCATCACTCTGGACTTAACGGACGAATTTCCGGCGCAGGACACTAGAGGTTGACCACGATCTTTCCGTGGACGTGGCGTCCTGCCTGCAGGCGCACGGCCTCCCGGATCCGCGTGATGGGGAAGGTGGCGGCGATCGGCACGGTGATCTCGCCGGCGACGATGGCGTCGGCGATCCGCTTCAACTCCTCAGGCAGCGCATCGACACCGCCGGTCGGGCGCACGCCGCCGGGCGGATTGGGACCGGCGGCGATCGTGGAGATCCTCGTCGGCGGCACGCCGAGCGCGAGCGCCGCCTCGGCCGTCTCCGTACCGAACAGGTCGGTCGCCGCGCTCACGCCGCCGGGGGCCATCGCGCGCACTCGGCCCTCCAGTCCGGGGCCGTAGGTGACGGGATCGGCGCCCAACCGCCGCAGGAAGTCGAAGGTGCCTTCGGATGCGGTTGCGATCACCCGGGCACCGGCGAGCCTGGCGAGCTGGACGGCGATCACGCCGACACCGCCGGCGGCGCCTCCGATCAGGACGGTATCGCCGGCCTGCACGTCGACCGCCGCGAGCGCCGCCGAGGCTGTGAGTCCCGCCACCGAGAGCGTGCCGGCGACCTCGTCGCCGATCTCTGCCAGCGTGTGCAGGAGCGTATCCGTCGAAGGATCGACCACCACGAAGTCGGCGGCGGCCCGGCCCACCGCGCTTCCGTAGACGCGGTCGCCCACGGCGAAGCCGGAGACGCCCGCGCCCACCTCGTCCACGACGCCGGCGAAGTCGGTGCCGAAGCCGGACGGAAGGCTGATGCCGAACTGTTCGGCCATCTCCGGCATCGAGGTGAAGATCCAGTCCATGGGGTTGAGGCCGATGGCGTTCACCCGAACGCGGACCTCACCTGATCCCGCGTGCGGTTGCGGAACCTCACGCAGCTCCAGTACCTCGGGTCCTCCGAAGGTCTCGTACATGACGGCTCGGCTCATGGTGTGCCTCCACGACTAGTGATGGGACTTTGTCCTATCACTGTACACGGCGACGAGACCAAGTCCCGTAAGCTGTGTCCATGGCCCGCTGGGAACCCAACGCACCGCAACGGCTCGCCGACGCCGCCCTCGAACTGTTCACAGAGCGCGGCTACGACAACACGACCGTGCTCGACATCGCACAACGCGCTGGCCTCGCCAAGAGCACCTTCTTCCGCCACTTCCAGGACAAACGGGAGGTGCTCTTCGGCGAGGATGCGCTGACCAGGCCACTCGTCGCCGCGATCGCGGCGGCGCCCACCGGAGCCGCCCCGCTCGAAGCGGTGGCATGCGGCCTCGACGCGCTCGGACAGGACATCTTCACGCCCGCCTATCGTGCGTTCACCGTCCGCAGACGAGCGGTCATCGATGCCCATCCCGACCTCCAGGAGCGCGAAGCCCTGAAAGGCGTGAGCCTCACCGCTTCGATGGCCCAAGCCGTCACGCGCCGCGGCGTACCCGGCCTCGCCGCCCGGGTGACCGCAGAACTGGGCACACTCGCCTTTAAAATCACCTACGAGCGGTGGAGCGACTTGAGCAACACCGACGAGTTCGGTGACATCGCCCGGCAGACCCTCGATGAGGTACGAGCCGCCGCCTTGTCCGTGTGCAACTCGGCCGCCTCTTCGACCGGCGACTCGTTGTTCTGACTATGAGCAGGAGAGCCCGCGGCTCGGTCGGCGCGGTCCGGGGAGCACCCGAGAAGCGGCCGTACGCGGCCGCCTCACCATCACTCAAGAAACTCAACCGGCATAGACCCCGAAGGAAGGGCAGGCCCGACAAACAGGACGAGAGGAAGATCAAATAGTTAGCTGGAGCCACCCGCTAACGGGACTTTTCGTTCGAATGCTCGTCATGCCCCAAGAAAGCCCAGAGTTCCCGCGAACCCAGAAGTCGAGATCGGGCCGTTGGGGTGCTCTGTGAGGTTATGCACCCTTGGGTTCGCCGGAACCCGAGGCCGTCCGCGGTCAGCCGGTTTCGGAGCGACACCGGGCGGCGTTCAGGAACCCGGCGACGGCGGTCGGCCCGGCCCGGCGAGCGGCCGGAGTGCCTGAGCTGATGTACGGAGCCACCCCGCGTGAGCAGGCGTTCTCTGTCAGCGCGGCACTCAGCACCCGGGCCGAGCCGCCCTCGACCGGGGCCGGCATGCGACTCCTCGACTTCACCGCCGCTACAAAAACCTCAGCGACGAGGGAAAAGCTTCACCGATTCCGAGATCTCCTCAATCGCCAGAGTGACGTGCTCTACACGTGAAACACCCTGGTCCTGGGGCTGGATGACCAGGAGAGACACTCGGGAACTCAGAGGTTATTTCTGCCAAGAGACTGCAGACGCTGGAACGCCGCCCCCAACAACAGCCGCCACTGCCGCAGCACTCCGACGCCGGGGCGGGCGAACCTCCCCAGCAGCCCTCCAGCGCCTCGACGACTTCCGGCACGGCCTCGGAATCATAGATGATCTGAGACCGTGACCGACGAGGACATCGTCCTTCGGCGCGAGCGCCCAGGCCGGATCGCTCCTCAGTCGTCGCCGCTCAAGGCATGCTCCGGTGCGGGCACGGGGAACAGCTTCAGTGCTCGTCGGCGGGCTCCTGGGCGGTCAGCTTCAGGCAGCGGCGGCAGGTGACCGCGCCCCGGTCGGGATGCGCCGCTCCCGGCTTCCCGTTCCTGCGGCTCACCACGACCATGCGGGCTGGGTCTTTTGTCGGTCTTCTACGTCGCGCTCATGAAATGGACGCCGCGCGTAACAACCGGGACAATAACCGCGTTGACGTGGGCGTGACCGCGAGGGGGTGGCGTCGTGCCGGGTGATCGGGCCGCGCCGCAGGTGCAGAGCTGGCGGGTGGGGTCGGTACGGGTACTTCGCCTGATCGGTGAGCTGGACGCGGTGACGGTTCCGGGCGTGGCGGTGAAGCTCGATGAGGCGCTGCTCACCTTCGAGGATCTGGGGGTTGAGCAGCAACCGAACCGTCAGTGGCGTTAGCGAGTCCTCGCAGCGCGCGTTACGGCCCTCCGCTCCCGAACGTGTCCCCAGCCGCCAGGTAGCGGGGTGAGACATCACGATTGCGGTTCGTGATCGTTTCAGGTGGGTGCCTGTGGGTCGTGTAAGGCCAGCGACGCTCCGGTGTCTAACAACAGTGACGGCATATAGATGCCATGACTGTCGTCACGGAGCTGACGATGTCGGGGAATGGATGCGCGATTCCAGCCCGGCCAGGAGTGTCTGGAGTCCGAACTCGAACGGGTCCCCGGGCGGGGTTATGGCGGCGGAGTCGACGCGGGCCCGCAGCCGGGGGAGGGTCTGGACGACCGCGAGCATCTCAGCGGTGATCCCTTGGAGCTCTTTGTCGGCGTCGGCGCCGTTTCGTCGTAGATGCGCCTGCCAGGCTGCCTGTGCCGCCTGGCCCTGCGCGGCGCCGATCACGAACATGAGCACGGTAGCGGCTGCCTGGTCGGCCTCGGCTTGGGTGAAGCCCGCCGACTCATAGATCGTCAGGGATTGTTCGTCGAAGCGGGCCTTGTTGGGGCCGTAGATCAGATGCGTACTCATTGCCGGGATCAACCAGTAGTGCCGCACGACCATGGCATACGCTCCACGCGCCAGCGACGCGGCGGCTTCCCGCCACCCGACTCCGGCGGTGTCGGGCAGCGGGATCTCGCCGAACACGTGGTCGGCGGCGAGAACTACCAGCTTGTCCTTGCTCTTGACGTGGTAATACATCGCCGATGCGGCCGACCCGAGGTGTGCGCCCAGACGGCGGATGTTCAGCCCGTTCACGCCTTCGGCGTCGAGTACCTCGACGGCTGCCTGGACGACCTGCTCCTTGGTCAGCATGTCGCCCAGCCTAGCGAGTGTTGAACTTAGATCAAAACGTGCGCTACGGTGTTGAACAAAGTTCAAAAGCTTTCTTGAGGAGATCCCCGTGTTCCTCGTTGTCGCCCTGCAGCTCCTGCTGGCCCTGACGTACCTGGTCGTTCCGTTGGCCGGTCACAGATACGGCGCCGCCGCTCAGAAAGAAGCCGATGCAGAGATTCACCGACAGGGCCACAGCCCCGCCGTATTGACCAAGCACGGCCTCGACTTCACCGCCAGCACCGCCAGCGTGACGGTGTCCGTGGCGATCGCCGCGGGTCTGGCGACGCTTGCCGTGCTGAATCTGTTCGATCAGCCAATGCTCACCTGGATCCTTCAGCCCACCCTGCTGATCGCAGGCGGCTTCGTCACCACCTCCCAGGTTTTCGTCGTCCGCTATGTAGAGGCTGCCTTGCGCAAGTCCGGCACCGCCGACATCGACGCCAAGTCGCTGATTGGGGCGGCGAAGGCGGCGTTCCCCGGCTGGTTCCATCCGCTCGTCCTGGCGCGCTTCCTCCTCACGACCGCGGGCTCGCTGGTCATCCTGCTCTTGCTTGCTGTTTCCTGACCGAGGGCTGAGGGCCTGGCTGGCGAGTAGCAACTCTACGAACTGAAAGACAGGTCGGACGTTGGGCCCCATGCCAGCCTCATCGCTCGCCTCGCCCCATGACCCACCCTCGAGGCAGGGGCTGTCGGGATTAGATGATTTTCTGACAGGCACTCGACCAGCGCCGCGGACCCTCCGGAAAATCGGACATTGAGCGACGAAGTGTGACGTCGGGCGGCCGGTTTGGGGCCGGAATTGACGACAGTATTTTCCGACAGGTAGAACGGAGCTCCTCACCCCCTTTCCGAGGAGCGCCGGTGCAGATCGTCTACTCCCGTGTCTCCACTGCGACGCAGTCGCTGCTGCGACAGCGGCACATCCTCACCGAGGCCGGCCTTCTCGTGCGGACCGAAGGCGTCGAAGGATTCCGGCCAGCCGACGGCGTTCTCCTCTTCGAGGATCCGGCCACCACCTCCAAGATCCCCGCTCTGGAGCGTCCCGCGTTCGGCAAGATCGCCGCCAAGGCTCACCCGGGCGACACCTTGACGGTCTCGGAGCTGTTCCGGCTGTGCCGCGACCTGCTCGACATCCACGCCGTCCGCAACTGGTGCCAGGCCCGCGGCGTCGTCCTGCGGGTCCTATCCGGGCCGCTGTCGAACTTCCATGATCTGGCCGCCAATGACGCCACCACCACCGTGATCATCAACGTGATCACGGCCGTGGGCCAGTTCCAGCGCGACATCCAGAACGAGCTCACCGTCGAGGGGATCGCCGCCGCCGAGGCCCAGGGCCGCTACCGCGGCCGCCCGCCCGTGCTCACCGGCGCCGACGTGGAGGTGGTGCGGTCGACGTACACCGATCAGGGCGCCTCGATCGCGGCGCTCGCCCGCACTCACGGGGTGAGCCGGGCCGCCATCCGAACCGCGCTGTCCGATCTCCTGCCCGACCGAAGCGTCCCGGCCGGCTGACCCCGGCCACAGGGGGCGGGATCGTCAGATCTCATCGTCCTCGCCCGCGTCGGGGTCGCGCAGGTCGCGGATGGCGCCGGGCGCGAGGTCGGGCAGGGCGAAGGTGTAGGTGCCGTGGACGCCGAGGTGGGAGTG
>NZ_JBPXMD010000078.1:0-7682 GCF_051918855.1 Streptosporangium sp. H16
GCGCGACGGGCTTGCCGGTCTCCTTCACGATACGCACCGCACCCGCCCGGAACTCCGGATCAAAGCGCCGTCGCGTGACTGCTGCCACGACCAAACCTCTCCCGGTTCGGTCTCCACGCTATGAGGGGAAGGCCAGCTGGGAGATCTCCGCAGACGGGATCGCCCTGCTGGAGGCGGCGTCGATGCCGGTCATCCGGTATCGCTGGCGCGCGTGGGACATCCCGACACCCTGGTCCCGGCGGACAGAACAACCATCCCCAGCGGCATGAACCTGTGGAGAGCCGGGTGCTTGGAGACGAGCACGCCCGGTTCGGCGGGCGGGCCGGGGAAACGGACCAGTCGCAAGGCTGACACCGCGCCCCGGTCCGACCCAACAGCCTCTTGTGTTCTCGCGGCGGCCGATATGTGAATTGTTATGCGTTGTCACGCTCTGTGGGAGGACAATGCGAGGATGACGGCTCGGCGGTGGGTTCTGGTGGGAACGGCTGTGCTGGTGGTCGGTGTGGCCGTGATGCTGGTCTGGCTGCGGTGGGAGAGTGCGAACAAGGTCGCGACGGCGGTGTCGGCGCTGGCGGGGCTGGCGGCGGTCGGGGTGGCGGTGTGGGCGGGCTGGTCGACGGTCTCGGCCGGTGGCGGCCGGGTGCGTGTTAAGAAGACGGGGACGGCGACGGTTTCGGGGGCGGGGGATGCGAACACCGGTGTGGTGGGCAAGTCCGGGGCTGTTCCCGGAGATGTGGTGGTGGACGGGAGCGGGGACGCCAAGGCGTCGGGTGAGGGTGATGCCAACTCCGGTATCCGGTTGAGCTGACGTCGTTCAAAGGGCGGGCGCGGGTATGGACGGCGGGCGCTGGAAGGGCGGTGTCCGGGAGAGCGGGACGGCATCAGCCGAGTCGGGTGGATATGCCAACACAGGTATCCATATCGGGGATGTCCATCGGGAGCCGGTGGCGCGGTCGGCGTACCTGGAGCAGGTTGAGCAGATCTTCCCGTGGACGTTGGAGGGCCGCTCTGAGGAGTTGGCCGAGCTGGCGGCGTTCTGCTCGGGTGAGGGCGATCCGGGTTATGTGTGGTGGCAGGGGCCGGCGTGGGCGGGTAAGTCGGCGTTGATGGCGACGCTGGTGTTGCATCCTCCGGCGGGGGTGCGGGTGGTGTCGTTCTTTATCACGGCCCGGTATGCGGGGCAGAGTGATCGTCAGGCGTTCTTGGATGTGGTGTTGCCGCAGTTGGCGGAGCTGCTGGGGCAGTCGCTGCCGCCGTTGCTGGGGGTGTCGACGCAGCAGGGGTGGTTCAACCGGTTATTGAAGGAGGCCGCTCGCGCGTGTGTGCAGGCTGGTGAGCGGCTGGTGTTGGTGGTGGATGGGCTGGATGAGGATCGGGGGGTGACGGTCGGGCCGGGGGCGCACAGCATCGCGGCGTTGCTGCCGCCGGTAGTGGTGGAGGGGTTGCGGGTGGTGGTGGCCGGGCGGCCCAATCCCCCGGTGCCGTCGGACGTGCCCATGAGGCATCCGTTGCGGGATGCGCGGATCGTGCGGGTGTTGACGCCGTCGCCTGCGGCGCAGGTTATCCGTGATGACGCTGAGCGTGAGTTGGAGCATGTGCTGCACGGGGATGCCGCTGGGCGTGACTTGCTGGGGTTGCTGGTGGCTGCGGGTGGTGGTTTGAGCGTTGAGGATCTGGCGGAGTTGACCGGGTCGCCGGTGGGTGTAGTGCGCAAGTGGTTGCATGCGGTGTCGGGGCGGACGTTTACCGGTCGGGAGGGTCTGTGGCGGCCGGGTACGGGGGCGCGGGTGTTCGTGCTGGCGCATGAGGAGCTTCACGTTGCCGCGGTGGAGTCGCTGGGGGCGCGGATGTTGTCGGGGTGTCGTGACCGGATTCATGCGTGGGCGCGGAGTTATCAGGATCGGGGGTGGCCGGCCGAGACGCCGGAGTATCTGTTGCAGGGTTATCACCGGCTGCTGAGTTCGGTGGGTGATCTGGAGCGGATGGTGGCATGCGCGACCGATGGGGCGCGGCTTGATCGGATGCTGGACATCAGCGGGGGGGATGCTGCGGCGCTGGCTGAGATCACCGCCTGTCAGGCAGTAATCTGCGGGCAGGACGAGCCGGATTTGTCGGCGATGCTGCTGCTTGCCTATACCCGCGATCGGTTGGCCGAGCGCAACGCGAGGCTCCCGACCGAGTTACCCGCAGTATGGGCGCGGCTGGGTAACTCCGTTCGTGCTGAGGCCTTAGCCCGTTCCATCACCGATCCCGATCTTCAAGGGCGGGCGTTGGCGGAGCTGGTGGAGGCATTGGCTGGTGCAGGTGAACACGAACAGGCCGAGACCGTAGCCCGCTCCATCACCGATCCCCGCCTTCAAGCGCAGGCGTTGACAGCGTTGGCGCGGGCATTGGCTGGTGCAGGTGAACACGAACAAGCCAAGACCGTAGCCCGCTCCATCACCGATCCCCGCCTTCAAGCGCAGGCGTTGACAGCGTTGATGGAGGCGCTGGCTGGTGCGGGTGAGCACGAGCGTGCTCGGCTGCTCGCTCAAAAGGCCAAGACCGTAGCCCGCTCCATCACCGATCCCCGCCTTCAAGCGCAGGCGTTGGCGGAGCTGGCGCGGGCATTGGCTGGTGCAGGTGAACACGAACAAGCCGAGACCATAGCCCGCTCCATCACCGATCCCGACCTTCAAGCGCAGGCGTTGACAGCGTTGGCGGGGGCGCTGGCTGGTGCAGGTGAACACGAACAAGCCGAGACCATAGCCCGCTCCATCACCGATCCCCGCCTTCAAACGTGGGCGTTGACAGCGTTGGCGGGGGCGCTGGCTGGTGCAGGTGAACACGAACAAGCCGAGACCATAGCCCGCTCCATCACCGATCCCCGCCTTCAAACGTGGGCGTTGACAGCGTTGGCGGGGGCGCTGGCTGGTGCAGGTGAACACGAACAAGCCGAGACCATAGCCCGCTCCATCACCGATCCCCGCCTTCAAACGTGGGCGTTGACGGAGCTGGCGGGGGCGCTGGCTGGTGCAGGTGAACACGAACAAGCCGAGACCATAGCCCGCTCCATCACCGATCCCGACCTTCAAGCGTGGGCGTTGACAGCGTTGGCGGGGGCGCTGGCTGGTGCAGGTGAGCACGAGCGTGCTCACCTGCTCGCTCAAAAGGCCAAGACCGTAGCCCACTCCATCACCGATCCCCGCCTTCAAACGTGGGCGTTGACAGCGTTGGCGCGGGCGCTGGCTGGTGCAGGTGAACACGAACAGGCCGAGACCATAGCCCGCTCCATCACCGATCCCCGCCTTCAAGCGTGGGCGTTGACAGCGTTGATGGAGGCGCTGGCTGGTGCAGGTGAGCACGAGCGTGCTCGGCTGCTCGCTCAAAAGGCCAAGACCGTAGCCCACTCCATCACCGATCCCGACCTTCAAGCGCAGGCGTTGACAGCGTTGATGGAGGCGCTGGCTGGTGCAGGTGAGCACGAGCGTGCTCGGCTGCTCGCTCAAAAGGCCGAAACCGTAGCCCGCTCCATCACCGATCCCGACCTTCAAGCGCGGGCGTTGGCGGAGCTGGCGCGGGCATTGGCTGGTGCAGGTGAACACGAACAGGCCAAGACCGTAGCCCGCTCCATCACCGATCCCGACCTTCAAGCGCAGGCGTTGACAGCGTTGGCGGGGGCGCTGGCTGGTGCGGGTGAGCACGAGCGTGCTCGGCTGCTCGCTCAAGAGGCCGAAACCGTAGCCCGCTCCATCACCGATTTCGATCTTCAAGCGCGGGCGTTGGCGGAGCTGGCGCGGGCATTGGCTGGTGCAGGTGAACACGAACAGGCCGAAACCGTAGCCCGCTCCATCACCGATCCCGACCTTCAAGCGCAGGCGTTGACAGCGTTGATGGAGGCGCTGGCTGGTGCGGGTGAGCACGAGCGTGCTCGGCTGCTCGCTCAAGAGGCCGAAACCGTAGCCCGCTCCATCACCGATCCCGACCTTCAAGCGCGGGCGTTGGCGGAGCTGGTGCGGGCATTGGCTGGTGCAGGTGAACACGAACAGGCCGAGACCATAGCCCGCTCCATCACCGATCCCGACCTTCAAGCGCAGGCGTTGACGGAGCTGGTGCGGGCGCTGGCTGGTGCAGGTGAACACGAACAGGCCGAGACCATAGCCCGCTCCATCACCGATCCCCGCCTTCAAGCGTGGGCGTTGACAGCGTTGATGGAGGCGCTGGCTGGTGCAGGTGAGCACGAGCGTGCTCGGCTGCTCGCTCAAAAGGCCAAGACCGTAGCCCACTCCATCACCGATCCCGATCTTCAAGTGCGGGCGTTGACGATGTTGACGGGAGCGCTGGCTGGTGCGGGTGAACACGAACAGGCCGAAACCGTAGCCCGCTCCATCACCGATCCCGACCTTCAAGCGCAGGCGTTGACAGCGTTGGCGGGGGCGCTGGCTGGTGCGGGTGAGCACGAGCGTGCTCGGCTGCTCGCTCAAGAGGCCGAAACCGTAGCCCGCTCCATCACCGATCCCGACCTTCAAGCGCGGGCGTTGGCGGAGCTGGTGCGGGCATTGGCTGGTGCAGGTGAACACGAACAGGCCGAGACCATAGCCCGCTCCATCACCGATCCCGACCTTCAAGCGCAGGCGTTGACGGAGCTGGTGCGGGCGCTGGCTGGTGCAGGTGAACACGAACAGGCCGAGACCATAGCCCGCTCCATCACCGATCCCCGCCTTCAAGTGCGGGCGTTGACAGCGTTGGCGGGGGCGCTGGCTGGTGCAGGTGAACACGAACAGGCCGAAACCGTAGCCCGCTCCATCACCAATTCCGACTCTCAAGCCAAGGCCATTGTCTCGATCGTGAATCACAACGACATGTCTCGAAATCGTCAGCTACTCGCGTGGGGATTGAACAGGTTGGGCCATGTTGATCTACTAAAAAGCGTCGTAAAGGTTGAACCGGCCGCAGGTTGCCGACTTGCGCAAGCGATAGAGCAGGCTGATCGCAAGCCACGATGAAGAACCTTCGGAGCTCAATGGGCTTGTTAAAGGCGAACAGCGCGTGGGCGGTGCTGGCCGCGACCGGCCGAAGAGCCGCAGCGCGGCCAGCGGCCGACCACGCGCGGCGGGTCGCCGCAGGCGGCACGCCCTTGAAGACGTAGAGAAAGTTCTCATCCGGAGTAGGCGAACTTCGTGTCAGGTCTCATGATCTGCGTGACAGATCGTACTCAGGAGGTGTGTGACACTTCGCCGAGTGCTGGCGGAGTTGAGCGTGGTCGAGCAGCGGTACCAAGCCGTGCTGCAGGTGTCATCCGGGGCGAGCGTCACCGAGGTCGCCCGTAGGTTCGGAGTCTCGCGTCAAACGGTGCACCGGTGGCTGAGCCGCTATCGCGATCAGGGCCTGGACGGTTTGTCGGACCGCTCGTCTCGCCCGCATACCTCCCCGGCTCGAACTCCGGCCGCGGTGGAGGCGTTGATCTGTGAGCTGCGGCGTAACCATCCCCGCTGGGGCGCCCGCCGCCTGGTGTGGGAACTGACCCGCCGCACCTGCCCCGGCCCGGTGCCGTCCCGGGCCACGGTGCACCGCGTGCTCATCCGCCACCACCTGGTGCAGCCCGTCCCCCGGCGCCGGCGGCGCGAGGACTACAAGCGCTGGCAGCGCTCGGAGCCGATGCAGCTGTGGCAGATGGACATCGTCGGCGGGATCATTTTGGCCGACGGCACCGAATGCAAGATCGTCACCGGGGTCGACGACCATTCCCGCTATTGCGTGGCCGCCACCGTGGTGATGCGCCCCACCGGCCGGGCTGTGTGCCTGGCCCTGGTCGACGCATTGGGTCGCCACGGCGTCCCCGATGAGCTGCTGACCGACAACGGCAAGCAGTTCACCGCCCGGTTCGGCCGCGGCGGAGAGGTGTTGTTCGACCGGATCTGTCGTGAGAACGGCATCACCCACCGGCTGACCCGCCCGCGCTCGCCCACCACCACCGGCAAGGTCGAACGCTTCCACCAGACCCTGCGCCGCGAACTGCTCGACGACCACGAGCCGTTCGACAACATCGAGCACGCCCAGCAGGTCCTGGACGTCTTCGTCGCCGACTACAACACCCACCGCCCCCACCAGGGGCTGGACATGGCCCGCCCCGCCGACCGGTTTCGGCCCCGCTGCGACGAGCGGCTGCCGTTGCGCCTGCCGGCGGACCTGCGCGCCGCAGGAGCACTCCCCGCACCTGAAACGGAACCGGAGACCGTCGCTGAGCTGGCGGCGATGGCACCGGTGCCGGTCGAGACAGCAACGCCGGTGGTGCCGGTGAACGGAATCGATCCGGTGGATCTGGCGGTTGAGTTCACGCGGGTCGTGCCGGCCTCGGGCAACCTGACCGTCTGCGGGCAGCAGTTCTGGCTCGGCACCCACCGCGCCGGTCTGACGCTCACCCTGCGGGCCGACGCCGGCATCGTCGAATTGTTGATCGCCGGGGCCCGGATCAAGAAGGTGCCGTCCCGGCTCAGCATCCAGCATCTGCGGCAGCTGATCGCTGAGGGCGGCACCCGCATCCAACCGGTCGCCGCACCGGCCCGCCCCGGTGCCGACGGGGCGGTCGAGGTGGAGCGGACCGTCAACGCTTCCGGTTCGGTCTCCCTCGGCGGCCGGCAATACCCGGTCGGCTCCCCGTTCGCCGGACGGCGGCTGACCATCCGTCTGGAGGGCGCCGTGTTGCACCTGAGTGACGGGTCCGCGCTGCTGCGCAGCTTGCCCAACCCGCTCACCGACGATCAGGCGGCCCGGCTGCGTGATGCCCGCCCCGCCGGGCCCGCACCCCAACCGGCCACCGAACCGATGCGGGTGCAGCGGCGGGTTAGCAGCCGCGGCTGGATCGCCATCGCTGGACAGCGCATCGGCGTCGGCATCGGCCACGCCGCAGCGACCGTGACCGTTGAAGCAGCCGACGCCACCTTCCGCATCATCCACGCCGGCCAGGTCATCGCTGAGGTCGCCCGCACCACCACCAAACCGATCGCCCGGTTCAAAGTCCGCAAACCCCAGCACTGACCGAAAGATCACGCCGTCGGGTAGAACTGCGTGCATGGATCCGGCGAAGCTGCAACAAGCCCTGGACGATGTCTTCGACCAGGCGCTGCTCAACCATGGCTTCACGAACTACATGCGCGACTACCAGCTCGTGATCCACGCGACCGCCGACCCCAGGAGCGGGATCGCGCCGGCGACGCTGCGCTACCTGTTCCGCCGCTGCGTGCAGGCCACCTGCACCACCACCGTCTCGGCCGACACCTGGCGCGGGTCCCTCGATGACCGGCTGATCACCTACGAAACCGGCGTCGACCTCGACGGATACGTCTGGGGCGTTAACTGGCAGGAGCTCTACCCGGGGGCCACGCTCATCACCGACTCACCGACCGCCCGACACTGGGCCACAGCCCTTGGTATCGACTTCCACGAGGTCCGAATCCAGGCCAACGCCCATGATCTGACCCTGATCTTCTCCGACCTGCAGATCGAAGAGCTCCCGTCCGAATGGCAGGGGTCTGTCAATCAAACGGCTCTGTCGCAGATTCGGTGGTGACGGAACGTCTCCTGCGTCACGGTGAGTCATGGGTGATGTCGACGAGCTGGTGAGTGTCGTGTTCTCGGGCTTATTGCCGCTGGTCGTGGAGTCTGTGGCAGATGAGGGGGAACATATCCGGGTGCGGGCGCGG
>NZ_JBPXMD010000079.1:0-7662 GCF_051918855.1 Streptosporangium sp. H16
TCGTCGAACGACCCGACGACCGAGTCTCATCCGCAGCCGCTTAAAAGATCTTGATCCACAGGTATTGACGATTGCTCTGCTTCGTCATCGTCACAGTCTGCTACATCAGTCTCGCCCTACTCATCCCACACTGAGAACTTTCATACCGTGTGTCCCACGTGAGCCTGACACAGAGGGTTGTCCGGGCCAACCTGACATCTCCCAGCTCAGCGTGCCGGACTCTCACCACTTTCAGGCGGAACGGACACTGAAGACAGCGCAGGGCCCGGTGACCATGCCATGCCCGGTGTCCTGTGCCATCGAAGTTTGAGGGACTGCCATCAAGTTTGAGCGGTAGGAGTTGGCGTCCTCCTCCCGAACGCGGCCCCAGCCCCAAGGTGAGCAGATCTGCGCAGCTCATCGGACTCATGTTCTCGGAAGCGGAGACGGCCACGGCTTCTGGGAACATGCATGGCTGAGAGGCGAAACCTCAGCTCGGCACTTCCGAGAACAGGACCGCGTCGCTAGTTGGCGCTTGGGACACGTTCGGGAGGAGGTCGAGCAAGAAACGACGACATCAAGCGCGCAAAGTCACAGGCTCGGCCGCATCGGCCCTCTGCGTGGAGGAACGAAACGTACGCTAAGCCTGTTCGTCCAGCTCATCGAGCGCGCGCGATGGCCGCCCGCTCGATGACCACGACCGGGATCTCTCTCGCCGCCTTTCGCTGGTAGCCCGTGTAGTGCGGCCAGATCTCGACCATGACCTCCCACAGGCGGGGTCGCTCATCGCTGGTCACGGGCCGGGCCACCGCGTCGAACACGTCGGCGCCGATCTGTACCCGGACCCACGGTTGGGTGAGCAGGTTGTGGAACCAGAGCGGATGGTCGGGGGCGCCGCCGTTGGAGGCCACCACCAGATAGCGCTCGCCGTCGCGACCGTAGATAAGTGCGGTCCGGCGGGGCAGCCCTGAGCGGCGGCCGACGGTGGTGATCAGCAGGGTGGGCGCGCCATGGAAGAGGTGGCCGTGGGCGCCGTCGGACTCGACGTATTTCTTGACGTGGTTGGCCACCCACGTGGTCGGGCTGTCGATGGGCTCGTGACTCAACGGGCCGCTCCGCCCACGCGGCGGTCGGCCCAGTCTCGAGCCTTGGAGAACCAGCCGGACGCGGTGCGGTGCGCATTGAGCACGTGTCCGGTGCCCGGGACCATGATGGCCTCCAGTTGCGCACGGGGGCCATAGAAGGGGGCCTCCTGGGCGCGTAGCGCGGCGGACGAGCGGGCCGGGATGAGCAGCCGGTCATGTTCGCCGGTGACGATCAGCACTGGCACCTGGATGTTCTTGTTGATGGAGGGCGGGGTGTAGGAGTCGTCGGCCGGGAAGACGTCGGTGGTCTTGGTGGCCTCGTCGGCGGCGATGACGTGGGGGGCGGCGTTGGGCCGGTGGTAGAACCAGGTGGCCCGCATGCCGGGCCGGGTAGTGAGGTAGCCGTCGTCGAGCCCTTGCTTGGCGAAGCGCGGGTCGTCGGCCGCGCGGTAGATCTGCGCACCCATCTGCTCGAAGGCGCTCTGGTTGGGCGCGCTCGACTCGCCGGTGAGGATGACGCCGTCGATCTCGGCTGGATGGGCGGCGGCGAGGGTGCGGGCCAGGGTGGAGCCCAGCGAGTGGCCGACCAGGACGACCTTGGTGAAGCGGCCGCCGCCGAGGCGGCCCTCGCGCAGTTGTTTGATGAGCTGGCGCAGGACGATCTGGTGCGTGTCCTGCCGAAAGCGGGTGCTGGGCGGGTGGGTGCTCGCGCCGGTGCCGAGCCGGTCGATGGCCAGGGTGGCGTAGCCGGCGGCGGTCATCGTCTCGACGTAGGAAGGCTGCCGCCGGTCGCCGCGCGCCTGCCAGTACGCCTGGCCGTAGAAGCCGCCGGGGATGAGCAGCTGAACGGTGGCGGCACGGCCGCGTGGCAGGCACAGGGTGCCGGCCACGCGCTGGTCGGAGAGGCCGCCGGAGGTCATCGCCACGTTAGCGCGTACGGGTTTGCAGGCGGTGGTGGCGGCTTCAGCCGCTTGTGGGGGTGCGGTGAGGGTCAGGAGGAGTGCTGCTGCTGCTGTACGGACGCGCATGGAACTCCTTCGGAGAGGGTTAACCAAATTTGTTTAACCAAATTTGGTTAACGAACTATGAGGCACTTGCCTGTCCACCGTCAAACTGGCGGCCGGCCAGTCAGGCCGACTCCTCACCCCGTTCCAGCCGTACGATCAAGCCCTGCGTCCATGCCGCATCGCCCGCCGCCTGCTGCGCGCGCAGGTCGAACAGCCTCGCCAGGTGTTGCGGCCGCGTTCCCTCGCGGATCGCGGCCGCGATCCGCGCCTCCTCGTCCTTCAACGCGCGCAACCGCTCCTTGAGCAGTGCGATCGTTTCCTCCTTCGGCAGCGCCGGCAGCAATACCAGAGCCGCGCCGAACACTTCCGGACGCCGGTCGGGCACGCTCAACGCGGTCCTGAGCAGCCGCAGGAACTCCGCCTCACCCTTATCGTTGATGGCGTAGTCGACGCGGCCGGGCCACTCATGCACCTCGGTGACGTCCACCAACCCATCCTTGGCCAGTTGACGCAGGGCGTGGTAGATCGATCCCGACCTGAGGCCGGCCCATCGCTCGGCCTCCCACGACTCCAATTCGGCGCCGACCAGATAACCATGTGCCTGGCCAAGCAGCCGTACTACGCCGAGGACCAGCAGTCGCGTCGCCGACATCGTCTCCCTCACTCGCCGAACGGCCTCACTGCGTGACCGCACGCCCCGACCTTAGTGACCTCCCCGAGCCGCCGCTGACCGCCTTGCCGCATACCGGTCCCAGCTGGCCTCAACACCCAGGAGCCCGCCGCCGGGGCACCGAGTGCGGCAGCTGATGCGCCGCGAAGCAGTGGTGTCGGCCGGTGCTGGCGCGGGTGGGCTGGTGTCGGCCCCCGCCCGATTTTCATCTCACATAATGCTCATTTTGAAGGGCAACCAGCCGCTGGCCCGCGCCGCCGCTCAAGTCCTGCTGACCGGCCCGGACGTCGACTGGAGCGCGACCACCGCCATTGATGACGATCACGGGCACGACCGCATCGAACGCCGCACCATCCGCACTGCCGAAGCAGACGACGCCCTGTTCCCCGGCACCCGCCAAGCCTTCCGGCTCCGCCGCGATGTCGGCGATCTGGACGGCGTCTGGATCAGCAAGGAGATCGTGTACGGCATCACCAGCATGCCCGCCACCCTGGCTCCACCCGACCACCTCAACCATTATGAACGGGCGCACTGGGGTGTGGAAAACCGTCTCCATTGGGTTTGTGGCGTGACATTCCGGGAGGATCACTCCCAGGCCAGGACGGGAACCGCACCCAAGGCGCTCGCCGGCTTCAGAAACCTGGCGATCAGCACTGCCCGGATGGCTGGCCGCGCCAACATCGCCCACGCCCGCCGTGACCTCCTCAACCACGACGACGCCTTCGCCGTCTACGCCATCTGATCAATCCGACGAATCGGGATATAGCGAATCAACGCCGGGGCCCTGGCCCTGGCTCGGGTTCGTGCCCGACGACGTGGCGTCGGCTCCGCCGGAGGCGGTGGCGCGGCTCGCCACGGCGCTGGGCCTGGCGCCGGGGGCGTTGCGGGTCTATGGACGGCGGGCCCATACCCGGTCGGACCACCTGGGTCAGGTCCCAAGTACCTGGGCTGGAAGACCGCCGCTGCAGGCAGCCAGGAGATGAAGGAACTGGAACAGTTCCTCACCGACCGGGCCATGGAGCACGATTCGCCGACGTTGTTGTTCAACCTGGCGCGCGAGTATCTGATGTCGGCCAAGGTGATCCGGCCTGGGGCGATCACGTTGGCGAAGATGGTCGGCGCGGCCCGGGCGGCGGCCGGTGAGCTGGCCTCGCACAAGGTGGCGCACCTGCTGACCCAGCAGGTCCGCTCGGATCTGGCTCTGTTGCTCAAGGTCGATGCCGGGCTGGGGTGTACGCGGTTGGAGTGGCTGACCAAGCCCGAGACCGAGGCGTCAGCGACGGCGGTGAAGACCTCGATCGACAAGCTGGCGTGGCTGCGCGCGATGGACGCCGACCAGTTGGACCTGTCGGTATTGCCGAGCCACTCAGCCAGCACATCCTCATCCGCCCGGGTCGACTCCCGGAACCCCAGCGCCTCCCGCACCTGGGCCCGGTGTCGCTCGATCGACCGGCCCGACCAGTCGTACTCCGCCAGCAACGCCAGCTCGGCCTTCACCTGGCCGGCCACATAGTCCACCGCAGCCTTGGGCAGCTCACCCACGTGCCGCGGGAACCGGCCCTCCTGCTCGAAGAACTTCAACATCAGGCCGAACCCCAGACGGGTCGCCCCCGTCTTGTTCCCCACCAACTCCCAGTCGCCGTCCAGAGGAGTGGGCCCGTATTCAACTGCCGAGGGCGCGCTTTTGTGGGTGGATCGCCTCGCCGCGGGCGAGCATGTCAACGAACTGGGTGATACGGCGGGCTCGGGTCTCGGCGCGTTTGGCGTTCGCGATCCGATAGAGAATGGCGTAGCGGTTTTGGGAGGTGAGGATGTCGAACATAGCTTGTGCCTGGGGTTTCGCGGCCAATGCGGCGGCCAGGTCGGCTGGTACCTCGATGCCGGCTTGTCCCGCGTAGGCCGTGTCCCAGCGGCCGTCGGCCTTGGCGCGTTCGACCTCGGTCATTCCGGCCGGATGCATCCGGCCCTCGCTGAGCAGACGGGTGACGATGGAAACGTTCCGCGCTGACCAGGGACTTTGCCTTCCGCGAGGGGTGAAGTGCCGGCAGAAGGTGATCTCATCCCGCCGTCGTAGCCGACCATCGATCCAGCCGTGGCACAGGGCTTCGTCGAGCGCCTGGTCATAGGTCAGGCTGGTGGGCCGGGTCGTGTTCTGCTTGGCGAGGACCAGCCACACCCCTGCCGAGCTGTCGTGGTGCCTGCTGAGCCACTCCCGCCAGGCTCGGGCATCGGTAACAGTCAGTTCCAGTAGTTCGTTGCTCATCGTCATGCGCCCCTGATGATCATCAAAGGGATGGTTGTCGGCGGTCACCCGAAGGTGGGAGCCCAGGACGGAGGCCTGCCGGAAGTGGCGCTGGATCGGTCAGCGGTCGAGCTGGCCGATCACGTCCTTCGCCACGTCGCCACCGCGGCCTCTGGACGGATGACCCCCGCCCGCCTTCACCAGGTCTTGCCGGCCTGCTCCCGGATCGTGTGGTTGATCCGGTTGAAGAAGTTGGTGATTGCGATGTTCAGGATGATCGCGGACATCTGGTTCTCGTCGAAGTGGGTGGCAGCAGCATCCCAGATCTCGTCGGTCACGCCCGGCGCGCCGTCCTGGATCCGGGTGGCGGCCTCGGTCAGCGCGAGCGCTGCCCGCTCCTCCTCGGCGAAGAACGGCGTCTCGCGCCAGGCGACCACGTTGTGCAGCCGCTCCTCGGTCTCTCCATGCTTCTTCGCCGACTGGACGCCGGCGAACACACACGGGCTGCAGCCGTTGATCTGGCTGGCCCGCAGATGGACCAGCTCGAGCACGATCGGGTCGACGCCACCGGCGTGAATCGCCTTGTGGAGATGCTGGATCGCTGTGATCACGTCGGGATTCGCCACGCTTTTCATGCGTGCTTCCATGGGTCCTGCCCCTCGTCGGTTACGTGCGCCCATCCGGGCCCGTCATCTGACGCACCTTGGCGGAGGTCATCGTCGTCGTAATGGACTTTTCGGCCGAGGAGTTCTCGGTCATGCCGGCGACGTTACGGTATGACCCGGTCAGAAACGGTCCTGGTTATCGAGCAGACTGTTAGCCGTGGTCAACACCTCGGCACGGCTGCTGCGGCTGCTGTCTTTGCTGTCAACGCGGCAGTCCTGGACGTGCGCTGATCTTTCCGCCCAGCTGGAGATCACCGAACGGACGGTTCGCCGGGACATCGCCCGGCTACGTGAACTCGGCTACGGCATCGAATCGGAGATGGGCCCATGGGGCGGCTACCACCTCGGGCCTGGAACCAGCATTCCGCCACTGATCCTTGACGAGGAGGAGGCCCTCGCGGTCGCCGTCGGGCTGCGCACCGCCGCCTTCAGCGGAGTCTCCGGCAGCGACCAGGCAGCCCTGTCGGCGCTGCTGAAACTACGCCAGGTGCTGCCGGCCAGGATCGCCGACCGGCTCGGCGAGCTGGACGCCGCGTTCACCCACACCGCACGACCCGACGACAGCCAGATCTCCCCCGCGCTGCTGCTCGACCTGGCCACCGCGTGCCGGCGAGGCGAACGCACCCAGTTGACCTACCGCGACCGGGCCGGAACGACGTCCACCCGCCGAGTGGACCCCTACCGGCTCATCTACACCGGCCGCCGCTGGTATCTCCTCGCCTACGACCTGACGCGGCAGGACTGGCGCACCTTCCGCACCGATCGCATCATCGATGCCACAGCCACCGGGCAGGCCACTGCCCTGCCCGACCCGCCAGATCCGGCACAGATGGTCAGCACGGGCGTCGCGCTGAGGCCCTACCCGGTGCGGGTGACCATCCGCCTGGCCGTACCGGCCGATGAGGCCCGTAGGCTGGTACCACTAACGGTCGGCGTCCACCACCCGGACGGCGATGACGCCACGATTATCGACATCGGCGGGCCAGACGCCGACGGCCTGGCCCGCTACCTGCTCAGCCTCGGCCGACCACTCCAGATACTGCACCCAGAAGAGGTCCGCCAGGCATTCCTCACCCGCACACAACAACTCCTCAAGGACAACCAGTGGCACAAACACCCGCCGATAGCTGACACGGCTACCTGCAGTGACGGATGTTGCCAGCCGCCATGAAGTGCGACTGCAATCTTGACTGTCTCAATCGAGGATCCCCCAACGGAACACCAACCGCCCGGACAACCGCCCCAGGTCAGGGTGTTCCGTATAGGTGTTCCGCGTACCGTTTCGGTGAAGGCCCCCTATCCGGAACACTTGAACGCGTGAACGGGACCCGGGTCGGCTACGCGCGCTGCTCCACCGACGAACAAGACGTCATCATCCAGACCGAACAGCTCCTGGCCCTCGGCGTCCCCGAGGACCGCATCTACATCGACCACGGCTTCTCCGGCACCACCCGCCGCAACCGCGCCGGCCTCGACAGGCCCTGGCCGCCGTCTGGGACGGCAGCGTGTTCACGGTGACGAAGTTCGACCGGTTCGCCCGCAACATGGCCGAGGCCAACGACCTGCTCACCGGTCTGTCAGGACGCGGCGTCCACTTCGGGCTGGGCGCGTCCGTCTACGACTGAAGCGACCCGTTCGGGCGGCTGTTCCTGTAGACCCTCGCCATGGTCGCCGAGTTCGAGGCCAACCTCGGGCACCTGCGCACCCGCGAGGGCATGGCGCTGGCGAAGAAGAACGGCAAGCTCAAGGGCAAGCACCCCAAACTGCCCGAACCCGCCCGACACTCCATCCGCCGGCGATACGCCGCGCGCAGGACCTCGGCCACGATGGCGTCAGGCGCCTCCTCAGCGACCAGCCGACGCGAAAGGAGGTCGGTCTCCGGGTCGATGAGCAATCGCTGGGCCGCGCCGGCCGCGGTGTCCCGATAGCTTTCGGGGAGCGCGTCGACCACCTTGAGCATCGCCGAAGCGAGCGCCGAGCCGAGGCCGAACGCCTGCGCGCCGCGCCGCGATCC
>NZ_JBPXMD010000080.1:0-7158 GCF_051918855.1 Streptosporangium sp. H16
ACCTCGAGCGGCACCGCCACCCCGCCCACCGTCACCTGCACCCCCACCCCGTCGAGCTGACCCGTCCTCCGTACGAGCCCCGGGGTCTGTCCAGAGCTGAATCTCCCGGCCTACCGACTGGTAACGGCACAGAATCTACGTACTGTCCCCTTCCCGGAACAGCGTCTGCCCAGGTCAGCACGGTGAGAGCGCTACGGAGCCAATCCGGCCCGATGCCGGGCTCGGCTATCCACAGCCGAAACCCCGGCTTCTACGACGCCTTCATCAGCGCAGGTCAGACGGTACTTCGTTGGAAATTTCTTCATTGCTACCGGAACCCCTCGTCTTACCGACACCCCTAGTTAGAGGAGTTGCGGGCCTTGAGGTCCGCCGGGCCCGGCATCGGCGAAGCCTCATCCCGCAGGACGGTTCACGGCGGGTGAGGTGTTCATGCGCCAGGCCTGCCGCAGGATGATGGCCAGGCACACCACTTCCACGGCGGCCAGGACCAGGTAGTGGGGTTTCGCCGATCCGCCGCCGATGATGAATGCCGCGGTCAGCGGGGCCGCCACCAAGGTGACCCGCCGGGTCACCGCCGGTTTCAACACACGCGACAACACCACCATCACGATCGGGATCTCGACCATGACCGCGGATCCCACCAGGAGCAGCGGGGTCACGGGAACGCCCTCGGCATGCCCCGCCATGAGCCCCCGCAGAAATCCGGCGTTCAGGAAACTGAGGACATCCGCGTAGAGCATGGTGAACATGACGACGATCCACAGGGTGGAGAGTCGTGCTCGCACGTCACTCATTTCGGCCTCGGCGCCTTTCTGGGTTGTTGGACGGGGCCGGGGATTCCCGGCCGGTTCCGCGCGGCTGCCGGCGATGACGGAAGCTGCCGGTACCGGTCATGGGGACAGGCTGGCGCGACGGGCGAGCGCATCGCTACGGCCGCAGGTCGGCGCCCGAATGGCCGAAGGTCGGCGGTACAGGATCTACTTTGGTCGGATTCCGCTGGACCGGGGGCGGCCGTACCCTTTGATCGTGACGACCCCGGCAGGCCTGGACCATCGGATCCTGCTCCCCGCCAACGCGCTCAGCGGCCCCGAGCCCGCCCTGGTGCGCCCGGCCGGACGCACCAGGCGCGACTGGGCGGCCGATGTGGCGTTGTTCCTGCTGGCCATCGGACTCACGGCGCTCAACGTGGTGGAAGGCCTCGGCCAGCATCCCGCACCGGTGCCGTTCGCGGTGGACACCGCCCTCGGCGGGCTGAGCTGCCTGGGGGTGTGGCTGCGCCGGCGCCGGCCGGTCGGCTTCGCGGCGGTCGCGGTCGCGTTCAGCGTCTATTCGATGTCGGCCGCGGGGGTGGCGCTGATCGCGCTGTTCACCGTCGCGGCGCACCGGCGCGTGGCGGTGGCCGGCCCGATCGTGGCCGGGTGCGTGCTGGTGCCGTTCTTGACGCCGCTGGTCCGGCCGGACGTCCCGGTGCCGCCCTGGTGGCAGGCCCTGCTGGGCTTCGCCTGCATCGCCGCGGTGCTCGCCTGGGGAATGTTCGTACGAGCCCGGCGGCAGTCCCTGCACGAACGGGCCCGGCGGGTCGAATCCGAGCGGGAACTGCGCCTCGCCCAGGTCCGCCAGTCCGAACGCGACCGGATCGCCCGGGAGATGCACGATGTGCTCGCCCACCGCCTGTCCCTGCTCAGCCTGCACGCTGGGGCGCTGGAGCTTCGTCCCGACGCCGCGCCCGAGGAGGTCGCCCGGGCCGCCGGGGTGATCCGCGACAGCGCGCACCGGGCGCTGGAGGATCTGCGCGAGGTCATCGGCATGCTCCGCGCCGGCCGCGACCGGTCCGAGCAGGGGCCGGAGCAGCCCCAGCCCACCCTGGCCGATCTTCCCGACCTGGTCGATCAGTCACAGCGCGCGGGCATGCGGGTGCTGCTCGACTGCCGGGTGGGGGAACCGGCGGCCGCGCCCGCGGCGATCGGGCGCGGCGCGTACCGGATCGTGCAGGAAGGGCTGACCAATGCCCGCAAGCACGGCCGCGACGGCCAGGTGTCGGTGGCCGTCGACGGGGCGGCGGGGGAGGGGCTGACGGTCGAGGTGCGCAACCCGGCCGGCGCCACCGCCGTCGCCGGGATCCCAGGCGGCGGCAGTGGCCTGATCGGCCTGGCCGAGCGGGCCGGCCTGGCCGGTGGACGACTGGAGTACGGCCCGACCGCCGCGGGCGAGTTCCGGCTGTGGGCATGGCTGCCGTGGCCGAGGTGAACGCCGCGATCCGGGTTCTCATCGTCGATGACGACCCGCTGGTACGGGCCGGCCTGGCGATGATCATCGGCGGTTCGCCCGAGCTGAGCGTGGTGGGCGAGGCGGCCTGCGGAGCCGAGGTGCCCGCCGCAGTGGAGGCCTGCGCCCCGGACGTGGTGCTGATGGACATCCGCATGCCCGTGCTGGACGGCCTGGCCGCCACCGAGCTGCTGCGTGCCCGGCCCGACCCGCCCGAGGTCGTCGTGCTGACGACCTTCGACGCCGACGAGTACGTGCTGCGCGCCCTGCGCGCCGGGGCCAGCGGCTTCCTGCTCAAGCACACGCCGCCCGCCGAGATCCTGCGCGCGATCGTACAGGTGTCGGCCGGGGAGCCCATCTTGTCGCCGACGGTGACCCGCCAGTTGATCGCCCACGTCGCCGACACCGGCGCCGCCGCCCGGCGGCAGCACGCCGTACGCGTGCTGAGCCTGCTCAGCGAACGGGAACGGGAGGTGGCCGTCGCCGTGGGCCAGGGCGGGTCCAACGCCGAGATTAGCGGCGAGTTGTTCATGAGCATCGCGACCGTGAAGGCCCACATCTCGCGCATTCTCGACAAGCTCGACCTCAACAACCGCACCCAGATCGCCCTGCTCGCCCACGACGCCGGCCTGACCGACTGAACCTGGGGTCCGGTAGGAACGGAACGGTGAGCCCGGGTTGGTGTCACATCCGTTGACGCTCAAAGCATGATTACCAGTTAGGGGTCTCGGTAGTAACGGCCGCGAATCCAACGATGTTGCTGTTGATCTGCGGAGACTCCTTGAGAAAAACGATCACGGGACGGCGGGCCAAGCCCCATCCGTGCAGGTCAGACTCATATCCGTTGGATTTTCCGCGATTACTACCGGGACCCCCCGAAGGCGGCCTGGCACGACGTGCCGTCGTGGTTCGTGGTGGCCAAGCGGGACAACGCCATCCCCGCCGAAGCCCAGCGGTTCGCGGCCAAGCGGATGAAGGCCGCGTGACCGAACTGGACGCCTCCCACGCCGCGGCCGTCTCACGGCCGGGCGAGGTCTTCACGGTGATCGCCAAGGCGGCCGCTGCCGTTCGGTAAGCAGCTGTTCAGGCGGGTGCGTGCCGCGGAGCCGGCCCACTGTGGCCGCTGCTCCGCGGCATCAGCCGTGGTAACGCTCGAGTGCCCGGCTCACCCCGTCATGATCCTGATCCCGCGGATCCGGGCAGGAACGCGGTGGCTGCGCTGGACAGCAGCGGCCCGACAATCACCAGGCCCGTTTGCAGGTCGGTCATGAGATTGTGGTCGACCTCCAGGACCTGCTCCAGCTTCGCGCGTTCGTCGGCCCGACTGATCACTATCGCGGCGTCATCGGCGTCGCCAAGGGGCACCAGTTCGTCGCACAGACGGCTGGCGGCCTCGCGCAGCGCGGCCCGGGCCGGACCATACGTCAGGGCGACCAGCAGCGATCCAGCGCCGCCGAAAATCAGGACGACCCCTCGCGACGACAACGGGGCGGGAGAGGCGCCGAGCGCGAGCGTCGCCAGTGCCACGAGCAAGCCGACAGCGCCCAGCAGCCGCCGCAGCAGCCGCCGGAGGGCGATCAGTGCAGCCACCCGGGCGCCTGCTCCGCCATCCAGCACCCCGGCCGACCGGCGGATGCCCGACATCGTCGCCGTGACAGGAAGGGCGCCCACGCACGCGATCGCCGAGAGCCCCCAGCCCCGCCAGCCCGCGCGCGTGCTCGGAGACAGGAGCAGGGCAAGCACGACCAGCAGGAGGGCCAGCAGGAACAGGGCGCCGAGCGGGCGGACCACCTCCCGGACGCGTACGGAGCAAACGGCCGTCAGCTCTCTCCAACGCTGGACACCATGGGCGAACACAGCGCCGGAGGCGGCGCTGAGCGCCAAGGCGAGGCCCGCCCACACCTCCCACCCCGGAGCCGCCTTGTGAGCGGACGTGAGCACGATCACCAAGCCGAGTGCGAGCGCCGTCACGATGGCGACCGGTCGAAGCACGGGTTCCACCACCCCCGCCACGGGTCAGAGCCGGACGGTGATCGTGTCAGATGCCCCGGCCAGTGTCCATAGTGATGAGCAGGCACGCCTGCCCCGCCGCGGCTGGCCTGTGGGACAGCGCCGAGGACGGCTTCCTGGGGCGCCGTCTCACCCGGTCTCTCCGACCTCTGGTGCCCGGTGTGGCACGACCCAGATGAGCGTGGCGCCGACCAGCGCGGGCAGGGCGAATAGGTAGAAGTTCACCTGCGCGGGAAGGCCCGCGCTGAGGATGGCGCCGTCGAGGACCGGCCCGCCGATCGCGCCCACGCGGCCGACGCCGAGCGCCACGCCCACCGCGCTGGCCCTGGCCCGTATCGGGTAGGCGGCGGCCACGTACACGTTGACCAGGGCCTGCGTACCGATACTGCCCACGCCCGCGACCAGGACCACGACGTACAGCAGGACGGCCGGCCAGCGCACGCTCAGCGCGGTGATGCCGGCCGCGCCCAGCAGGAAGCAGGCGATGATCGTGACGCGGGAGCCGGCCCGCCCGGCTGTCCCGCAGGCGGGACACGCCGCCGGGGTGCCCGCAGACGTGGCATGCACCACGATCGCCCCGGCCCCGACCTGAACGCTGCCGATGACCAGGCCGACCAGTTGCGGGAACACCAGCCCCGAAAGATCCTTTACGTCACACCGGTGTCACGCTGACACAGCACTCCGAGATGGCCATGTACCGACACGAAACTATGACGGTCCGTCACCACCGAAAGTGGGCCAGAGCCGTTTTTTCTACAGTCCCCCGGTCACCGGCCCGGACGCCACCGTGCTGGAGATCGCCGCGCTGATGGCCCGCCCCCACAGCCCGCTGGTGGCCGTGGTGGGCGAGGAGGGCCTGCGCGGCGCGGTGACGCTGCAGGCGCTCATGGACGGGATGCTCGCCTCATGATGGCTTTGGCCTGGTTGTCGGTGGCGGTCTTCTTCGGCACTTACGCGCTGGTCGCGGTGAGGGAGGCGATCTTTGGCGCTGGCTCGGCATGGATGCGCAGGCCGAAGTGATGGGGAACTGCGGGCTGTGCGGTTCAGCCGACGATGATCTTCTCCTCGGGTAGCTCGTAGCGGCGGGTGCGATCGCGAAGCGCCAGCGCGGAGAACAAGGTGGTCGGGCCGACCCGGCCGGCGAACATGAGCGCGGTAATGATGAGTTGCCCGGCTGAGGTGAGGTCGGCGGTGATGCCCGTGGACAGGCCCACCGTGGCAACCGCCGAGACCACTTCGAACAACACCTTGTCCAGGCCGTGCGGGGTCAGGGCCAGCAGCGCGTAGGTGGAGATGGTGACCAGGCCCAGGCCCAGCAGGGTGATGGCCAGTGCCTGGCGCTGCACGGTGGCGGCCAGGCGGCGATGGCCGGCGTTGACGTGGGTCTCGCCGCGCAGCTCGGCCCACAATACGTAGGCCAGCACGGCGAAGGTGGTGATCTTGATGCCGCCGGCGGTGCCGGCGCTGCCGCCGCCGATGAACATCAAAACGTCGGTGGCCAGCCAGTTGGTCGGGTGCATGGCGGCGATGTCGAGGCTGTTGAACCCGGCGGTGCGCGGCATCGCCCCGGTGAAGAAGCCGGCCAGCAGCTTGGCGCCTACCCCCATCGGGCCGAGGGTCTTGGGGTTGGCCCACTCGGTGATGGTGAAGACCGCAAAGCCCGCAACCAGCAGGATCAGGGTGGTGGTGACGGTGATGCGGGTCAGTACCGACCACTGTTTCGGGCGACGCCAGGAGCGGCGCAGCTCGAAGATCACCGGATAGCCCAGGCCGCCGACGACGACGGCCGCGACGATCGGCAGGCAGATCCACGCGTCGGTGGAAAACCGCATCAGGCTGTCGGGCCACAGTCCGAAGCCGGCGTTGTTGAACGCCGAGATGGCGTGGAAGAGGCCCAGGTAGGCGGCGCGGCCGGGCGGCTCGCCGTAGCCGACGGCGAACCGTGCGGCGAGTGCGATGGCGACCAGCGCCTCGCAGGCCAGGGTGAACAGCACCACGTTGCCGATCACCCGGCGCAGATCGCTTGGCTGCGGGGCCTTGGTCTCGGCCTGGGCCCATATCCGGGCGCGCAGGCCGATCCGCCCGGAGATCATCATCGCGAACAGGGTGGCCAGTGTCATGATGCCCAGGCCGCCGGCCTGGATCAGCACCATGATGACGACCTCGCCGAAGGCCGACCAGTGGCTCGCGGTGTCCACGGTCACCAGCCCGGTCACGCACACCGCCGAGACCGCGGTGAACAGCGCGTCGATCAGCCGGGTCTCGACGCCGGATTCGGCCGCCCACGGGGTGGCCAGCAAGCCGGTGCCGACCGCGGCGGCGGCGGCGAACGCGGTCACGATGACCTGGGCCGGGTGCTGGAAGCGCTCCAGCAGCGCCCGGGAGACAGAGTGGCGGACAGAGCGGCGGACAGAGTGGCGCATCACCGGGCCATCTTGCCGCGCAGGCCGTACCCGATCCTCAGCGGGGTCAACACATTCGTCTTATGGGCACTTGGGGGATCCAGGAGGAACGAAACGGTGAGCCCGGGGTGGTGTCACAGCCGTTGACGCTCAAAGCATGATCGCCGGTCATGAAGACATTGGCCTCCCAGTCCTAGTGGAACGACGAGTCGGGGTTAGCGTCACACGATTTGACACACTGTCTCTGACCAGGCCAATCTTGCGCCGTGGCGGACTCAGAGGGTGTGGCGTTCCTGCGGTCTGATGTTGCCCGGTTCTGCAGCGAGATCGCCGATCTGGCACCCGCGGTACGGCTGGCGCGGCTGGCAGAGCTGCGGGCGATGCTCGATGACGTCACCTCACAGGGGGTTCCGGTAGTAATCGCCGAAAATCCAACGGATATACCCCTGACCTGCTCGGATGTGAGGGCGTCGTATCGCTG
>NZ_JBPXMD010000081.1:0-6773 GCF_051918855.1 Streptosporangium sp. H16
TGGTACGGGGGTCTCGCCGCCCTCATCGCCATGATCGCCTGGTACGTCGCCACCCGCGACTGGCGCGCCGGGACCGTGCTCCTGGGCTACGCCGCCGGCTGGCTCCCCTGGTTCTACTACGCGATCGCCGACAACCGCACCATGTATCTCTTCTACGCGATCACGATGCTCCCCTTCATGATCCTCGCGTTGACCCTGGTCGCCGGGCTGATCATCGGACGGGCGGACGCCGCGCCCAACCGCAGGGCGGTGGGTGCCGCGGTCGTCGGGGCCTTCACGCTCCTCGCGCTGATCAATCTCGGGTGGCTCTACCCGGTGCTCGTCGCCGAGCTCATCCCGCACTCCCAGTGGTGGGCGCGGATGCTGTTCCGGAGCTGGGTGTGACGGGACCGGGTGTGCCGGGGCCGGGCGGGGCGGAATCCGGTGTGCCGGTATCGGTCGTGCCGGTATCGGGCGCGCCGGGGGTGGTCGCGACGGAGCCGTCCGTGACGGCGGGCGGCCCGGTCGTGGCCGGCGCGGTCGCGGGCGGCGCGGCGGGGCCGATCATGATCGTGCCGGTCGGGACGTCACCGGGAATGACGGCGTCGGACGTGACGTCGCCGGGTGTGACGGCGGCGGGCACGGTGGTGGGGGGCACGGTGGCGGCGGGCCTGGAGAACCCGTGGCGCAGCGAGATCGCCGCCGCCAGGCACGCCAGCGGCACCGCGGGCAGCAGGTAGCGGTAGTCGAACTCGGCCGTCGCCGCCGGGGCCAGGATGAGCCCGAACGCCGCCAGCCACGGCAGCAGCACGGCCCCGCCCAGCCTGCGCCAGCGCGCCGCCACCCCGGCCAGGCCGACCAGCAGCAGCGCGCCGAGCACGATGCCGGGCAGCCGGACGACGCGCTGGTAGCCCTGCAGGAAGGTGGCCCACGGGTCGTTGAGGTCGGTGCCGATCACGCGCTGCTTGTCCTGGATCCGCGCGACCCGCAGGCCCGGGTCGTACTTGCGCGCGTCGGTGTCGGTGTTGCCCTGGTACGACGACCAGGCGGGCAGGACCTTGGTCGTCAGCGGGAACTCGTACTGCAGGTAGGTCTGGGCGTCGGGGAAGCGCGGCCTGCCCCAGTGGAAGGCGCGGAAGAAGTCGCCGGCCACGGTGCCGAGATAGTCCGTCGGCTGGGACAGGATGGCCCGCTGGGCGAACGTGCCCGCGGTCTTGTTCATCTCAGGGGTGAACGTGCTGCCCACCCCGAAGGCGTGGAAGCGCTGGCCGTTCTGCGCCCACCAGAGATACTTCTGCCCGGAGAAGTGGCGCTCGCTCGGTGGCGCGCTGATGCACAGCAGCGCCAGCTCCAGCTCCTCGCGCGGATCGACCTTCATCTTCGTGCAGTCGGCGAAGAGCGACGTCCGCATGTAGAGGATCGCGCCGTCGCTGTTGGTCATCGCGAAGTTGCCGTGCGCCGAGGCGAACCAGGCCATGTAGCCGACCACCGGGAGGGCGCACGCGGTGATCATCGCCGCGATCGTCTTCCAGGCCGTGCGCTTGACCAGCAGGTAGACCACGACCAGCGCGAGGATCGGCAGGCCGATGGACCGGGTCAGGGCGGTCAGCGCCAGCATCAGCCCGATCACCGCGCCGAGCCGCCAGGACATCCGCCGGTGCCAGAGCACCAGCGTGATCACGCCCACGACCAGCAGCATGAACATCACGTCGGACATGATCAGGTGTTCGAGCTGGATCTGGTACGCGTCGAACAGCACCGGCACCGCGGCCAGCGTCGCCCCCCAGCCGGGCAGCCCGAACCTGCCGCGCAGCAGGGTGTAGATCAGGACCGCGATGCCCAGGCCCATCAGATGCTGGATGAAGGCCACCAGCGCGAAGCTGTGCAGGGGCCTCAGCAGCAGGAGCAGGAAGGAGTAGCCGTTCGGGCGCAGGGCGCTGGGGCGGCTCGGGTTGACGGCCCCCGAGACGTACTCGTAGGAGTCGTTGAACCACAGGGCCGGGCCGTAGCCGAGCATGGTGACCACACGCAGCAGGAACGCCAGCGCGAGGGCGGCCACGAAGAGGCGATGCCGAGAGAGGAAGGCTCGCAGGCGAGCGCCCCGCTCGGGCGGAGGCACGTCCAGGCGAGGGCGGTCGGCGACGGTCACCATGCATTACAGGATGCCAGCCGTTTCGGGGAGTTGACCCGGGCAGGGGACTGTAGAGGGCATCATGGTGAGATTGGCTTGTGCAGTGAGTGAAGGGTTGAGACGTGGAACTGACCGTGGTCATGCCTTGCTTGAACGAGGCGGAGACCGTGGAGACCTGCGTACGCAAGGCGCTCGCCTGCATGCGGGAGCACGGGATCGACGGGGAAGTCCTGATCGCCGACAACGGCAGCACGGACGGCTCACAGCAGCTCGCGCGCGAGGCCGGGGCCCGGGTCGTGCACGTCGACGCCAAGGGATACGGCAACGCGCTGATGGGCGGCATCCGCGCGGCGCGCGGCCGCTACGTCATCATGGGCGACGCGGACGACTCCTACGACTTCACGGCGCTGCTGCCCTTCGTCGAGCAGCTTCGTGACGGTGCCGACCTGGTGATGGGCAACCGGTTCAAGGGCGGCATCGCGCCGGGCGCCATGCCCCCGCTCCACCGCTACCTGGGCAACCCGGTGCTCTCCTTCATCGGCCGCCTGTTCTTCCCCAGTGCGATCGGCGACTTCCACTGCGGCCTGCGCGGCTTCCGGCGCGACTCCATTCTGCGGCTCGGCCTGCAGACCGGCGGGATGGAGTTCGCCAGCGAGATGGTGGTCCGCTCGACCCTGTCCGGGCTGGACGTGCGCGAGGTGCCCACCACGCTGTCGCCCGACGGCCGCTCGCGCCCGCCGCACCTGCGCTCCTGGCGCGACGGCTGGCGCCACCTGCGCTTCCTGATGCTCTACAGCCCCCGCTGGCTGTTCTTCATCCCCGGCCTGGTCCTGATGACCCTCGGCCTGGTCGCGGGCGCCGCCCTCACCTTCGGCCCGGTCTACATCGGCAAGCTCGCCTTCGACGTCGACACCCTGGTCGGCGCCTCGGCCATGGTGGTGATCGGCTTCCAGGCCTCGCTGTTCGCCCTGTTCACCAAGGTGTACGCCGCCGAGGAGGGCTTCCTGCCGGAAGACCGCAGGGTACGCAAGCTCGTCGACATCGTGAGCCTGGAGAAGGGCCTGATCGTCGGCGGGCTGCTCGCCCTGGGCGGCCTGGGCGGCCTGGTCGCCTCGCTGGTCCACTGGCAGACGCGCAGCTTCGGCCCGCTGATCCCGTCGGAGTCGCTGCGCATCGTCGTGCCCTCGGCCACCGCGCTGATCGTGAGCTTCCAGACGATCTTCGCGGCGCTGTTCATCAGCATCCTGGGCATCCGCCGTACCAAGGAGACGCCCATCGACGTGGCCGCCTCCGCCGCGGAGGAGGCCGCGGAGGCCGTCAGCCGCGCCGCCGCGGGCGACCCGGCGGACGCCCCCGTCGACGGTGCCACGCCGGCGGCCCCGCGGCTGCCGTGAGCGCCGCGGCGGCACTGCGGTCGCATGAGGTGATACGGCGGCTTCGGGAAAAGCTCCCGGAAAGTCGAGGACCGCGGAGAACCACGACAGCACCAAGACCCGAGGCCGCGTCCCTTAGGCTTGCACCATGTCCCAGCACATCCTGACCGCGGTCGCCTGGCCATACGCCAACGGCCCCCGCCACATCGGGCACGTCTCCGGATTCGGCGTGCCGTCCGACGTCTTCAGCCGCTACCAGCGGATGGCGGGCAACAAGGTCCTCATGGTGAGCGGGACCGACGAGCACGGCACCCCGATCCAGGTCCAGGCCGACAAGGAGGGCCTCACCGCCCGCGAGCTCGCCGACCGCTACAACAGAGTGATCGTCGAGGACCTCCAGGCGCTGGGGCTCTCCTACGACCTGTTCACCCGGACCACCACGGAAAACCACTACGCGGTCACGCAGGAGATCTTCAAGGGACTCCACGCCAACGGCTATATCTTCCCCCAGACCACGATGGGCGCCATCTCGCCCTCCACCGGGCGCACCCTGCCCGACCGCTACATCGAGGGCACCTGCCCGATCTGCGGTTACGAGAGCGCCCGTGGCGACCAGTGCGACAACTGCGGCAACCAGCTCGACCCGATCCAGCTGATCGACCCGGTGAGCAAGGTCAACGGCGAGACGCCGATCTTCGTGGAGACCGAGCACTTCATGCTCGACCTGCCCGCGTTCGCCGAGGTCCTGGCGTCGTGGCTGTCCTCCAAGGAGGGCGACTGGCGGCCCAACGTGCTGAAGTTCGCCCTCAACATGCTCGGTGACATGCACCCCCGCGCGATCAGCCGCGACCTCGACTGGGGCGTGCCGATCCCGCTGGAGGGCTGGAACGACCAGGCCAACAAGCGGCTCTACGTCTGGTTCGACGCGGTCATCGGCTATCTCAGCGCCTCCATCGAGTGGGCCCGCCGCTCCGGCGACCCCGAGGCCTGGCGCCGGTGGTGGCAGGACCCCGAGGCCCTCGGCTACTACTTCATGGGCAAGGACAACATCGTCTTCCACGCGGAGATCTGGCCGGCGATGCTGCTCGGTTACAACGGCCAGGGCGCCCGTGACGGCGAGCCGGGCTCCCTCGGCGCGCTGAACCTGCCCTCCGAGGTCGTCTCCAGCGAGTTCCTCACGATGGAGGGGCGCAAGTTCTCCTCCTCCCGCTCGGTGGTCATCTACGTGCGCGACTTCCTGGAGCGCTACGACGCCGACGCGCTGCGCTACTACATCGCCGTGGCGGGCCCGGAGAACCAGGACACCGACTTCACCTGGTCGGAGTTCCTCAACCGCAACAACGGCGAGCTGGTGGCGGCCTGGGGCAACCTGGTGAACCGCTCGATCTCGATGGCCGCCAAGAACTTCGGGGTCATCCCCGAGGCGGGCGACCTCACCGACGCCGACCGCGCGATGCTGGAGCGCAGCCGCGCGGCCTTCCCGAAGGTCGCCGCCGAGTTCGAGCACTGCCGCTTCAAGAACGCGACGAACGAGGCGTTCGAGGTCATCCGCGAGGCGAACCGGTACCTCGCCGAGCAGGAGCCCTGGAAGATCAAGGACGACCCCGCGCGGGTGAAGACCATCCTGCACGTCGCCCTGCAGGTCGTGGACGACGCCAAGACGCTGCTCACCCCGGTCCTGCCCAACTCCTCCAACAAGATCTACGCGATGCTCGGCGGCACCGGCGTCTGGACGGGCATGCCGGAGATCCAGGAGGTCACCGACGACGACGGCAGGACCTACCCGATCATCACCGGCTCCTACGACGGCGCCGCGCGCTGGGAGTCGTCCCCGATCCGGGTGGGCTCCCCGCTCGCCCCGCCGACCCCGCTGTTCGTGAAGCTCGACCCGAAGATCGTCGAGGAGGAGCTGGCCCGCCTGGGCGAGTAGGACAGGCTCTCGCGGCCCGCGCCCAGGGCCCTCGGCAGCCCGCGATCAAGACCTCCGGCGGTCCGCGACCAGGGTTAGCGGTCACCAGGGCTCTTCGCGGTCCGCGACCAGGGTTCTCAGCGGCCCGCGCCCGGCACCGGGCGCGGGCCGCACCGGCTTCTCGGTAGGTTGGACGCCGTGAGCACGCCGAAGCTTCCCGACGCACCCAGGCCGCTGCCGGCAGAGGTGTTCGACAGCCACTGCCACCTGGACATCATGGTGGGCAACCGCCAGGCGTCCTCGGGGGATCCGGTCGCCCAGGCCGCGCAGGCGGCCCGGACGAGCGTCGAGGGCATCCTCGACGAGGCCCGCGCCGTCGGCGTGACGCGGCTCGTCACGATCGGCTACGACCTGCCGTCCTCGCGCTGGAACGCCGAGACGGCCGCCCTCCACGCGGACGTCTACGCAGGGGTGGCCATCCACCCCAACGAGGCGCACGCCTCGACGCCGGAGACCCTCGCCGAGATCGAGCGGCTGGCCCGCCTGCCCCACGTCAGGGCGGTGGGGGAGACCGGTCTCGACTACTACCGCGACTGGGCGTCGAAGGACGACCAGCACGCCAGCTTCCGCGCGCACATCGAGATCGCCAAGCGGACCGGCAAGGCCCTGGTGATCCACGACCGCGAGGCCCACGACGACGTGCTGCGCGTGCTGGCCGAGGAGGGCGCCCCCGAGGTCGTGGTGTTCCACAGCTTCTCCGGTGACGCCGAGATGGCGAAGCGATGCGTCGCCGCCGGATACTTCATGTCGTTTTCCGGTCCGGTCACCTACAAGAACGCCGCCTACCTCCGCGAGGCCGCGCGGGTCGCGCCGAGGGAGCTGATCCTCGTCGAGACCGACGCGCCCTACCTGCCGCCCACCCCCCACCGGGGCAAACCCAACGCGCCCTACCTCATACCGCTCACGCTGCGCTGCCTCGCCGAGGTCAAGGCGGCCGACCTCGCCGAGCTCGCCACCGCCATCAGCGCCAACGGGGAGACCGTCTTCGGCTCCTGGTGACCGTTGCTTGTGAGTGTGCTGTGGTAAGCACACTCTCAGGC
Source organism: Streptosporangium sp. H16 (assembly GCF_051918855.1). Classification (NCBI taxonomy): domain Bacteria; kingdom Bacillati; phylum Actinomycetota; class Actinomycetes; order Streptosporangiales; family Streptosporangiaceae; genus Streptosporangium; species Streptosporangium sp. H16. Next base: position 6,493 of record NZ_JBPXMD010000081.1, read on the forward strand.
AGCTTCCGGCTTGCGCCGGAGCGTTCCCCGTTTCCGGGGTTCCCGTTTCGCCGGTGCGCGCCCGGCACGGGTGCCGGGTCCTACCGCTCCTCCACGGGCGTTTCGCGTCTCCCCGCAACTCTGGGCGACGTCGGCCGCGAGCGCGGCCAGATTCAGCGCGGCATTGAGATCCCGCCCCAGGGCAAGGCCGCACTCGGCGCAGGCGTAGGTGCGTTCGGACAGGGCGAGCTTGGCTTTCACCGCGCCGCAACCCGAACAGGTCTTACTACTGGGGAACCACC
>NZ_JBPXMD010000082.1:0-6573 GCF_051918855.1 Streptosporangium sp. H16
CGCAGCCTCTCGGGTGTTTCCTTGCCAGTCCTTTATGCGCGGGTCAAAGGCGACCGGCCCCATTCACCCGCATCTCCATGGCGCTGGGTTTGGTTCGTGTCCGTAATGGGCTTCTAACGTGAGATTAGAGTAATCATCTATCTTGTGAATAAATCGCCGCTGTTTAAGCGTAATTCCTGTTGGAGGCCGAAGGTGATTGTCTTTCTTTTTGCCTGCGGCTCCGGCCTGGGTGGAGAGCTTGCCACGAGAGCGCTGCCGGGAGGTCACACATGTCAGGGGGGCCAGAGGACGTGAAGAAGGCCGGGCCCGGGCGGCGGCCGTCCCCGTTCGCCTTCGGTGCCGGTGTCCTTGCTCTGATCAGTCTGGTCGGTGCCACCTGGGTGCCGGCACCTGGTACCGGTGCCCCGCGTGAGCGGGCCACCGGGCAGGACGCCGGGTTCCGGCGTCTCGGCGGCGAGACCGTACCGGCTGGACCGGACGTCATTCCCGGCCCGGCGGCCGGGAGCGGGCAACCCGCCCCCGGCGTTCCCCGCCCTGCCGGCGAGCGAGACCGGGCGCGGCACGTCGAACGCCAGGCCGTGGAGATCAAGGCACCACCGCCGCCGGACGGCCGCCGAGGTCGCTCACTGGAGCGGAGGCTCACCCTGCTCGGCCTGCGCGGCCATCCCGTGGAAGGCGTCAGGAAGGGGGAGCGTGAGGCCACCGCCGCGCGGGCGGGGGCCCGCGCCCGGGGGCTCCACGCGGCCTGCCCGATAACCTCTGTCATCTGCCTGGAGAACAGCCTGCCCGGCAATCCTCCCAGCGAATGGGACATACCGGGAGCCGGCAGCGCCAACATCCAGGGATACGCGACTCAGATGAGCGTCAACAGGGGAGAAACCGTCCAGTTCAAGGTGGCCACCCTGGCGACCGCCTATCGCGTGGACGTCTACCGCATCGGTTATTACGGCGGCATGGGCGCACGAAAGATGACAACGCTCGCACCTTCGGCTCCGCTGCCCCAGGCGCAGCCGGCCTGTCTCAGGGAGACGGAGACCGGACTGGTCGACTGCGGGAACTGGGCGGTGTCCGCCTCGTGGGCCGTGCCCGCCGACGCGGTCTCCGGGGTCTACATCGCGAATCTGATCCGGGAAGACGGGACGAGCGGTGCCAGCCAGATGATATTCGTGGTCCGGGACGACGAGGGCGGATCAGATCTTTTGTTCCAGACCTCTGACAGCACCTGGCAGGCCTACAACAAGTACGGCGGCAACAGCCTCTACTCCGCGAGTGTTCCGGCCGGGCGCGCTTACAAGGTCAGTTACAACCGGCCCTTCACTACGCGCGTCTCCAGCTGTTGCGGTGGTTCGGTGGAGAGCTGGTTCTTCAACTCCGAATACCCCATGGTCAGATGGATCGAGGCCAACGGCTACGACGTCAGCTACACCAGCAACGTCGACACCGCGATGCGCGGTCCCGAACTGCTCGAACACGAGATCTTCCTGTCCGTCGGCCATGACGAGTACTGGTCCAACGACATGCGGGACAACGTCGTGAACGCCCGGGACAACGGCGTCAACATGGCGTTCTTCTCCGGGAACGAGGTTTTCTGGAAGGGCCGCTGGGAGCCCAGCGCCGACGGCACGAGCACTCCCTACCGGACTTTTGTCTGCTACAAGGAGACGCTGGCGAACGCCAAGATCGACCCGAGTTCTCAGTGGACCGGGACATGGCGTGATCCGCGTTTCTCCCCGCCCTCGGACGGGGGGAGGCCAGAGAACGCCCTGACCGGGACGTGGTTCAGGGTCAACGGGGTCTCCAACAACGCGATGACCGTTCCGGCCGAGTACGGCAAGATGCGGCTTTGGCGCAACACGTCCGTGGCGAACCTCTCACCGGGACAGACGGCCACCTTCCCCGCGGGAACGCTCGGTTACGAATGGGATGTGTCGCCCGACAACGCGGTCGAACCGGTCGGCCGGGCCAGGCTTTCCAGAACGGTTGTGAACCTTCCCTCCAAATACCTGCTCGACTACGGAAGTCTGTACGGTCTCGGGAGCGCGATCCACAATCTGACGCTCTACCGGACCGCCAGTGGTTCGCTCGTCTTCGGCGCGGGGACCATCCAGTGGTCGTGGGGGCTGGACGCCAACCACGATCGAGCGGGCACGCCTACCGACATCCGGATGCGGCAGGCGACGGTCAACCTCTTCGCCGACATGGGAGCCCAGCCCGCGAGCCTCCAGCCCGGTCTGGTCCCGGCCACCGCGTCGACGGACACCAGCCCTCCCACGTCGACGATCACGAGCCCGTCGAACGGCGTCTCCCTGCCCCGGCTGACGAACGTCACGATCCAGGGAACGGCCGCCGACACCGGGGGCGGCGTCGTGGCCGGAGTCGAGGTCTCGGTCGACGGCGGCGTCCGGTGGTTTCCGGCGACAGGCCGTGAGACCTGGCAGTACCGCTGGACGCCCGGAAACACCGGGACCACGACGATCGCGGTCCGGGCGGTCGACGACATCGGCAACCTCCAGGTGGTTCCGACCACGATCACCGTCACCGTCACCACGTCATGTAGCGCCTGCACCATCTGGCAGCCCAGCACCGTGCCCGCCGTCACCTCGGTCAACGACTCTTTGCCGGTCGAGGTCGGGGTGAAGTTCCAGACCTTGAGCCCGGGAACCATCAGAGGCATCAGGTTCTACAAGGGCGTGCTCAACACGGGGACGCACACCGGAAACCTCTGGAGTGCGAGCGGGCAACTCCTGGCGAGAGCCACGTTCACCGGTGAGACGGGAAGCGGGTGGCAGCAGGTCGACTTCGCGACGCCCGTCACGGTGACCGCCGACACGACGTACGTCGCCTCGTACCACACGACATCCGGGTACTACTCGGCGACACGCCCCTACTTCACCGCGCAGTACATGAGTGGCCCGCTCGTGGCGCCGGCCAGCGGTGTGCAGGGGGGCAACGGCGTCTACGCGTACAGCGCGACGAGCACCTTCCCGACCGGGAGCTACCAGAGCACCAACTACTGGGTCGACGTGCTGTTCGTGCCGGTGAGGAGCATCTGGGACGACCAGACGGTCCCGAAGACCCCGACGCAGAACGATCCCCATGCCCTCACGGTCGGCGTCAAGTTCCAGCCGCTGACGAGTGGCAGCATCAGGGGGATCCGCTTCTACAAGGGCGTGAAGAACACCGGTACGCATGTCGGGAGCCTGTGGACGAGTGACGGGCAGTTGCTCGCCAGCGCGACCTTCACCGACGAGACGGCGAGCGGGTGGCAGCAGGTGAGTTTCGCGACGCCCGTCACGGTGACCGCCAACACGACGTACGTCGCCTCCTACCACACGACCCCCGGGTTCTATTCGATAACACCCTCGTACTTCGCCGAACAGTACTCGAACGGTCCGCTCATCGCGCTGGCCAACGGTGCGGAAGGGGGTAACGGCATCTACACGTACAGCGCGACGAACACCTTCCCGACCAGCACCTACGAGGCCACCAACTACTGGGTCGACGTGCTGTTCGTTCCGTTCGCGAGCCTGTGGGAGGACACGGCGGTCCCCGCCGTCAAGTCCCACCCCGACGGCCAGCCCGTCACGGTCGGTGTCAAGTTCAGGACGCTGACGAGTGGCAGCATCAGGGGAATTCGTTTCTACAAGGGCGAGAGGAACACCGGTACGCATGTCGGGAGCCTGTGGACGAGTGACGGGCAGTTGCTCGCCAGCGCGACCTTCACCGACGAGACGGCGAGCGGGTGGCAGCAGGTGAATCTCGCGACGCCTGTCACGGTAACCGCCAACACGACCTATGTCGTATCCTGCCATACCACATCCGGCTATTATTCTCAGACGCGTCCGTATTTTACCGTGCAATATACGAATGAGCCCCTCATCGCGCTGGCCAACGGCGAGGAGGGAGGTAACGGCGTCTACGCGTACGGTGCGACGAACACCTTCCCGACCAGCAGCCACCAGGCCACCAATTACTGGGTCGACGTGGTGTTCGGCGTCGACTAGTGGTCCGGACGAACCCCGATGGGTGCGCTCCGCCGAATGTCGCCGAATATTTCGGCGACATTCGGCGGAGCATCCAAAGGCCAGGTTTCGCGGTTATTTATAATACTCGGCATGAGTGTTCTTTCTGTCATTCGCAATGCTGCCCGCCCTGCCTACCTCCCTGTCATGGCGCGTAAGGTCTGGCTGCGGACGAGCTCCGGGCACGACAGGGAAAGGAAGGCCGCCACCGCATGGGCGTCCGAGCGCGCGCAGGACATCGACGAATGGGGGAGGAGCGTTGACGCGCCTCTATGGCGGGAGGCCGAGGAGTTCGCCCGCTCCCTTTCCGAATCGGCGCGGCCCCAGGTCGAGAGGCTCACCGCCGCCGGCGTTGACCTGGGAGGCCCGGGTGGTGTGGAGATACTTCATCTCCTCACCCGAATTCTGCGTCCCGCCGTGGCCCTGGAGACGGGTGTGGCCGCAGGCTGGTCCACCTCGGCAATTCTCGGGGCGATGCGCTCGAACGAGACCGGCCGCCTGTACTCGAGTGACTTCCCGTTCTTCCGCCTTTCCGACCCCGAGCGCTACATAGGATGTGTCGTCCCCGAAGAGCTGAAGGCTCCGTGGAGTCTCCACATCAAGGGCGACCGCCGGAATCTGGAGGAGATTCTGCTGCCGGGGACGGCGGTGGATCTGGTCCACTACGACTCCGACAAGACGAGAGACGGAAGGGAGTTCTTTCTACGGCGGTCGAAACCCCATCTCACCCGGAAGCACATCCTTGTCATGGACGATATCCAGGACAACCTGGTCTTCCAGGAATACGCCGCGACACAGCCCCTCTTCCGCGTCTTCGAGTACGGGGAAAAGTACATCGGCGTGGCGGGACCAGGCCTGCCGATGGCGGAGCGGAGGTCACCGGGGGAATAGCGCAGGCCCGTGCTCCGCGTCGGTGAGGCGTCACCGGCGTCACCGGCTCACGGACTCACGGAATACCGGCCGGAGCTTTCCCCGCCGTGCCGGACGAGCAGGCGGCTGCCGCGGAACCGGTGGTGACCGGGCCCGTTCCGGTGCCGGACGCGAGCTGCCGCCCGTCCTGCGGAATCCTGGTCCAGGCGACCGCGGACAGCAGGCTCACGACCATGACGATCGGCATCCGCTGCCGGAAGATGAGGCCGACGTTGGACATGGTGGTCGTGTACACGATCGTGCACGGCACGGCGAACAGCAGGAGGATCAGCAGCATTCTGCGGCTGTCGCCCCACATCCGACGCATCCCGGACGCCGCGCACCACAGAAGGTAGTACCACAGCACTGTCTCGATCTTCGCCAGCTGCAACACCGGGCTGCCGTCCATCCAGGGGAACGGGGACAGAAGCGTGTAGATCAGCTTCGGTACGAACGCGCCCCACGGGCTGCCGCCGTCGTTGAACGCGATTCCCGAACCTCCTTCCGCGTTGGCGCGGCGGAAACTCTCCGACTGCCCGCGTTCCAGCTGTTCCTGCATCACGGTGAAAGGTGTGCTCTCGGCCGCGTCGGGAGAGGACAGAACAGGGACCAGAAGTGTGGCCGAGATGACCAGCACGCACAACGGAAAAGCACGTTTGAGGCTTGCCACACCGAGAAGCAGTGGTATCAAGCATATGAAAACCATGTAGGGGCGCACGTTCCAGAGCGCCCACAGCAGCGGCCCGAGAAGAATCAGTTTCCGCATGTCGAAACGTTGCACGTTCGAAGCGGCGAGGCCGAGACAGGCTATGATGAGAAAAGCGTTGAATCCGTCCTTGAACGTATCGGACGTATGCAGCATGAACGCGGGTATGAACGCCATCACGGTCATGAGCCTGAACGCCGCGCGCTCGTCGGCGCCGATGAGCCGCGCGAACCTGTACATGACGATGCACAGCCCGCAGGCGACGAGCGCCACGAATGCGGTGCAGGCCAGGGGGGCCGGGCCGCCGCACAGGTAGATGATCATCGCGAAGACGTTGCAGGGCACCGCCACGGAATGGAGGCTTTCGATCTGCTCCTCGGTGACGAACGCGAAGCCCCCACGCCTCCAGTAGGCCACGATCTCCAGGGCCCTGCCCTCGTAGACGAAATTGTCCCCGCCGTACGCGATGGAGTTGGACCGGATCACAAGGACATGGACGAGCAGCCGTGCGATGAAGGCCAGCGTCAGTACCCACAGGGCACGCCGCGCCACCCGCGCGCCCAGGCCGATCCGGACGAGAAGGACAAGCGTCACCGCGGCGGCCGCGACGATTACGTACTCCACAGAGAATCACCCATACGATGTCGTGGCCGGGTCGGGAGCTTCGCGCCGAAGGCACGCCGGCTCTCCGGCGTGGGAGAGGACTGCGAGAGCGGTCATCGCCCGCCGACTTTAACGGCCGGGCACGTCCCTCCATCCGGATATGCCATTGATCAGCTGCCCAAATCCCCGCAAAGAAATGCGAGACCGCCGAGCCGGCACGACGGTCCGGTCACCTGAAGTCACCGCTCACGTTCACGGAGATGCGGGTGAATGGGGCCGGTCGCCTTTGACCCGCGCATAAAGGACTGGCAAGGAAACACCCGAGAGGCTGCG
>NZ_JBPXMD010000083.1:0-5762 GCF_051918855.1 Streptosporangium sp. H16
TTTAAGACCTGAGGATATGACATTATTTTTCAAAAGACTACGAAAATATATATCAAAACACCTCGACAACAAAAAAATTAAATATATCTATTGTGGAGAATACGGAACATTAAGGCACCGGCCACACTATCACGCAATTATATACGGACTAACACCGGAAGACATACCAGAAGAGACCATACAAAAAATATGGGGAATGGGTAAAGTAGTTGTAGATAAAAACATAGTAACAGAATACGGAATACAATACACCGTGGGATATTGTAGTAAGAAAATACTAGATAGTGTTTCTAAAAGAGAATATTACTATAAACGTGGTAGAATACCACCATTTTTAAGAGTAAGCAAAGGTATCGGAGCAGATTGGGCAACGATACATAGAGACGAATATATGAAAACCGGATATATTACGTGGAAAAAATCAGAGGTACCAATACCGAGATACTATCTAAAGGTATTACAAAAATCAGAAGGGAAAATAATACGCTATAAAACACTTATAGCAGAACGAAACATAACCAATAAGATATATTATCAATCTGATATGAGAATTATACTTAATCCCAACGGGGAATACACTACCAGAATATGGGAACTCCAGAGAGAAAATCTATTAGGCCTCATTAAAGAAGCAGAGGAGAACACAGAAGACCAATACTATTTTGAGACAATAGGATATTACGAAAAAAAATTAGAAGAACTCGACCAAAGAATAATACGCACACACAAAGTATGGAACATCGTTAATAATATGACAGACGAACAACTTATCAAGATATGCAACAATAAGCGCTTCAAAGATGAAATATACAAAAATGAATGGACATCTACAGCTCAAATATGGGATTACAAGGGTATTATGAGTGATGAGTACATCAAAAGCCAAAAGGAGAAAGCCAAACATAAAATACATATACTATTAAACGGGAAATATGGACAACGTCAGGCAATGGAAATCAACCAGACATTACAACGGGAAAACATATAAAGGTGAAGGATAAAGGAACATTGAGGCAAAACGGATAAAGGAACGCAAAAACGCCTTGAACGGGCAACCTGTTAACAATCGCTAACATTCAACGTAATTCGATAAAAAAATATTTTAAAAAAGTTTTTAAAACCTATTGACATATCTTTAAAAGTATGATACAGTTTAGGTATCCTAAGACAGGAGAAGGAGATATACAAATGAAATCATCAACAACAATCTACGCAACATTAAGCATTATGGGTATGAGAAAAGGGAAAGTAGTACACGGAGCAATAGAAATGCACACTTTCAAAAACCTTATTAAATTCCTAGAATGGAAAAACAGTTACAGACTGTATATAGAATTACACGACCGGACATTTGACAAAAATACTCTGATTGTAAGTTTCAGATATTGGGCTAAAGATATAGCCAGCGGGAAAATCATTGAAACCAGTAGCGAAATGCAGAAGGACTTGACAAAAATACGAGAGGCTATTATATATCAGAGAGAGAGACCAGAGCTTAAGAATTATACTTGGCGCGGAGACTTAGGCGGATGGATGAAAAACCAAAACGAACAGGGAGAATTAAACTATGGAGAATTTTAAGCAGGCACTCAAAATATTGGCACCAATATTGACCTTTTTAGGCATATTGATATCTAAAACTTGTTCATAAGGAGGTAAATATGAACGGGAAAAAGAAAGCCATCATCGGCGCAATTCTAGGGGTTATTGGGTTACTAGCAAGCTTTATTGCTACTAACATCGACAAAATTAAAGACATTATAGGGGGCTTACTCTAATGCCGGGGAATTTCGGAACAGCAGAAAACAACAACATTCTGACAGTACAGCAGGCGTATGCGCAGGCTCTTGCCAATGGGTATATGAGCCAATTACAGGCGTACGGAGTTGGACGCGGTATGACTTGTGAAGAGGCAGAAAAACTCGCAATAGACAATATGGGTATCAACATTCACACTCAAGATGTGGACAGATACAAACAAATTAAAGAAGGTATTGACAGCGCAAGAATGAAAGCCCAAAAAGAGGCTTATTTAAATTATGACAATGCGGTGTCAACGGGCGCTAATAAAGTCAAGGAAAAGGCGCCCGCGCCCGTTGACAAAAACGACAACGGGGTACAACCTACAGAGGAGAAATAACCAATGCTTAAAATTTTCGCAGTACAAATCGGCGACAAAGTAGGCAGCTTCGCACCTATTGAACTCAAAGAACAAACACGCAAAGAAATGCAAGCGCTTCTTAAATTCGACGCGACAAAGCTCGACAAGGAGAAAGAAAAGGAGATACTTCAAATCCAAAAGGAACTTAAAACAGCAGTTTTTATTGAGGGCGAAGTAATTAACATTACAGAAGAACCAATCTTCAACAAAAAGACAAAGGAGTAAGTTATGATTAACATCAATGCTTTAAACCAGAATAACAACTATTCACTAGGAAAACCACAGATTAAAACGGTATTTAGTACGCTATCAATGGGAGAAACAACCACAACCAGCGGGAATATGGGAAAACTTATTCCGATATTTTACAAAGAATTGCAACCATCGCAAACAATCAATGCACAGCAGGCAATCAATATTCAGTTTACACCTTTCGTAACAAACTTATTGCACCAAATCAAAGGCGAACTGATTACGTATTTTGTACCGTACCGACTAATATGGAACGAATGGGAAGATTTTGTGACAGGTGGACAAGACGGAACCAAAAATCCTATCATACCTACAGCTAACTTATTCAGTATACTAGAGGAGATACAACATTCAATAATGCCTATTCCGGAAAAATTAAGAGTTGAACTTGTACACCTAAGCCTCGAAAAACAAAATATCCTCGCTAAAAGAATTACAGACTACACAACACAAGGATTAACATCAAAGAAAGAAGCAGCAGAAATAGCGAAAGCATTCGGAAGATTTATGCAAGCAACATTTGCAGAAACGACAGCACCAGAAAACTTTGTATCAGACGACTTGACGAACAGAGTAGAACTATGGGAACGAGCGACACAAGCACTTATGAGAGGATATCCCTACATTTACAAAAGCTCCGTGCCAGACGAACTAGCGACAGAACTCAACGTATATGAAGACTTGATACAAAGAATATTCCAAGGTACACAGTGGGACTATCTAGGATTACCTTTTTCAGTGGCACACCTTGTATATTGGGTATTACTCAAAACAAACACAGTCCAAACAGAAAACAAATACCGCAAAATCAAAGACCACGCGAACAACTGTCTAAAAAAGCAAGTTATGCAATTACCTTTCGACGCATACACAAAAATATACAACGACTGGATACGGTTAGCGGACTGGGAAACAGAGATAAAAACAACACCTTATACCATTGAAGAGGCCAATTATGATTGGGACTATTTCACACGCGCACGAAGATATCAGATACGCGGAGCAATGCCGACAATTCCAGTAATGGGCGGACAAGAGTTTTTAACAAACGACGGAGAAGACAGCCACTACTACGCAAACCTTATCAAAAAAGCAAACGGCGATTATGTATTTGATATCCTAGGGCAAGAAACAACACAACTCGTATTGACGGAAACCCGAACACCAGCAAACAAAGGGAATACCATCGGGGAACTGTTAGAGTCAAAGCAATATACAGAATTTACCGATGTAATGACAGCAGCAGCATTGATGAATTACTTTTCAGCCAATGCACGAATTAGACCGCGATACGCAGAACATCTATTATCACGATGGAACGTACGTATACAAGACGCACGGCTTCAATTATCGGAGTTTGTAGGTATCAATGAAATCAACATAACATCACAAGGAGTTGTACAGACGTCAGCAGGTGGAGCAGACCAAACGCAACAAGGTAACATCACAGGGCAACTATGGGGAAACGGCAGTAATATGCAGATAGGGTATAAAGCACAAGAACACGGAATACTCATTACTCTATTAGTTGTAAAACCGGCAAACAGCTACGAACAAGGATACCCTACGTGGCTACGGAAAAAGACACGATTTGATATGCCTATTCCCGAAATGGTAAACCTACCAGATATGCCAATCAAAAAAGACGAACTCGACCCGTTCGCACACGAAGACGCGATAATCGGATATAAAGCAATTTATGATGAATATCGCACGACCATCAACAAAGTAACGGGACTTTTAAGACCGAGCAACTCTCAAGGGCTTGCAAGCTACACAATGGCACGAAAAATCTTTGACCCAAAAATTGAGACCATTACAAAATGTAGGCCAGACCTAAGCAGAATTAAGCAGTACCTTAAACAGCCGGACTTCATTTTAATGACAGCGATTTCAACACAAACGGCAATACCGTTACCGTACACGTCAGACATTAAATTGATGTTATAAAACACACAAGGCAGGCTTTTGCCTGCCTTATCTTAATTAAGGAGTTAACAAGATGGTAGGAGCAATAATAGGCGCAGTAGTATCATTAGTAGTAGGACTTGCCACAGTAGCAGTAAATGCCGTAAATGGCGCGGCAGACAGAGAGCAAAACCAAAATATAGCTAACCAACAGGCTCAAATAGCACAGCAAGGCAAACAAACGGACTTGCAAATGAACCAGCAAAATATAGAAATGCAGAAGGAAATTAACCAAGCCAACATACAAAACCAAAACGAACAAAATGCTATAATGCGGGCAAGGGAAGATAATGCTATACAACGTAGAGCAAACGACTTACAAGCGGCCGGAATTAACCCACTATTAGCAGGACTACAAGGAGCAAGCGCACAACAAGGCGGGCTTGTAATGCAACAAGCACCAATAGCAGACACTTCGATAGGTAGTCGCTTTGCCTCAAATATGATAGACATACTCAACAATTTCGGAGCAAGAGAACAAGAAAGACGACATCGAACGACCGAAAGTATGCACGAAGTAGGCAGACAAGCGCAAGGACTTACCGGACAGCTCATTGAAATAGTTAAAACAAAAGAAGAACTCAATTTACTAAAAGCTCAATACAACAATCTCAACGCAGACACAAAAAAGAAATTTAAGGAAATTATCAAAATACAAAAGGAAGTAGAGGAAAAAACCGTGAACATTTCAAAGACAAAAGCAGACACAGAATATATCAAAGAGATGATAACCAGCGAACCGCTCAAAAGAGCACTGCTAAAAGCACAAACGGCGGAACATTATCAGAACATCAAAATGTTTCAACAAAAAATCCTCAATATGAAAGAGGAACGAGTAAACGAAGTTATCAGACAAACAGAACTCTTACAGAAGATTGAAATCGACAAAGAGCTTAAAACAAAAATCCAAAAAGAAGTAGAAATACTTATGATACAAGGAGATATTATGCAATTTGAACGAGATATGCAAAAGCTCGATAAAGTAACCAGCACAAGCCGAAGCTATGTAAATATGTTTACTCAAATCATAGGCTCAATCTGGAAATACAAATAATGATTGATACATTGTTCGCAAGATGTCTAAAACCTATTATCCTCAAAAACGCAATTTATCCTTGCGGACAATGTCCACTATGCAGACGTAAGAAAATGCTAGAATGGATACTAAGAGGAACACACGAACTACACACACAAAACAACAAGGCTATATTTGTAACACTCACCTATAAACCTAGATGCCTACCAAGAGAAGGATACAACAGCCTAGAGATACTCAAAAACAATGAAGAGGATATGCAAGGGAATTTAAGACCTGAGGATATGACATTATTTTTCAAAAGACTACGAAAATATATATCAAAACACCTCGACAACAAAAAAA
>NZ_JBPXMD010000084.1:0-5279 GCF_051918855.1 Streptosporangium sp. H16
ACAACCGCGTACACCACCGCCTCGGCCACCACCGCACCCTCAGCGACCGCACCCCTCACCGCAGCCAGATCGACCAGCTCCGAACCCCCGCTCGATCCAGCCGGGAGCGGCGTCCAGGTCACCTGGTGCAGGAAGCTCATGCCGGTGGCCAGGTTGGCCGTCGAGAGGGGGCGCACGATGAGCGCCTCGATGTCGGCCACGGGTGCACCGCTGCCGTCGGCGATGTTCAGCGTGATGCCGGTGATTCCTGCGGCGGTGTTCCTGGTCGCTCTGACGCGCAGGGTGGTGGCGCCGACCGCGTGGACCGACACCCCGTTCCAGGCGAACGGCAGATACGGCCGCCCCGGCTCGGGAGCAGGCAGCAGATCACCCAGCGCGCTGGCGTGCAACGCCGCGTCCAGCAACGCCGGATGCACCCCGAACCGCGCCGCCTCAGCATGAGCCTGCTCGGGCAGCACGATCTCGGCGAGTACTTCCCCGGGTCGTACCCATGCCCGTGCCAGTCCTTGGAAGGTGGGGCCGTACTCCAGGCCGATCTCACCCAGACGCTCGTACAGGTCCTCCACCGCGACCGCGACCGCGTCGGCCGGCGGCCACACCGCCACCGCGAAACCCGGCTCGGTCGTCTGCTCGGCAAGTTCGCCCTGCGCGTGCAGCGTCCAGTCTTGCGCGTCATGGGCTCGCGAGTGGATCGCCACCGAGCGGGCCCCTGATTCCTGGAGCGCGCCGACCAGCACCTGCACCCGCACGCCGCCCTCGTCGGCCAGCACTAGCGGAGCCTGCAACGTCAGCTCCCGCACCAGCGCACAACCCAGCTCCTCACCCGCCCGGCCCGCCAGCTCCACCAACGCCGTCCCCGGCACGATCACCGTCCCGTTGACCACGTGATCGGCCAGCCACGGCTGCGCGGCCACTGACAAGCGACCGCTGAAGACCACCGACTCACCACCGGCGACCTCCGTCACCGCACTCAGCAACGGATGATCGATCCCCTCCAGCCCGGCCGCGTCCATGTCCCCGGCCTCAGCCTGCGCCGCCACCCAGAACCGCTCCCGCTGGAAGGCATACGTCGGCAGATCCACCCGTACCGGCCGAGCCGGAGCGAAGAAGGCCTCCCAATCGACGGCGATCCCCCGGACCTGCAACTGCCCCAGGGCTCTGACCAACGTCCTAGCCTCATCACGGTCCTTACGCGCGACCGCGACGAACACACCATCGTCGACACTCTGCTGGGCCAGCGCGGTCAGGGTGGTGTCCGGCCCGATCTCCACGAACACGTTGGCCTGGCAGGCGACGACCCCGTCGGCGAAGCGCACCGCCTCGCGCACATGCCGCACCCAGTACCCCGGGTCGGTCAGCAGCCCCGGCTCAGCGGGCCGGCCCGTCACATTGGAGATGACAGGAATACTCGGCTCGCTGAAGGTCAGGGCGGAGACGATCTGCTCGAACTCCGCCAGCATCGGCTCCATCAGCGGTGAGTGGAAAGCGTGCGAGACCCGCAGCCTGCGTGTCCGCGCGCTCACCAGGGCGGCGATCTCCTCCACCGCGCTCTCGTCACCGGAGATCACCACGGCCTGCGGGCCGTTGACCGCGGCGATGCTCACGTCCTCGCGGCCCTCCAGCAGCGGAAGGACCTCCGCCTCGGGGGCGGCGATGGCCAGCATCGCCCCACCCTCCGGCAACGCCTGCATCAACCGGGCACGGGCGGAGACCAGGGCGCACGCATCAGGCAGCGAGAGCACGCCCGCCACATGCGCGGCGGCGATCTCCCCCACCGAGTGACCCACCAGCACGTCCGGGGTCACCCCCAGCGAGGTGAGCAGACGATAGAGGGCGACCTCGAAGGCGAACAGCGCCGGCTGGGTCGTCCCGGTCTCACCGAGCACACCGTCGGGATCGGAGAACATCGCCTCACGCACCGAGCCGGGCAGCAGCGCGCAGATCTCGTCCAAGGCATCCGCGAACACCGGGAACGCCGCCGCGAGATCACGGCCCATCCCCACCCGCTGGCTGCCCTGACCGGCGAACAACATCGCCACCCTGCCGCCACCGGCCGCGGCACCCGGCGTCGCCGTGCCCTCGGCCAGGGCACGCAGGCCCGTCACCAGCTCGGCCCGATCCGCGCCGACCACGACCGCGCGCTGCTCCAGCAGCGCCCGGCCCGTCGCCAGCGTCCAGGCCGCATCGGCCGGGTTCAGCTCCGGCCGCTCCTCGACCCACGACGCGAGCCGGGAAGCCTGTCCTCGCAACGCCTGAAGGGTCTTGGCCGAGACCAGCCACGGCGTCACCGGCAGCTCGACGGCGTCGGTCTTGGCCTCGGGCTCCGCCGGACCCTGTTCGATGATCACGTGCGCGTTGGTGCCGCTGATCCCGAAGGAGGAGATCGCAGCCCGGCGCGGGCGGTCCTCGATGTCCCAGGGACGGGCCTCGGTCAGCAACTCCACCGCGCCCGCCGACCAGTCGATGTGCTCCGACCGCTCCTCGGCGTGCAGGGTCCGCGGCAGCGTCCCGTGCCGCATCGCCATCACCATCTTGATGACGCCACCGACACCGGCGGCGGCCTGGGTGTGACCGATGTTCGACTTCAACGAACCCAGCCACAGCGGCCGGTCCTCGGGACGGTCCTGGCCGTAGGTGGCGATCAGCGCCTGCGCCTCGATCGGGTCGCCCAGCACCGTTCCCGTACCGTGCGCCTCGACCGCGTCCACATCCGCGGGCGAGAGGTTCGCGCTGGCCAGCGCCTGGCGGATCACCCGCTGCTGCGCGGGACCGTTCGGGGCGGTCAGGCCGTTGCTCGCGCCGTCCTGGTTGACCGCGCTGCCCCGTACGATCGCGAGGACCTGGTGGCCGTTGCGCCGCGCGTCCGACAGCCGCTCGACCAGCAGCACGCCGACGCCCTCGCCCCAGGCGGTGCCGTCCGCCGTGTCGCCGAAGGACTTGCATCTGCCATCGGGTGCCAGACCGCGCTGGCGGGAGAACTCGATGAAGGTTCCGGGCGTCGACATGACCGTGACGCCGCCCGCGAGGGCCAGATCGCACTCACCCGAGCGCAGTGCCTGCGCCGCCAGGTGCAGCGCGACCAGCGACGACGAGCACGCCGTGTCCACGGTCATCGCCGGTCCCTCGAACCCGAAGGTGTAGGACACCCGGCCGGAGACCAGGCTTCCGCCACTGGTCGAGGCGGGAGCGCCGAGACCGTAGTCGTGGTACATCAAGCCGGCGAACACGCCCGTCCGGCTGCCGCGTAGCTCGACGGGACTGACGCCGGCCCGCTCCAGCGCCTCCCATGACGCCTCCAGCAGCAACCGCTGCTGCGGGTCCATCGTCAGGGCCTCGCGCGGGCTGATCCCGAAGAACTCGGGGTCGAACTCGGCGGCGTCGTACAGGAAACCGCCGTGCTTCACGTAGGAGGTGCCCTTGCTCTCCGGGTCCGGGTTGTAGATCCGCTCCATGTCCCAGCCGCGGTCGGCGGGGAACTCGGAGATGGCGTCCGTACCGCCGGCCACGAGGTCCCACAGCCCCTCGGGCGACAGCACGCCGCCGGGGTAGCGGCAGGCCATGCCCACGATCGCGATCGGCTCGTCATCGCCCGGCGTCCTGGCCGTCGTGACCGATGTGATCGCGGACGCGGCGCCGATCAGCTCCGACCCCACGTAGTCCGCCACCGCTCGGGCGGTCGGATAGTCGAAGATCAGCGTGGCCGGCAGCCGCATGCCGGTGACCTGGCTGAGCCTGTTCCTGAACTCGACCGCGGTGAGGGAGTCGAAGCCGAGGTCCTGGAAGGCGCGGTCCGGCTGGACGGCCTCCTTCGAGGCGTGCCCGAGCACCGTCGCCACTTCCTGGCACACCAGGTCGGACAGGATCGCCAGGCGTTCCGCGGGCTCCATCGCGGCCAGCCGTCCCGCGAGGCCGTTGAGGGTGCCCGCTCGTGGCAGCGCCACCCGGGCCGGGTTCCTGCCCTGGGCGAACCGCGCGGCGACCAGCGCCGGCCGGTCATGGCGCAGAGCGGCGTCGAACAGCGCCAGCCCGTCGGCAGCCGACAGCGGCTTCAGGCCCATGCGCTCCATGCGGCGCACGTCGGCCTCGGTCAGTTCCTCGGCCATCCCGCCGATCGCCCACAGGCCCCAGGCCAGCGAGGTGCCCGCCAGTCCCTGTGCTCTGCGGTGTTCGGCCAGCCCGTCGAGGAAGGCGTTGGCAGCGGCATAGTTGCCCTGCCCGGGACCACCCAGCGCTCCCGCCACCGAGGAGAACAACACGAACGCCGACAGGTCCAGCTCTCGGGTCAGCTCGTGCAGATGCCAGGCCGCGTCGGCCTTGGGCCGCATCACCCCGTCCAGCCGCTCGGAAGTGAGCGCGGTGATCACGCCGTCGTCCAGGACGCCGGCCGCGTGCACCACACCGCTCAGCGGCTGGTCGGCCGGGATGCCCGCGATCAGCTGCGCCAGCGCCTCCCGATCACCGACGTCGCACGCCGCGACCTCGACCGTGGCACCCAGCTCGGTCAGCTCCGCCACCAGCTCGGCCGCCCCCGGCGCCTGTACGCCACGACGGCTGACCAGCAGCAGCTGCCGCACATCGTGGGCAGTCGCCAGATGCCTGGCCGCCAGCGCGCCCAGTCCACTCAAACCGCCGGTGACCAGCACCGTGCCCTCCGGGCCGAAGACCGGAGCACGCTCCTCCCCGGCCGGCGCCACCGCCGTACGCACCAGGCGCGGCGTCCACACCGCACCCGCCCGTACCGCGACCTGCGCCTCACCCGAAGCCAGCGCCTGACCCACCGCGTCCTCGTCCAGCGGTCCGGTCTCCACGTCCAGCAGCACGAACCGGCCCGGCTGCTCGGCCTGCGCCGCCCGCACCAGACCCCACACCGCGGCCTGCGCCGGATCCACATCCTCGACCTCGGACACCGCCACCGCGCCCCGCGTCACCACCACCAGCCGCGAGGAGGCGAACCGCTCCTCGGCCAGCCACCCCTGCACCAGATCCAACGCCTCGTGCACCCCGACCGACACCTCGACCAGCACACACTCCGCGACCGCACCATCCAGCGAACCGGCCAGCACCCACCCGGGCACCTCTGCGGAAGCGGCCGGAGCCGTGCTCCACTCGAGCCGGTGCAGTGAGTCGGTGCGGTGACCGGGGGTGAGCTGGTCGGCTGATATCGGACGGGCCGCGAACGCCTCGACCGACAGCACCGGTACCCCGGTGGAGTCGGCGATCGTCAGAGCGACCGTGTTCTCGCGCACCGGCGAGATCCGTGCCCGTACCTCGGTCGCTCC
>NZ_JBPXMD010000085.1:0-5016 GCF_051918855.1 Streptosporangium sp. H16
TTGGTCGGGTCAGGGTGATGGTGTACGCGTCCGTTTCTTGAGAACTCAACAGTGTGTTAAAAGCCAGTGCATGAAGCACAACCCCGTCCAACCTGCCCTGTGGGGTGGGGGACGGATTCCTTTGGTTGATACATTCACCCTTCTGGGGTGGATGCTTTCAGCTGGGTAAGGACTGTTCAGACATTGTTTGGAGAGTTTGATCCTGGCTCAGGACGAACGCTGGCGGCGTGCTTAACACATGCAAGTCGAGCGGAAAGGCCCTTCGGGGTACTCGAGCGGCGAACGGGTGAGTAACACGTGAGTAACCTGCCCCTGACTCTGGGATAAGCCCGGGAAACTGGGTCTAATACCGGATACGACACCTCCTGGCATCGGGTGGGTGTGGAAAGTTTTTTCGGTTGGGGATGGACTCGCGGCCTATCAGCTTGTTGGTGGGGTAACGGCCTACCAAGGCGACGACGGGTAGCCGGCCTGAGAGGGCGACCGGCCACACTGGGACTGAGACACGGCCCAGACTCCTACGGGAGGCAGCAGTGGGGAATATTGCGCAATGGGCGAAAGCCTGACGCAGCGACGCCGCGTGGGGGATGACGGCCTTCGGGTTGTAAACCTCTTTCAGCAGGGACGAAGTTGACGTGTACCTGCAGAAGAAGCGCCGGCTAACTACGTGCCAGCAGCCGCGGTAATACGTAGGGCGCAAGCGTTGTCCGGAATTATTGGGCGTAAAGAGCTCGTAGGTGGCTTGTCACGTCGGGTGTGAAAGCTTGGGGCTTAACTCCAGGTCTGCATTCGATACGGGCTGGCTAGAGGTAGGTAGGGGAGAACGGAATTCCTGGTGTAGCGGTGAAATGCGCAGATATCAGGAGGAACACCGGTGGCGAAGGCGGTTCTCTGGGCCTTACCTGACGCTGAGGAGCGAAAGCGTGGGGAGCGAACAGGATTAGATACCCTGGTAGTCCACGCTGTAAACGTTGGGCGCTAGGTGTGGGGACCTTCCACGGTTTCCGCGCCGTAGCTAACGCATTAAGCGCCCCGCCTGGGGAGTACGGCCGCAAGGCTAAAACTCAAAGGAATTGACGGGGGCCCGCACAAGCGGCGGAGCATGTTGCTTAATTCGACGCAACGCGAAGAACCTTACCAAGGCTTGACATCGCCCGGAAACACTCAGAGATGGGTGCCTCTTCGGACTGGGTGACAGGTGGTGCATGGCTGTCGTCAGCTCGTGTCGTGAGATGTTGGGTTAAGTCCCGCAACGAGCGCAACCCTTGTTCAATGTTGCCAGCACGCTCCTTCGGGGGTGGTGGGGACTCATTGGAGACTGCCGGGGTCAACTCGGAGGAAGGTGGGGATGACGTCAAGTCATCATGCCCCTTATGTCTTGGGCTGCAAACATGCTACAATGGCCGGTACAGAGGGTTGCGATACCGCAAGGTGGAGCGAATCCCTAAAAGCCGGTCTCAGTTCGGATTGGGGTCTGCAACTCGACCCCATGAAGTCGGAGTCGCTAGTAATCGCAGATCAGCAACGCTGCGGTGAATACGTTCCCGGGCCTTGTACACACCGCCCGTCACGTCACGAAAGTCGGCAACACCCGAAGCCCGTGGCCCAACCAGCTTGTCTGGGGGGAGCGGTCGAAGGTGGGGCTGGCGATTGGGACGAAGTCGTAACAAGGTAGCCGTACCGGAAGGTGCGGCTGGATCACCTCCTTTCTAAGGAGCACCGGCCTTCACAGCGTGAGCTGTGGGGTCTACGCCGTGTTCGTGAGCGAACGTCTCACGCTCGGCACGCTCATTAGTGGAGCACTGGCTACTCTGGTGGCGGAGCGGGTTTGGTCGCTGTTTGTTGTTTGAGATTTGCATAGTGGACGCGAGCATCTTTGTGGCCAAGTTTTTTAGGGCACACGGTGGATGCCTTGGCATCAGGAGCCGATGAAGGACGTGGGAGGCTGCGTTAAGCCCCGGGGAGTCGCCAACCAGACTTTGATCCGGGGATGTCCGAATGGGGAAACCTAGCACCAGTCATGTGGTGTTGCCTCCGCCTGAATGTATAGGGCGGTTGGTGGTAACGCGGGGAAGTGAAACATCTCAGTACCCGTAGGAAGAGAAAACAAATTAGTGATTCCGTGAGTAGTGGTGAGCGAAAGCGGATCAGGCTAAACCGTAGGCGTGTGATAGCCGGCAGGCGTTGCGTTTGCGGGGTTGTGGGACCCTCTGATGGTTTCTGCCGAGACCATAGACAGTAAGAAATCCTTCCGATAGTCGAAGCTTCTGGGAAGTTGCGCCGTAGACCGTGAGAGTCGGGTAGGCGAAATTGGTTGGACTGTTTGAGGGGATCCCAAGTAGCACGGGGCCCGAGAAATCCTGTGTGAATCTGCCAGGACCACCTGGTAAGCCTAAATACTCCCTGATGACCGATAGTGAACAAGTACCGTGAGGGAAAGGTGAAAAGCGCCCCGGTGAGGGGTCGTGAAATAGTACCTGAAACCGTGTGCCTACAAGCCGTAGGAGCGTAAACACTTTTCGGAGTGTTTGTGATGTGACTGCGTGCCTTTTGAAGAATGAGCCTGCGAGTTATGGTGTGTGGCGAGGTTAACCCGTGTGGGGGAGCCGTAGCGAAAGCGAGTCTGAATAGGGCGTTTGAGTCGCATGCTGTAGACCCGAAGCGGAGTGATCTAGGCATGGGCAGGTTGAAGCGCGGGTAAGACCGCGTGGAGGACCGAACCCACCAGGGTTGAAAACCTGGGGGATGACCTGTGTTTAGGGGTGAAAGGCCAATCAAACTCCGTGATAGCTGGTTCTCCCCGAAATGCATTTAGGTGCAGCGTTACGTGTTTCTTGCCGGAGGTAGAGCACTGGATGGCTAATGGGCCCGACAAGGTTACTGACGTCAGCCAAACTCCGAATGCCGGTAAGTGAGAGCGTAGCAGTGAGACTGCGGGGGATAAGCTCCGTAGTCGAGAGGGAAACAGCCCAGACCACCGACTAAGGCCCCTAAGCGTGTGCTAAGTGGGAAAGGATGTGGAGTCGCAGTGACAACCAGGAGGTTGGCTTAGAAGCAGCCACCCTTGAAAGAGTGCGTAATAGCTCACTGGTCAAGTGATTCCGCGCCGACAATGTAGCGGGGCTCAAGTACACCGCCGAAGTCGTGGCATTCACACATGTATCCGAGCCTTTGTGGTTTAGGTGTGTGGATGGGTAGGGGAGCGTCGTGCGGCCGGGGAAGCAGCGGAGTGATCCAGCTGTGGAGGCTGTGCGAGTGAGAATGCAGGCATGAGTAGCGAATCAGAAGTGAGAAACTTCTGCGCCGGATGACCAAGGGTTCCTGGGGCAGGCTAATCCGCCCAGGGTAAGTCGGGACCTAAGGCGAGGCCGACAGGCGTAGTCGATGGACAACGGGTTGATATTCCCGTACCCGCTACGATGCGCCAATACTGAATCCAGTGATACTAAGGGTCCTTAACCCCTCCGAGCCTTCGGGCTTGGGGTGAGGGTGAACGCCTGGCCTGAACTGGTAGTAGGTAAGCGATGGGGTGACGCAGGAAGGTAGCCCAGCCCAGGCGATGGTAGTCCTGGGGTAAGCATGTAGGGAGAACCGTAGGCAAATCCGCGGTTCACGTATCCTGAGATGTGATGCCGAGCCGATTGTGGCGAAGTGGGTGATCCTATGCTGCCGAGAAAAGCCTCTAGTGAGTGTCGTGGCGGCCCGTACCCTAAACCGACTCAGGTGGTCAGGTAGAGAATACTAAGGCGATCGGGTGAACTGTGGTTAAGGAACTCGGCAAATTGCCCCCGTAACTTCGGGAGAAGGGGGGCCTTCGCTGGTGACGAGCTTCGCGCTCTGAGCTGGTGGGGGTCGCAGAGGCCAGGGGGAAGCGACTGTTTACTAAAAACACAGGTCCGTGCGAAGTCGTAAGACGATGTATACGGACTGACGCCTGCCCGGTGCTGGAACGTTAAGGGGACCGGTTAGTTGTTCTTCGGAGCGGCGAAGCTGAGAACTTAAGCGCCAGTAAACGGCGGTGGTAACTATAACCATCCTAAGGTAGCGAAATTCCTTGTCGGGTAAGTTCCGACCTGCACGAATGGCGTAACGACTTCCCCGCTGTCTCAACCGCAGACCCGGCGAAATTGCACTACGAGTAAAGATGCTCGTTACGCGCAGCAGGACGGAAAGACCCCGGGACCTTCACTATAGCTTGACATTGGCGTTTGGAACGTCTTGTGTAGGATAGGTGGGAGACGGTGAAGCTATCACGCTAGTGGTGGTGGAGTCATTGGTGAAATACCACTCTGGTCGTTTTGAACGTCTAACTTCGGTCCGTGATCCGGATCAGGGACAGTGTCTGGTGGGTAGTTTAACTGGGGCGGTTGCCTCCTAAAGAGTAACGGAGGCGCCCAAAGGTTCCCTCAGCCTGGTTGGCAATCAGGTGTCGAGTGTAAGTGCACAAGGGAGCTTGACTGTGAGACCGACGGGTCGAGCAGGAGCGAAAGCTGGGACTAGTGATCCGGCGGTGGCATGTGGAAGCGCCGTCGCTCAACGGCTAAAAGGTACCCCGGGGATAACAGGCTGATCTTCCCCAAGAGTCCATATCGACGGGATGGTTTGGCACCTCGATGTCGGCTCGTCGCATCCTGGGGCTGGAGTAGGTCCCAAGGGTTGGGCTGTTCGCCCATTAAAGCGGTACGCGAGCTGGGTTTAGAACGTCGCGAGACAGTTCGGTCCCTATCCGCTGCGCGCGCAGGAGACTTGAAAGGAGCTGTCCCTAGTACGAGAGGACCGGGACGGACGAACCTCTGGTGTGCCAGTTGTTCCGCCAGGAGCACGGCTGGTTGGCTACGTTCGGAAGGGATAACCGCTGAAAGCATCTAAGCGGGAAGCTCGCCTTGAGATGAGGTCTCCCACCACGAGAGTGGGTAAGGCTCCCGGGAGACGACCGGGTTGATAGGCTGGAAGTGGAAGCGCAGTAATGTGTGGAGCTGACCAGTACTAATAGGCCGAGGACTTGACCACAAAGCA
>NZ_JBPXMD010000086.1:0-4503 GCF_051918855.1 Streptosporangium sp. H16
GGCACGCAGACCCGCCACCAGCTCGGCCCGATCCGCACCGACCACCACCGCGCGCTGCTCCAGCAGCGCACGGGCCGAGACCAGCGCCTTGCCGACGGTGGTCGGCGAGACATCGTCCTGGAATGCCCAGTCCGCGAGGCGGGCGGCCTGCGCCCGGAGAGCCTCGCCGTCGTTGGCGGAGATCAGCCACGGAACGACGGGCAGTTCGGCATCGTCGACCGGTGCGGTGGCGTCCGGGCTCTGCTCGACGGGGGCGGTGGCGTCCGGGCTCTGCTCGATGATCACGTGTGCGTTGGTGCCGCTGACGCCGAAGGACGACACGCCCGCACGGCGCGGACGGTCCTCGATATCCCACGAGCGGGCCTCGGTCAGCAGTTCGACGGCGCCGGCCGTCCAGTCCACGTGCGGCGACGGCTCCTCGGCGTGCAGCGTCCGGGGCAGCGTCCCGTGCCGCATCGCCATCACCATCTTGATCACACCGCCGACACCCGCGGCGGCCTGCGTGTGACCGATGTTCGACTTCAGCGACCCCAGCCACAGCGGCCGATCCTCGGGACGATCCTGACCGTACGTGGCCAGGATGGCCTGGGCCTCGATCGGGTCGCCCAGCACCGTTCCCGTGCCGTGCGCCTCGACCACATCGACATCCGCCGTCGACAGACCGGCGTTCGCCAGTGCCTGCCGGATCACCCGCTCCTGCGAGGGGCCGTTCGGCGCGGTCAGGCCGTTGCTCGCGCCGTCCTGGTTGATCGCGCTGCCGCGCATGACGGCGAGGATGTGGTGACCGTTGCGCCGGGCGTCCGAGAGCCGCTCGACGAGCAGCATGCCGACACCCTCGCCCCAGCCGGTACCGTCCGCCGACGCGGAGAACGCCTTGCACCTGCCGTCCGCCGCGAGCCCGCGCTGCCGGGAGAACTCGATGAAGACGCTGGGCGTGGCCATGACGGTCACACCGCCGGCCAGCGCCAGATCGCACTCCCCCGAACGCAGGGACTGCGCGGCCAGGTGGAGCGCCACCAGCGACGACGAGCACGCCGTGTCGACCGTGACCGCGGGTCCCTCCAGCCCGAAGGTGTAGGCGACCCGGCCCGAGGCGATGCTGCCCGCGCTGCCGTTGAGGACGAAACCCTCGAAGCCCTCGGGCGCGTGCGGCAGGCGGCCGCCGTAGTCGTGGTACATCACCCCGGCGAAGACGCCCGTACGGCTGCCGCGCATCGCCTTCGGGCTGATCCCCGCCCGTTCGATCGCCTCCCACGAGGTCTCCAGCAGCAGCCGCTGCTGCGGGTCCATCGCGGTGGCCTCGCGCGGCGAGATGCCGAACAGGGCGGCGTCGAACCGGTCGGCGTCGTGGAGGAAGCCGCCTTCGCGCGCGTAGCTCGTACCGGCGTGGGCGGGGTCGGGATCGTAGAGCCGCTCCAGGTCCCAGCCACGGTTGCCGGGGAAGGTGGTGATCGCGTCGTCGGCCCGGACGAGGAGTCGCCAGAGGTCGTCGGGAGAGACCACGTCGCCGGGGTAGCGGCAGGCCATGCCGACGATCGCGATGGGCTCGTCCGCAGGACCGGTGTGGGCGCTCACCTGGTCGGCGCGCGAGGCGCCGGTGAGCTGCTCGTGCAGGTGCTCGGCGAGCGCGTCCGTGGTGGGGAAGTTGAACAGCAGGGTGGCGGGCAGCCGCAGTCCGGTGGCGGCGTTGAGCCGGTTGCGCAACTCGACGGAGCTCAGCGAGTCGAAGCCGAGGTCCTTGAAGGCCGCCTCGGCGTCCACGGCGTTCGCGTCGGTGTGCCCCAGCACGAGCGCGATGTTCGTCCTGATGAGCGAGAGCAGCGCTCCCTTGTCAGCTCCCGCCCGTACGGGCTTGGCCGTCGCGGCCCGTCGCGCCTGGGGCTTGACCAGCGCCCGGAAGACCGCGGGGATCTCGTCCTGGCGGCGCAGCGCCGCGGTGTCGAGGCGGGCGAGAATCTGCACCCCCCTGTCGAGCGTGAGCGCCGCGTCCAGCAGGGACATGCCCTGGGCCGCCGGGAGCGGTGCGAGCCCGATCCTGCCGAGCCGGGCCACGTCGGCCTGGCTGAGCGCGCCCGCCATGCCGTTGTCGGTCTCCCACAGCCCCCAGGCCAGGGAGAGGGCGGGCAGCCCCCGCGCGCGGCGGTACGACGCCAGCGCGTCCAGGTAGGCGTTGGCCGCGGCGTAGTTCGCCTGGCCGGCGCTGCCGACGATGCCGGCGATGGAGGAGTACATCACGAAGAACGACAGGTCGAGCTCGCCGGTGAGCTCGTGCAGGTACCAGGCCGCGTCCGCCTTCGGCGCGAAGACCCGGTCGATCCGCTCCGGGGTCAGCGACGTCACGGCGCCGTCGTCGACGACTCCGGCCAGATGGACGACACCCGTCAGCGGCCGGTCGTCGGGAACGGCCGCCAGCAGGGCGGCGAGCTCGGCCCGATCGGACACGTCGCAGGCGGCGATCGTGACCTGCGCGCCGAGCGACGTGAGCTCGGCCAGCAGAGCGTCGGCTCCGGGCGCCGCCGGGCCGCGGCGACCGGCCAGCAGCAGGTGCCGGACCCCGTGCTCGGTGACGAGCCTGCGCGCGGCCAGGGTGGCGAGCTCGCCGGTGCCTCCGGTCAGCAGTACCGTGCCCGCCGGAGTTCCGGACGAGCGCTCGATCGCCGGCGCGTTGACCAGCGGTACGATGCGCGGCACGCGGACCGTACCGGATCGCAGGGCCAGCTGCGGCTCGCCGGAAGCGCAGGCGCGAAGCAGCGCGGCTTCCGAGTCGGGGTGTCCGTCGGTGTCCACGAGGACGAACCGTCCGGCGTGCTCGGACTGGACGGACCGGATCAGGCCCCAGATGGGGGCGGTGGACAGATCGGGCACCTCTCCCTCGTCCGCGCCGACCGCACCGCTGGTCACCACCACCAGTTGCGACCGCGCCGACCGCTCGTCCGCGAGCCATCCCTGGACGAGCGCCAGCACCTCGTACGTCCGCTCGCGGCCCACACCGGCCGGGACGCGCACGAGGACCTGCTCCGCGCCGGCCGCGTCCTCCAGGGAGGAGAGGTCGTGGAGTTCCACCACCCGTCCGGGCTCCGCGCCACCGGCTCGTACGCTCACCCAGTCCAGCACGTACGGCGTGCGCTCCGGAGACAGCGCTGTCGCCACGGGCCTGACCACCAGGGAGTCCACCGTGAGGATCGGCGCGCCGGTGTGGTCGGCGACGCTCAGAGAGAGCTCGCCCGGCCCCTTGGCGGTGGTCCGCACCCGCGCCATGGTCCCGCCCGCCGCGTGCGCCGAGACGCCGGACCAGGCGAAGGGCAGGAACGGGTGGCCGGGCTCGCTGGGCGGCAGGAGATCGCCGAGCGTGATGGAGTGCAGTACCGCGTCGAGGAGGGCGGGGTGGAACCCGAACCGCTCCGCGCCTGCCTGTACGTGGTCGGGCAGGACGATCTCGGCGTAGACGTCGCCGTCCCGCTGCCAGGCGCTCACCAGACCCTGGAAGGCGCTGCCGTACTCCAGGCCCGTGACGGCCAGGTTGTCGTAGAGGTCGTCGATGTCGACGGGCTGCGCGCCCGGCGGTGGCCACTGTGCAAGGTCGAAACCGGGTGCGGCCGCGGCGGGACCGAGCGTCCCCTGGGCGTGCCGCTGCCAGGTGGTCGTGCCTTCGGGCCTGGAGTACAGGGCCAGGCCGCGCCGGCCGCTGCCGTCGGGGGCGTCGATGACGACCTGAAGCTGGACGGGGTGGTCGTGCGTGAGGACGAGGGGGGCCTGCAGGGCCAGCTCGGAGACCGTCTCGCAGTCCTCGATCTCGGCCGCGGCACGCAGCGCTATCTCAAGGAAGCCCGTGCCGGGAAGGATGGCCGTGCCGTTGACCGCGTGGTCGGCGAGCCAGGGCAGCGTGGTGAGGGAGAGCCGCCCGGTGAGCGTGAGACTGTCGCCGTCGGGAGCCGGGACGGTGGCGCTGAGTATCGGGTGGTCGATGGCGCTGAGCCCGGCCGCTGCCACATCGCTGCCGGATCTGCCTGATTCCAGCCAGTAGCGCTGGTGCTGGAAGGCGTACGTCGGCAGGTCGATCTGCCGTGCCGGAGTGAGGATCGCTCGCCAGTCGACGGTCACGCCGTGGGTGTGGAGCCTGCCGAGTGCCTCGACCAGCGCCCGGATCTCGTCGCGGTCCTTGCGAGCGGTCGCGACGAACACGCCGTCCTCGACGCTCTGCTGGGCCAGGCCGGTCAGCACCCCGTCAGGGCCGATCTCCACGAACACGTTGGCCTGGCAGGCGGCCACCCCGTCGGCGAAGCGCACCGCCTCCCGCACATGCCGCACCCAGTACCCCGGGTCGGTCAACAACCCCGGCTCAGCGGGCCGGCCCGTCACATTGGAGATGACAGGAATACTCGGCTCGCTGAAGGTCAGAGCGGAGACGATCTGCTCGAACTCCGCCAGCATCGGCTCCATCAGCGGTGAGTGGAAAGCGTGCGAGACCCGCAGCCGTCGAGTGCGGGCACTCACCAGGCCCGC
>NZ_JBPXMD010000087.1:0-4057 GCF_051918855.1 Streptosporangium sp. H16
CTAGACCCCTCCCGCCTAGATCTAGACCCGCCCTAGATCCTCTCTAGAGGCCGTTCTAGGCTCTGTCGAGGGCTCGCAGGACGTCGCCGCGGCGGTATCCGTTGCGGTTGCGTCCGCCGACGTCGAGCTGTCCGGGCGTCACCCCGTACGGGCGGAGTTCCTCGGCGAGCTGGGCGGCGTCGTGCTCGGCGTACGGCGGGTGCGTGACGAGCTCGGCGAGCAGGTCGGCGGTGTGCAGCCGCTCGGCGTCGCCCATCGCGGCGAGCACCGCCTTGAGCAGTTTCACCGCGGGCTTGCTGTCGTCCTGCGGGAGCGTCCCGGCCACCTCGCGGAACCGGTAGGCGCGCTTCATGAGCATCTTCACCTCGTCGTCGTCGACGTAGTACGTCCGCATCGGTGAGGGCAGGGATCCTTCGGCGAGCAGGTAGCCGGCGCCGCGCTGCATCGGGTCGAGGCTGCCCGCGTTGTAGCCGCGTGAGGCCCAGCCCTGGCCGAGGATCGTGTCGCTGGCCTACGGAGTGGTGCAGCGCAACGCCCACCGGATGCTGAGGATGTCGCGCAGGCGAGACGGCACCACCTCGGCGGCCGGGCGCCCTCCGGTGTGTACCCGCACCCGCTATCGTCGCGTGGGCGTGAACTCAATCGCTGAGCGGCACGCGTAGGGCGGGGCAACCCCCGGGGTAGTGTCCGGGAGCGTGCCCCGCCCGCTCAGCGCCTAGGCAGGGTGACAACCTCCACCAGATCCGCGAGGTCGACGTGGCGGGAGAGCTCCCGGATCGTCCGGCAGTACGCCACAATGTACCGGTTCCGGCCGCCCGCCCACGTCACGCGGAGCGTCTGCCGGCCGTTGAGCACGATGCACTCCACCTCGATCCCGCCGGTCCCCACCCACCTGGACATGCCGGGCAGGATAAGAAACCGCAGGTCAAAGGACAGCAAAGCGGCCCCGCCCAGGAAGGGTGGGGCCGCTTTGCTGCATCCGATGGGTCAGGCGCGGTGCCATCTCCACCGGATGTCGCCGCTCGTCAGGGTGCACCGGTACTTGCGGTTGGTGACCTTGGCGTAGCCGTACTTCTTGTGAGCGGCGGCCGGGCAGAACGCTCCCGGGGTGATGCACACCCAGTGGTTCCCGGACCGCTGGTAGGTGCAGGCCACGGCGGTGGTAGACGCGTCGGCGGCACCAGCTGCGGCTGGTGCGACGAGCAGGCCGCTGGCGGCGAGCGCCGCGGCGGAGAGCATGGAGCGGAATTGCAAGTCGACTCCTCATGAGATGGGGCACCAGCGAGACGACCTGCGACCACGCCCGGTTGGCAGGGGCGTCCGCATCCGGACATCAACCTGGCCAGATATAGCGATGTTTTGTCGCAGGATTTCCCCGACGTTGAGGGGCCGCTGGGGAACGCTCGCCGATGATGGAGAGGTCGCCGCGTGCGGGGGAGTGTGTGAGCACCTTCGGTGCCGAACGCCGGAACGGCCTGGCACGCGGGCGCCTTGAATGAGCGGGGGCCGCTGCAGACGGCCTTCTCACAAGGGCTGCCACCGCGTGAACCCGTAGTCCGCCGATGTACCGTCCCGGCGTAACGGGCGATCGCACCTTCAGGCGTAGGTGGATACCGGGTGATGCCTCAGGCAAATGTCTGGTGTCGATCTTCCCGTTTCGCCGTGCTGGTGGTTCCGGTTGGCCGGATTCGCCTTGCCACTGGGCTGTCGGCTCACGTGACGTCCACCTGGACGAACGTGGCCGCCCATCAACGGAGCGAAAGGGGCATGCACATGAGATCTCGTCTTCTCGCCTTTCTGGTCGCGGCGGCCTTGTCGGTGCTGTGGGCCGTATACGACACGACGACCGACGTCATCGCGAAGGGCTCGGCAGAGACGCCGCACGGCGCCTTCTATGAGTCGCCACCGAGTCCGCCCGGACCGCCTACCCAAGGACCTCCACCTGGTCAACCCACTCAGGGGCCGCCTACTCAGGGCCCCACTCCGGGACCGCCCACCCAGGGACCTCCACCCGGATCGCCCAGCCAGGAACCGAAGGAATCGGGCGAACCGAAGATCCCGTCGAACCCGTGCGAGCTAGAAAACCCTCCCACGGGGTGCCAGTACCCGTGCACGGTTGACAACCCTCCGCCGGCTTGCGACCCGTGCAAGGCAGACAACCCTCCGGCGACTTGCCCGGCGGACCCGTGCAAGGTGGACAACCCTCCGGCGACTTGCCCGGCGGACCCGTGCAAGGTGGACAACCCTCCGGCGACTTGCCCTCCGGGTGGAGGGGTTACTCCACCGACCGGTGGAACTTCACCTGGAGCACCGTCGCCGTCTCCCACTGGCGGGCGCTGCTCTCTGGCGGCGTCGGGACCGGGCAGTCCCGCCGAGCTCGCGAAGGAGCCGCTGGGTACGGCGGCCTCGCACATTCCCCAGTTGTCCGATCTCGTGGCCGCGGGCAAGAAGGCAGGGCTGACGGACACGGTGAACTCCACCGAGAACGTCACCATCTTCGCGCCCATCAACGACGCCCTGCGGGCGATGTCCGATGACGAGCGCCGCAGGCTGACGGAGAACCAGGGGGAGCTGCGGAAGGTCGTGCTTTACCACGTCGTCGAGGGACGTCTCACTCCGGACGACCTGGAAGAGAAGGGCGATCTGACCACTCTGCAGGGCGGCACGCTCCATGTCACCGGCTCGGGTGACACCTTGAGAGTCAACGAGGCCAACGTCCTTTGCGGCAACATCCAGACCAAGAACGCCACGCTGTACCTCATCGACTCCGTCCTCAAGCCGGGAGGGTGAGGAGCGAGTCACCGTCCGCGGGCCGCTCCTGCGGCCCGCGATCCTCGCCGTGCACGCTGGCGGCTCTACGCCAGCTCCCGCCGGTCGAGGTAGCCGTAAAGGGTGCCGCGAGGGATGTTGAAGAGGTCGGCGATTTCCTGGACCGTCTTCTCACGCGCGTCGTAGAGCTGCTGGGGCCTGTACGGGGTTGAGATCAGCGGGATTTGCCTGCGCGGTGCTTTGCCGCCCTGGTAGGCCATGGTCATGGCGCGTGGAGAGCTCACCGATGACGAATGGTCCTTGATCGATCCTCATCTGCCCTTGGGTGAGCGCGGTCCGATTCCGGACCTGCGGCAGCAGTTCAATGCGGTGATGTGGCGGTTTCGTACCGGCAGCTCGTGGCGGGATCTGCCCCAGGAGTACGGGCCGTGGTCGACGGTCTACGACCGTTTCCGATCCTGGGCGGCCACGGGCGTCTTCGAGGAGCTGATGCAGGCGATGATCGCTGAGGCCGCTGCTCGTGGGCAGGCCGACCTTGATCTGGTCAGCGTGGATTCCACCACCGTCCGCGCCCATCACCACGCCGCCGGGATGGTCATGGACCCCGCGCTGCTGGAGGCGCTGGAGAAGGCCGCCGAACAGGAAAAGGGGCTACACCAAAGGGGCAAAACCCCCAAGACGGCGAACCCGGTGAACCCGGTGACGACGGGAAACGCGAAGACGAACGCCGGCGGTTACGACGGCGGCGCCGAATACGGCTGACGGCAGCCGGGCTGGGCCGCTCCCGGGGTGGGCTGACCGGCAAGGTCCACCTGTCGGCCGACCGGCGATGCCGTCCGCTGTCCTTCGTCCTCACCCCGGGCCAAGCCGGCGACAGCCCGCAGTTTCGCACCGTCCTGGCCCGTATCAAGGTCCGGCTGCCCGTCGGCCGCCCGCGCACCCGCCCGGCCGCGGTGGCCGCCGACAAGGCTTACTCCTCCCGCGGCAACCGCCTCTATCTGCGCCGACGCCACATCAAGGCCGTCATCCCGGAAAAGAGCGACCAGGCGGCCAACCGTAAGAACCGCGGTTCCCATGGTGGCCGCCCGATCCGCCATGATCCAGAGCTGTACAAGCAGCGCAACACGGCCGAACGCTGCATCAATCGCCTCAAGGAGTGGCGCGGGCTGGCCTTCCGCTTCGACAAGACCCCCGAAAGCTACCTCGCGGGCCTTCATCTACGCGGAGCCATCTTGTGGCTCCGAAGCCTTCAACCCATCTAAAGATTCAAAGTCCGTACAGGCCCTAA
>NZ_JBPXMD010000088.1:0-3942 GCF_051918855.1 Streptosporangium sp. H16
CGAACTGGGGAAAGTCAACAAACGACCGAAGTCCCTCACAGCCAAACGCGATCTCAGAGGTTAAACAACAAGCTAAGTGCGTGTTTGAGAGGTGATCGTAAGGTCGTTCTATGGCAGAAGAGACGACAGAAGACGACACAACAGCACGCCCAGATAGTCGACGGCACCAGCCCTAAGCTGATCGTCTATGGAGACATCGCCTAATGAAGTCCTTCAACTAGCCGTTATCGACCACGGGGGCAGGATCGCAGCGTCGACCCTCACGCTCTATGACGCTGTACCGGCCAGGCTCGTACTCACGTGCGGCGGTCTCCTGCTGGATGTAGAGGGCGACGACCTGCTGGATTGCCTCATCGATCTCCGTCGCCGACTGGAAACTGAAGGGCTCAACCTCTGCTGCCAGGGAGCGCGATCGGACGTTTGGCCATCAGGCCAACTTCGACAGTTCACCAACGGTCGCATCGGATACGTCTTGGCCCCCAGACCAGCAGGCGACGCGCTCGAGGAAGTTGACCTGTTCGCACCGGCTCAGCCCCATGAGATCGGTTCAATCGAGCAACAACGTCAAGCTGTCTTCCGGTTTCATGGGCTGCATCGACAGCCGAGTTGAGGCGAGAAGGCGGTTGAGCAGTGATCGTGAAGTTCAGCGGACCCATTCAAGGGAGCGCGGTCCGGGCCGCTGGGCGGGATGTCCCCGGGTGATGCGCCGCAGCAGCGTGCTGATCGCCGCCCACCGGACCATCGCCTCACTGGTCGACGCCTGCCGCTCGTAGTCGCGGGCCAGCCGTCGATGCAACATCAGCCAGGTCGATGGAGTGTCCGCTCGACCACCCACCGCCGGGAATGCACCTGAAAACCGCGCTGCTGCCCAGGCTTGGCGACGATGTGCACGATGATGCCCAGCACCTCGCGTGCCCCGATCACCAGACGCCCGGAAAAACCCTGATCGGCGAAGACGACCCGGCAGGCGCCGGTCAGGTACAACCCCAGCAACATGGTGGTGGCCCGGCGCGGTCCTGCACACTGGCTGGACGCACCATCACCGTCGGCAACAACCCGAGCGTGTCGGTGACCACGACCCGCTTGCGGCCGTCCCAGTGCGAGGCAGGCAGCAGCGGTTCGATCAGGGCCCACTGCTGGCCAGGCTCGACGAGGGCTGGAGCGAGGCGGGCGGCTGATACAGGGAAACAAGGGCAGAATCACAACCGGTCAGGTGGGACGGTTACGCCTTACACCGGCTGAACTGCCGGGTGTGGCCGTTAGGGTCTCCGCCATGGTGATCTCCAACACCCCCGTTACCCCTGGGGCGATCTTCTTTGCACCGTGAACGACGCGGCCCAGAAGTACTTCGCCGAGTACAGGGCTATTCCGCCGGAACAGCGAGCGGGTCCGGACGACGGATTCGGCCGTGTGACCTGGCTCGGCGCGCCGGGTGCCGGGGAGGCAGAGATCGCGCGACACGAGGAACGCCTCGGCATGCGTCTGCCGCCAAGCTATCGGGAGTTCCTCCAGGTCACCAATGGCTGGGACGAGTACAGCCATGCGTCTCTCCGCTTGATGCCCCTGGCCGAAGTCGGCTGGACCCGTGATGTCGACCCAGAACTCGCCCGGATCTGGGATCAGTGGTATCTCCATCAGGAGTCCATTCCAGATAGTCAGCAGTGCCCGCCACGAGTGCGACGGCGACGATCTGCGCCCCCGCGACCAGCCGACGCTCCACCACTGCCGAACAAATCCGATCGGCCCCATCGCGGCTGCCGGCAGTGACACCAACCTCGATGCAATTCGAAGCATTTTCGATCATGTCAACTGTCTACTCCCACAAGATGCTTCACGGGTTCTGTCCACGACACGCGCGACAGGTGACATAGGCAACACAGTTCGACTAGGAAGTGGGAAACACCACCACGAGGTCTTCTCCCACCCCCTCGTCCAACGTTCGGGTGTGCAGGCGAACCCGGTATTTCCCTTCCTTCGGAAGGGCGACTGCGACCTTGATGCCCCTGCCCTTCAGGTGCACCCGTCCCGAGCCGAGAACCAGATCCGCGTCGACCACGTCGTCCCAGCCCTTGCGCCGGATCGGCGGGGCCGTACGCAGGACCTTCACAGTGACGCAGGTGGCGCCGTACTCCAGCGTCGTGCTGACCATGGCAGCACCCCCGTGGGCCACGAGCGGGCTGTCGGATTCGATGTTCTCGGCATGGAGTGCCTCCAGGCTCGCCTCGCGCCCGTTGAAGATGTGGTAGCCGTCCCAATCGGTGGGCAGATGAACGGCTGTGGCCTGGCGGGAGGTCCGCAGCGCGGGCCAGGGATCGCGGCAGCCGCTCACGTACTGAGCGGCCTCATCCGCCACCTCTTGTCGCCGCCGGGCTCGCTCCTTGGCGTCTCGCTGCTTGAGCTGAGCCGCCGTGAGCAGGAGGTCGGGATGGTCACGTGCGACGACTTCCGGGCACAGGTAGACCAGTACCTCGGCTCTCACCTTGCCGTCGCCTGCCGCGCAGCTCTTCCAGCCCTTGCCCAGGAGCTGCTGGTCCGTGACCGTGCGCCCGCCTGTGCTCCAGAACCGTATGTTTTCGTAGGACTGCCCGTTTCCGGCCAGGCACAGGTAAATGCGCCGGCGATCCCGCGGAGGGGTGTCGGCGAACAGAGGAATCGACGAACAGTCGGCATCGAGCCAGGTGTAGGTCATGTGGGGCTTGGCCTCGGGGGCGATGACCGCCATCGGAGCCAGGACCATCAGCGCGAGGAGCCATCGGGGCGAGCGCAGGGGCTCGGGATCCGGTGCGGTGCTGGG
This sequence comes from Streptosporangium sp. H16, assembly GCF_051918855.1. Lineage (NCBI taxonomy): Bacteria > Bacillati > Actinomycetota > Actinomycetes > Streptosporangiales > Streptosporangiaceae > Streptosporangium > Streptosporangium sp. H16. The sequence continues at coordinate 2,795 of NZ_JBPXMD010000088.1, forward strand.
GCGGTTGAGCTCGTGGGCCGTCCGGGCGAGCCAGACCACCTGGAAGACGACCAGCACATCCAGGAGGTCGGACAGAACCACGCTCTCCGGAAAGTCGACGAGCTGGTTCAGGACGACGGTGATGGGGATGACCGCCAGCTGGCACGCTCCCAGGACCATCGTGGTCCGGGTCCAGCGGCCGTCGCGTCGCTGGGCGATGAGGATCATCAGAAGCCAGGCCGGCCCCGCTGCCACGAGTGCCAGGCTCACAGCGGAGAGCACAGGTGCGGCCCAGTCGGCGTAGCTGTCCGGGAGCGTAGCTTCGAGCACCCATGGAAGCATCGTGCTCAGCAGAGCGGTGGTGACCAGGATCAGGCGGAAGGCCGGTCCTGAGCGCGTCAGCACCTGCGCGAAGAGGATGACGACGGGTACCCACAGCACCATGTCGAACGCGGTCCCCGCCTCGTCGGGGAGCGGCACCGGGATCAGTAGCCAGCCGACGTAAACGTAGAGCAGGCGACGCAGCCACAGCGTGCGTCGTGGCAACGGCGCAGCATCGGCCGGCCCCTGGAGCACCTGCCAGAACATCCACGAATTGACCGCGCCGACCAGTAGCAACCCACCCAGCACCGCGAGCAGCGAGGTCTCGTCGGCGAAGTGGGAGGGCGGGTACCACTGGACCACGGTCCAGGCCGGTTCGAGGGAATTCCGGACCAGGCTGACGACGACCGCGACCATTACCGCCGCCATGTTGACGATTACCGCTAACCGCCCCAGACGGTATCTCCGCACCGCGTGCCGCCCTTTCCATGCGAAAGGGTTGATCGTAGCGCTCACCTGGCGGCGCTTTGACCGGTCTCGTGGGTTCGAATCCCACGCTCTCTGCTGAGCATCGCAAACGGCGTCTGACCAGGCACTCGGCCTCGGCGAGGCGCCGTTGATCGTTTCCGGGGTGTGCGGCCGTATGCCGCTCCGAGCGACCCTGGGCCGGTGGTCTCCAACAACCGCCCCGACAACGCCCGCGCCCTGGTCGCCGCCGGAGCGAACCCGTGGCGACCGATGATGAACGGCTGGTCCCCCGGACGGCTCAGCCTGGCCACTCCCACCCCCGACCTGTTCACCCTTCCCGATGAGGAGGCCGGCCTGTCCGCCGCCGAGGCCGCCGCCGT
>NZ_JBPXMD010000089.1:0-3491 GCF_051918855.1 Streptosporangium sp. H16
TGACCGCGCTGGCCCAGCAGAGCGTGCAGGACGGCGCCTTCGTCGCGACCGCGCGCAAGGACCGGGACGAGGTCCGGACACTGGTCGAGGCACTCGGCCGACTCCACACCCACGGCGTCATGGTCGACTGGGACACCTACTTCGCCTCGGTGCCCGCCAAGCACATCGAGCTGCCCACCTACGCCTTCCAGCGTCGTCGCTACTGGCTCGACGCCACCGCTGAGGTCGCCTCCGGTGGCGGCCTGGTGGCGGTGGACCATCCGTTGCTGACCGCTGTCGTCCCGGCTCCCGGTTCCGGCACGCTCACGCTCATCGGCCGTCTGTCCCTGTCCACGCAGCCATGGCTGGCCGACCATCTCGTGGACGGTCAGGTGGTCGTACCGGGCGCTGCGCAGGTCGAGCTCGCGATACGCGCCGGGGACGAGACCGGTTGCCCGGTGCTCGACGAGCTCACCCTCCAATCGCCCATGGTGCTGGCGGCGGGTGGCAGCCTCCAGCTCCAGGTCGTGGTCGCGGGTGCCGACGATTCCGGCCGTCGCCAGGTGACGATCCACTCGCGCGCCGGGGACGCCACAGATTGGCGGCAGAACGCCCAGGGCGTCCTCGCCCCGGCAGCCGCCGTCGCGCCCACCTTCGATCTCGCGCAGTGGCCGCCGCCCGGCGCCGAGGTCCTCGACGTCGACGGCGTCTACGCCGACCTCACCGCGATCGGAATGGAGTACGGCGAGACGTTCCAGTGCCTCCGGGCCGCCTGGCGGCAGGACGGCGCCGTCTACGCCGAGATCGCCCTGCCGGAGCAGTCCGGCGCCGATGCCCGGCGGTTCGGGCTGCACCCGGCGCTGCTCGACGCCTCCCTGCACGCCATCCCCATGGCCGGATTCCTGCCCGAGGCGGAACCTGGCCGGCCGTACATCCCCTTCGCCTGGAACGACGTGACGTTGTACGCCGAGGGAGCGACCGCCCTGCGGGTTCGCATCACCCCGGCGGGCGGCACCGGCGTGTTCTGCCTGGCGGTGGCGGACACCGCGGGGACGGCCGTCGCGGAAGTCGGGTCGCTCATCCTCCGTCCTCGGTCCGCCGACCAGTCGGCGACGCGTAACAACTCCCTGTTCCAGCTGGACTGGGTGCAGGCCGGTCGTACCGGACAGACGGATCTTTCGTACGCGCTCCTCGACGTACCTTCGGACGACGCGCCCGTTCCCGAGGCGATCAGGCGCGCCACGAACGCGGTCCTCACCGCCCTGCAGGCGGAACCGGGCGCTTCGCCGCTGGTCATCGTCACGCGCGGCGCGATGGTGGCGGTCGCGGATGAGGTGCCGGACCTGGCGCAGGCGGCGGTATGGGGTCTGGTACGGGCGGCGCAGGCCGAGCAGCCGGGCCGGTTCGTACTGCTGGACCTGGACACCGACCCCTTCGACGAGGGCACGGTCGGTCGGGCGCTGGCCACGGGCGAACCGCAGGTGGCGGTGCGGGCCGGGCAGTTCCTGGTGCCGAGGTTGAGCCGGGTGGCCGAGCGCGCGGTCGTGGAACCGGCACTCTCCGGCGATGCCGGTCCGGTGTTCGGTCCGGAGGGCACGGTGCTGGTCACCGGTGGCACCGGCGGGCTGGGCGCGGCCGTGGCCAGGCACCTGGTGACGGCCCACGGGGTGCGGCACCTGCTGCTGGCCAGCCGTCGTGGCGCCGAGGCGCCCGGAGCCGCCGAGCTGGTGGCGGAGCTGACCGAGCTCGGTGCCTCCGTGCGGGCGGCGGCCTGTGACGTCGGCGATCGAGAGGATCTGGCGCGGTTGGTCGCGTCGGTTCCGCTGGCCGGTGTCGTGCACACGGCAGGCGTGCTGGACGACGGGATCGTCGGCTCCCTCACCCCGGAGCGCTTCGACGCGGTCCTGCGGCCGAAGGCCGACGCGGCCTGGTATCTCCACGAGCTGACCCGGGAACTGGACCTGTCGGCGTTCGTGCTGTTCTCGTCGCTCTCCGGTGTGCTGGGCAGCGCGGGCCAGGGCAACTACGCCGCGGCCAACACCTTCCTGGACGCCCTCGCCGAGCAGCGCCGGGCGCAGGGACTGCCTGCCACGTCGCTGGCCTGGGGTCTGTGGGCCTCGGGCGGTATGGCAGGCGACCTGACCGAATCCGACCTGCACCGCCTTGAGCGCGGTGGCATCACGCCGCTGCCCGTCGACGACGGTCTGGCCCTGTTCGACATCGCGATCGACCACGAGCACGCCGTACTGGTCCCGGCCTCGCTGAACCTCCCGGCACTGCAGGCCCAGGCCCACGCCGGCACCCTCCCCGCGGCCCTTCGCGGGCTGGTCCGCGTGCCCACCCGGCGTGCCAGCACGACCGCGACGGATCCGACCGACCTTCTCCGGCTGGTGCGTACCCAGGCGGCGATGGTCCTCGGCTTCTCCGACACGGAGGCGGTCGAGTCGGCCAAGCGCTTCCAGGAGCTCGGCTTCGACTCCCTCACCGCGGTCGAGTTCCGCAACCAGCTCAGCACGGCGACCGGGCTGCGGCTGCCGGCCACCCTTATCTTCGACTACCCGACCGCTGAGGCGGTGGCCGACTACCTGGTGGGAGAGCTGGCCGGTGGTCAGGTCTCGCAGGCGGTCGTGGCCGATGTCTCGGTGGTCGACGAGCCGATCGCGATCGTGGGGATGGCCTGCCGGTTCCCCGGCGGGGTGTCCTCGCCCGAGGGTTTGTGGGACCTGGTGTCGTCCGGCACGGACGCCATCGGCGAGTTCCCCACCGACCGCGGCTGGGACCTGGCGAAGGTATACGACCCGGACCCGGACAGCCGGGGCACTTCGTACTCCAGGCATGGCGGGTTCCTGTACGAGGCCGCCGAGTTCGACCCCGGGTTCTTCGGGATCAGCCCGCGTGAGGCCCTCGCGATGGACCCGCAGCAGCGGCTGCTGCTGGAGGCGTCGTGGGAGGCGATTGAGCGGGCGGGGATGAATCCCGATCGGCTGCGCGGCAGCCGTACGGGTGTCTTCGCCGGGGTGATGTACCACGACTACGCGCCCCAGCTCTCTGACGCGCCGGGCGAGCTGGAAGGCCTGATCGGCACCGGCAGCTCGGGCAGTGTCGCCTCGGGCCGGGTGTCGTACACCCTGGGCCTGGAGGGTCCGGCGGTCACGGTCGACACGGCGTGCTCGTCGTCGCTGGTCGCGCTGCACTGGGCGGCACAGTCGCTGCGCTCGGGCGAGTGCGACCTGGCCCTGGCGGGCGGCGTCACGGTGATGGCCACGCCGAGTACCTTCGTCGAGTTCTCGCGGCAGCGTGGCCTGTCGGTGGACGGGCGGTGCAAGGCGTTCTCCGCGGAGGCCGACGGCACCGGCTGGGGAGAAGGCATCGGTGTGCTGCTGGTCGAGCGGCTTTCGGACGCCCAGCGCAACGGTCACCAGATCCTCGCGGTGGTGCGGGGCAGTGCGGTCAACCAGGACGGCGCGAGCAACGGGCTGACGGCGCCGAACGGTCCCTCGCAGCAGCGGGTG
>NZ_JBPXMD010000090.1:0-2762 GCF_051918855.1 Streptosporangium sp. H16
GACTGGGGCGGCAACAACCAGCAGTGGCAGTTCGTCCAGGTCGGCGGAACGACCCCGACCCCCACCCCGACCCCGACGCCGGGTCCGGGCGGTAACTACACCAACCCGGTCGTCTGGCAGGACTTCGCCGACGGCGACATCATCCGGGTCGGCGACGCCTACTACTACTCGGCGTCGACGATGCACTACTCGCCCGGCGCGCCGATCCTGCGCTCCTACAACCTGGTCGACTGGGAGTACGCGGGCCACTCGGTCCCGCGCCTGGACTTCGAGTCCAACGCCTACGACCTCAACGGCGGCCGGGCCTACGTGAAGGGCATCTGGGCCTCGACGCTCAACTACCGGCCGAGCAACAGCACGTACTACTGGATGGGCTGCACCGAGTTCAACCGCACCTACGTCTACACCGCCTCCGCCGTGGACGGCACCTGGACCAAGCGCGCCCGGATCAACAACTGCTACTACGACGCCGGCCTGCTCGTCGACGACAACGACACCATGTACGTCGCCTACGGCAACGGCACGATCAGCGTCGCCCAGCTCTCGGCCGACGGTCTCAGCCAGGTGCGCGCCCAGCAGGTCTTCCAGACCCCCTCCAGCGTCGGCACCCTTGAGGGCGCCCGCTTCTACAAGCGCAACGGCTACTACTACATCTGGCTGACCCGCCCGGCCAACGGCCAGTACGTGCTGCGCTCCAGCAGCCCGTTCGGCCCGTACGAGATGCGCCAGGTCCTGCTGAACATGCCCGGCCCGATCTCCGGCGGCGGCGTGCCGCACCAGGGCGGCCTGGTCCAGACGCAGAACGGCGCCTGGTACTACATGTCGTTCGTCGACGCCTACCCCGGCGGCCGGATGCCGGCCCTGGCACCGATCAACTGGAGCGCCGACGGCTGGCCGACCGTCCAGACGGTCAACGGCGGCTGGGGCGTCAACTACCCGAAGCCGAACATCCAGACCTCCAAGACCGTGGCCTCGATGATCGGCCCGGACACCTTCACCTCGGCCAGTCTCGGCCACCGGTGGGAGTGGAACCACAACCCCGACACCGGCCGCTTCTCCACCGGCAACGGCCTGCGCCTGCAGACCGCGACCGTCACCAACGACCTCTACAACGCCCGCAACACCCTGACCCACCGCATCCAGGGCCCGTCGTCGACCGCGACGATCGAGCTCGACTACTCGGCGATGGCCAACGGTGACCGGTCCGGGCTGGCGATGCTCCGAGATCAGTCGGCGTGGATCGGCGTCAAACGCGACAACGGCGTCAACCGGGTCGTGATGACCAACGGCCTGACCATGAACAGCAGCTGGGCCACCACGGGCACCGGCACCGAGGCGGCGAGCGCGAACATCTCGGGCGGCAAGATCTGGTTGCGGGTGAACGCCGACATCCGGCCGGGATCCGGCAGGCAGGCCCGGTTCTCCTACAGCACCGACGGCGTGAACTTCACCGCGCTCGGACCGGCCTTCACGTTGAACAACGCCTGGCAGTTCTTCATGGGCTACCGCTTCGGCATCTTCAACTACGCCACCCAGTCACTGGGCGGAGCGGTGACCGTGAACCGGTTCGACCTCACCACACCGTGAAACCAGAAAGGTAGCCCGTGATGCACCCCCCAAACCGCTCGGCCCGGCCTTCCGGGCGCACCCGGCTGCGGAGATTCCTGTCCATCCTGAGCGCCGCCGTGGTCGCCATCGGCGTGTCGGCTGCGATCTCCGCTCCGGCGGACGCAGCCTCCACGCTGGGCGCGTCGGCGGCCGAGAGAGGCGGCCGCTACTTCGGCGCAGCCGTCGCCGCCGGCAGGCTCGGTGACTCCACCTACGTCAACATCCTGAACCGCGAGTTCAACTCGGTGACCGCCGAGAACGAGATGAAGTGGAGCTCCACCGAGCCCCAGCGCGGCAGCTTCAACTACACCAGCGCCAACCGGATCGTGAACCACGCCCTGGGACAGGGCATGAAGATCCGCGGTCACGCCCTGCTCTGGCACCAGCAGCAGCCCGGCTGGGCCCAGGGCCTGTCCGGTTCCGACCTGCGCAATGCCGCGATCAACCACGTCACCCAGGTCGCCACCTACTTCCGCGGCAAGATCGATTCCTGGGACGTCGTGAACGAGGCGTTCGCCGACGGCGGCAGCGGCGGTCGGCGCGACTCCAACCTGCAGCGCACCGGCAACGACTGGATCGAGGCCGCCTTCCGGGCCGCCGACGCCGCCGACCCGGGTGCCAAGCTCTGCTACAACGACTACAACACCGACGGGATCAACGCCAAGAGCACCGGCATCTACAACATGGTGCGCGACTTCAAGGCGCGCGGCGTGCCGATCGACTGCGTCGGCTTCCAGTCCCACCTGGGCGGCTCCATCTCCGGTGACTACCAGGCCAACCTCCAGCGCTTCGCCGACCTCGGCGTCGACGTCCAGATCACCGAGCTCGACGTGGCCCAGGGGTCCAACCAGGCCAACATCTACGCCACCGTGACCCGGGCGTGCCTGGCGGTCTCCCGGTGCAACGGCATCACCGTCTGGGGCATCCGCGACAGCGACTCCTGGCGCACCGGGGAGAACCCGCTGCTGTTCGACGCCTCCGGCAACAAGAAGGCCGCCTACACCAGCACGCTCAACGCCCTCAACGGCGGTTCCACCAACCCGACCCCGACGCCGACGCCGACCTCCGGCGGGCCAATCGACACCAACGCCTGGTACGTCCTGGTCAACCGGACCAGCGGCAAGGCCCTGGACGTCTACGGCCTGTCCACGGCC
>NZ_JBPXMD010000091.1:0-2750 GCF_051918855.1 Streptosporangium sp. H16
GGCCGCGCCGCCCCAGCGGCCGGCGAACCAGGCCGCGACGCGGTCGGCGCCGGCCTCGCCGTTCAGCTCGGTCACGGGGGTTGAGCAGCAACCGAACCGTCAGTGGCGTTAGTGAGCCGTTGGGACACGCGTTATCGCCACTGGTGGTTCGGATGCGGGTGGCGTCGACCGAGGAGGGATCTTGTAACGGTTTGATCGCTCGGCGTGGTCGGTCTGCTGGTTGGTCCTACTTTGCGGGTTATGCCTGTGAAGTTCTTGACTGATGATGAAGCGGCTGCGTACGGGCGGTTCACGGGGCCGCCGGCGCAGGCTGATCTGGAGCGGGTGTTCTTCCTCGATGATGAGGATCGGGCGCTGGTCGGGCAGCGGCGCGGCGAGCACATGCGGCTGGGGTTTGCTCTTCAGCTGGTGACGGTGCGCTGGCTGGGGACGTTCCTGGAGGACCCTCTGGACGTGCCGGGTGCGGTGCTGGAGTTCGTGGCCGGGCAGCTGGGTGTCGAGGATGCCTCGCAGGTGAAGCGGTACGCCGAGCGGCGGGAGACGCCGTTTGATCATCAGCGTGATATTCGGCGGGCGTATGGGTGGAAGGACTTCACCGACGTCGATGGGGAGTTCGCGGCGTGGGTGGCGGCGCGGTCGTGGACGTCGGGCGACGGGCCGAAGGCGATCTTCAGTGACGGGGTGGGGTGGCTGCGGGAGCGCAAGGTGCTGCTGCCGGGGGTGACGGTGCTGGCGCGGCAGGTCGCGCGAGTTCGCGATGACACGACCAAGCGGTTGTGGGGTGTGCTGGAGGGGCTGCTGACGGTCGGGCAGCGCTACGTCCTGGACCAGCTGTTGGAGGTGCCGCTGGGGTCGCGGGTGTCGGACCTGGAGCGGTGGCGCAAGGGCGTGACGCCGCGGGCGTCCGGACCGACGATCATCAAGGCCTTGGACCAGGTGTGCGAGATCGACGGCCTGGAGCTGGCGGAGCTGGGCGCCGAAGCGCTGGTGCCGCAGCGCCGGTTGGGTGAGCTGGCCAAGTACGGGATGCGCGCGGACGCCTCGGCGCTGCGCCGTCATGGCGACGGCCGCCGGTTGGCGACCCTGCTGGCCACGGTCCGGCATCTGGAGGGCAAGTCGGTTGACGACACTCTGGAGCTGCTGGATCTGCTGATGGCGACCGAGTTGGTGAACAAGGCGCAGAACGCCTCCAACAAGGAGAAGCACCCCAAGCACCCCAAGCTCGCCAAGGCCTCGGCCCGGCTGGCGGTCGCGGTGCAGGCGTTGTTCGAATCCGACGGGTGGGGCGGGGAGGATGAGGAGGTACGGGTCGCGGAGGTGTGGGAGGCGATCGAGACGGTCATCTCCCGCGCCGACCTGCGCGCGGCGCTGGTCTTGGTGAACGACAGCGTGCCGCCGGCGGATGCCGCTGATCCCGATGACTGGCGGACCGAGCTGGTCGGCCGGCACACCACCGTGTCGGGGTTCTTGAAGGTCCTGCCCGAGGTGATCACCTTCGGCGCGAACGCCGAGGGCGCGCCCGTGCTGAAGGCGATGAAGGCGGTGCCGGACGTGCTGTCCTACCGCAGCCGGCTGGCCGCCCCGCTGATCCCCGGCCATCTGATCGACGCCGGTGTGGTGAACGGCCCGTGGAAGCGCCTGGTGTTCGGCCAGCCCGCCCACGAGGGCGGCGCGGTGAACCGGCACGCCTACGCCTTCTGCGTGCTGGAGCGGTTCTGGCGCGGTCTGAAGCGCCGCGAGATCTACGCCGACGCCTCCACCAAATGGCGCAACCCCCAGGCCGAGCTGCTGGAAGGCGCTCAGTGGGCGGCGATCCGGCCCGATGCGCTCACCGCCCTCAGCCTCCCGGCCGACCCCGACACGCTGCTGGCCGAGCACTCGGCCACCCTGGATGCCGCCCTGAAGGAGGTCGGCGGACGGCTGATCGCCAACCCCGACGTCCGGGTCGACGGATCAGGGAAGATCCACCTGACCGGGGTGAAGGCGATTGAGGAACCGCCCTCCTTGGTGGACCTGCGGGCCCGCACCACGGCGATGCTGCCGCACGTGGAGCTGCCCGAGGCGATCCTGGAGGTCATGTCGTGGGTCCCGGAACTGGCCGAGGCCTTCACCGCGGTGTCGGGCGGCCGGTCCCGGCTGAAGGACCTGCCGGTCTCGATCGCCGCCTGCCTGGCCGCGCACTCGTTGAACGTCGGATACCGGCCGATCGCCAAGAAGGGCGTCGAGGCCCTGGAGCGGTCGCGGCTGTCGCACGTCTACCAGAACTACTTCCGGCCCGAGACGCTGAGCTTGGCGAACGTGCCGCTGGTCGACAAGCCGGCCGGGTTGTCGCTCGCCCAGGCGTGGGGCGGCGGCCTGGTCGCCGCGGTCGACGGGATGCGGTTCGTCGTCCCGGTCCCGGCCGCCTTCGCCCGCCCCAACCGCAAGTACTTCGGCTCCAAACGCGGCATGACCTGGCTGAACGCCATGAACGACCGCGGCATGGGATGCGGCGCGAAGGTCGTGTCCGGGACGATCCGAGACTCCCTGCACATGGTCGACGTCATCTTCGGCCTGGACGGCGGCGACCTGCCCGAGATCGTCGTCTCAGACACCGGCTCTTACTTAGACCTGGTCTTCGGTCTTCTGGAGCTGCTGGGCATCTCCTACCGGCCTGCCCTCGCCGACCTCCCGGACCAGAAGGGCTGGCGGATCAGCGCCTTGGCCGACTACGGACCGCTGAACACATTCGCCCGGGGAAAGATCGAGCT
>NZ_JBPXMD010000092.1:0-2421 GCF_051918855.1 Streptosporangium sp. H16
TGTGCGCCGCGAGGCGCTCTGTTGCATCCCCGGCTGAGCCGGGAGGAACTTGGAGGGAGGTTTCTGGGTCGAATGGCTGACCTGGATCCGAAAGGTGAAGGGGACAATAGCATGCCAGGAAATCCGGCGACCGGGCCCAGTGGTCAGGGACGGGGTGCCGGAGGGACCCGCGTGATATGGCGAAAGCTTGATTGCCTGAATCCTAATCTCCAGTCGATGTAAGTTCCCATCCACCGGAAAGACCTCTGAAACCGGTGCCGCGCTCTGCGTTGGCTTCGATTGTCGGCCGATGCAACCTCCGGAGTGCGGGGCGACGCCCAGCGAGGGTGTTCAAGGAGATGAGTGGGGCGCCTACGTCACGCTATTACGTGCAACAGAGACGAACGCGGGATCGCCTGTCGGGCGCGAGCCCTATGGCGACGGAGGCCTCGTAGTAGTCGCCGGAGTCACGACCGGCCAAGGAGGGCGGGAAAGCCGCCTACATGGGCGAAGGAGGCCAGGTGACGGGACACCAGCAGATCGGGAGGTATGCGTAATGCAAAGCGCCGCAACGGTGCTGGGTGTCCTGCGTGAACGCGGCAGGCGCGGCCTGCCATGTGAAGAGCTGTATCGGCAACTGTTCAATCCGCAGTTATATCTATTGGCTTACGGACGTATTTACGCCAACCATGGCGCGATGACGCCCGGAGTCACGCAGGAAACCGTGGACGGCATGTCGGTGCGGAAAATCGAACGCATCATTGATGCGATGCGCCACGAGCGCTACCGATTCCGCCCGGTCCGGCGGGTGCATATCCCGAAACAGAGCGGGAGGACGCGTCCGCTGGGGCTGCCGACATGGTCGGACAAGCTCGTCGGCGAAGTCGTGCGCCTGTTACTTGAGGTGTATTACGAGCCGACGTTCTCCGACCGGTCTCACGGGTTCCGGCCACGGCGAGGCTGTCATACCGCGCTGCGGGAGATCGCCAACACCTGGACCGGGACGGCCTGGTTCATCGAGGGAGACATCGCCGACTGCTTCGGGTCGCTGGACCACGACCTGATGATCAAAATCTTGTCGGAGAAGATCCACGACAACCGGTTCCTGCGACTGGTGCGCAACATGCTCACAGCCGGATACCTGGAGGACTGGAAGTGGGGAGCCACCTTGTCGGGTGCTCCTCAAGGCGGGGTCGCCTCGCCGATCCTGTCCTCGATCTATCTGCACAAGCTGGACGAGTTCGTCGAGACGGTTCTGATTCCGGAGTACACCCGAGGGGGACGCAGGGCTCGCAACCCTGCCTACCTCGATCTGCAGAACCAGCTGGCCAAAGCCCGCCGGCGCGGCGACCGAGCCGAGGCTCGGACACTACGGCGACGGATGGTCAGCCTGCCCAGCGCCGACCCGGGCGATCCGGGGTATCGACGGCTGCGGTACTGCAGATACGCGGATGACCATCTGCTCGGGTTCACCGGACCCAAGGCCGAAGCCGAGGAGATCAAACAGCGACTGGCGACGTTCCTGCGTGACGAACTCAAGCTGGAACTGTCGGCGGATAAGACGCTGATCACCCACGCCCGGACCGGCGCGGCCCGGTTCCTCGGCTATGAAATCACCATCCAGCACAACGACAGCAAGACCACCCGCCGCCGCAGGACGGTCAACGGGCAGGTCGCACTGCGGGTCCCGCTGGATGTGGTTAAGGCCAAGACCGCCCCCTACCTGCGGCGCGGCAAACCCGCCAAGCAGAAAGCCCTGACCAACGGGAGCGATTACACCATCGTCGCGACCTACGGGGCCATCTACCGGGGCATCGTCCAGTACTACCTGATGGCCGGAGACGTCTTCCGGCTTCACCGGCTGCGCTGGGTCATGGAGACCTCGATGCTCAAGACCCTGGCAGGAAAGCATCACTCGTCGGTGTCGAAGATGGCGACCAAGCATAAGGCCAAGATCTCCACACCGCACGGGCCACGCACCTGCTTCGAGGCGTGCCTCGAACGCCCCGGCAGGCAGCCACTGGTCGCACGGTTCGGTGGGATACCACTCCACCGGCAGAAGACGGCGACGGTCACCGACCGCCAGCCGATCCGGGTCGATTACCCGCATAAAGAGCTGATCGCACGGCTCCTGGCGGACATCTGCGAGATCTGCCGGCACACGGGCGAGGTCCAGGTCCACCACGTCCGCGCTCTGAAAGACCTCGGCGCACCCGGGCCGCTCCAGCCCCAGTGGGCTCAAGCCATGGCCAACCGGCGACGAAAGACCCTCGTGGTCTGCGCCGCCTGCCACGGCCGAATCCACGGGCAACCTGCTCCACCGCTCACGCAGTAGTCACTGGAGAGCCGGATGATCGGGAAACCATCAAGTCCGGTTCGGCGGGAGGCCGAGCGGAAAAGGATCAGCCCCGGCTGACACCTCGTCGCTCGGCCGACCCATCC
>NZ_JBPXMD010000093.1:0-2187 GCF_051918855.1 Streptosporangium sp. H16
TCGGCGGTGCGGTCATCGGTGCGGGTGCGCTGGTGACGGCGTGCACGGGTAACGAGGCCCCGGCCCCGGCGGCGGCCTCGGCGCCGGCCCCGGCGGCGACCGGCGGCAACGACGCCCCCGGCGACAAGGTCGTCATCGGCTTCTCCGCGCCCGCGGCCGACCACGGCTGGATCGCCGCGATCGCCAAGAACGCCGAGGCCGCGGCCAAGGAGTACTCCGACATCGAGTTCAAGCCGGTCGAGCCGACCAACGACATCAACGCGCAGATCTCCGCCGTCGAATCGCTGATCGCGGCCAAGGTCTCCGCGCTGGTGATCTTGCCCAACGACGGCCAGCAGCTCAACCAGATCGCCCGCCAGGCCTCCGACGCCGGCATCCCGGTGATCAACCTGGACCGGATCTTCCCCGACAAGCTGTCCTACCGCACCTGGATCGGCGGCGACAACTACGGCATGGGCGTGGCGGCCGGCCACTACATCGGCAAGAAGCTCAAGGACAAGGGGGTGGCCAACCCGGTGATCCTGGAGATCCAGGGCATCGCCACCCTGCCGCTGACCCAGGACCGCAGCAAGGGCTTCGAGGACGCGCTGAAGACCTACGGCTTCAGCGTGACGGCCAAGCAGGACGCGCAGTTCACCGTGGAGTCGGGCACCAAGGTGGCGGCGAACCTGATGCAGGCGCACAAGAAGATCGACGCGATCTGGAACCATGACGACGACCAGGGCATCGGCGTGCTGGCCGCGATCAAGGAGGCCGGGCGCAGCGAGTTCTTCATGGTCGGCGGCGCCGGCTCGGCCAACGCGATGCGCGACATCCAGGCCGGCTCTGGCGTGCTGGAGGCCACCGTGACCTACAGCCCCACCATGGCCTCCTCGGCGATCAAGCTGGCGCGCCTGATCGCGCAGGGCAAGGGCATGAGCGACCTGGTGGAGAACCAGGTGCCCCAGTCGATCACCCTGGCCTCCGAGACCATCACCAAGGAGAACGTGGCCGAGTACCTGCCGTTGGGATTCGAGTCTTGATGAATCAGTCTGACAGGCCGAGCCTGGGGATCGGCATGGTCGGGTACGCCTTCATGGGCCGGGTGCATTCGCAGGCCTGGCGCAGCGTGTCGGCGTTCTTCGACCTGCCGGCCCGGCCGGTGATGGCGGCGGTCTGCGGCCGCTCGGCCGCCGGGACGGCGGCGGCGGCCGAGCAGATGGGCTGGGCGGCGGCCGAGACCGACTGGCGCAAGCTCATCGCCCGCGACGACGTGGACGTGGTCGACATCTGCACGCCGGGCGACTCGCACGCCGAGATCGCGATCGCCGCGCTGGAGGCCGGCAAGCACGTGTTGTGCGAGAAACCGCTCGCCAACACCGTCGCCGAGGCCGAGGCGATGGCGGCGGCGGCCCGCTCGGCGGCCGAGCGGGGGGTGTACGCGATGGTGGCGTTCAACTACCGCCGGGTGCCGGCCATCGCCCAGGCCGCCCGCTGGGTGGCCGAGGGCCGCCTGGGATCCATTCGCCACGTGCGGGCCCAGTACCTGCAGGACTGGATCGTCGATCCGGACTTCCCGCTGGTATGGCGGCTGCGAAAGGACCTGGCCGGCTCCGGCGCGCTGGGCGACATCGGCGCGCACATCATCGACACCGCGCAGTTCATCACCGGCCAGCGCCTGACGCACGTGTCCGGGCTGACCGAGACCTTCATCACCCAGCGGCCCGTCGCCGACGCCTCGGCCGGGCTGTCGGCCGAGGCCGGCACCGGCGGCGGCGCGCAGATGGGCGAGGTCGACGTCGATGACGCGGCCCTGTTCATCGGGCGCCTCAGTGGTGGCGCGCTAGCGTCGTTCGAGGCGACCCGGTTCGCCACCGGCCGCAAGAACGCGCTGCGGATCGAGGTCAACGGCTCGAAGGCGAGCGTGGCCTTCGACTTCGAGGCGATGAACGAGTTGTGGTTCCACGACCACGCGTTGCCCGCCGAGGAGGCCGGGTTCCGCCGGGTGCTGGTCACCGAGGCCGGGCACCCGTACGCGGGGGCGTGGTGGCCGCCGGGCCACGGCCTGGGCTATGAGCACACCTTCACCCACGAGGTGAAGGACTTCGTCGAGGCGATCGCCACCGGCATCGCCCCGACCCCGTCGTTCGACGACGGACTGAACGTCCAGCGCGTGCTGGAAGCGGTCGAGCGCAGCGCCGCCGACCA
>NZ_JBPXMD010000094.1:0-2157 GCF_051918855.1 Streptosporangium sp. H16
GCGGATGTCGATGTGGTCGAGGCGCACGGCACGGGAACGGTGCTGGGCGACCCGATCGAGGCCCAGGCGCTGATCGCCACCTACGGTCAGGATCGTCCGGAGGACCGGCCGTTGTGGCTGGGCTCCATCAAGTCGAACATCGGTCACGCCCAGGCCGCCGCCGGGGTGAGCGGTGTGATCAAGATGGTGATGGCGCTGCGCAACGGCGTCATGCCGCAGACCCTGCACGCCGAGGAGCCCTCTCCGCACGTGGACTGGTCGGCCGGTGCCGTGGAACTGCTCACCGAGGCCCGTCCCTGGGACGTCGAGGACCGCCCGCGCCGGGCGGCGGTGTCGTCCTTCGGGATCAGTGGCACGAACGCGCACGTGATCATCGAGCAGGGACCGGCGGTGGAGCCTGAGCCTTCCGGCGCTGAGCTGCCGGTGACGCCGTGGCTGCTGTCGGCCAAGACCCCCGAGGCGCTGCGGGCGCAGGCCGGGCAGCTCGCGTCGTGGGTGGAGGAGCGGCCTGAGCTCGACGTGGCTGACATCGGCTGGACGCTGGCGAGCGGTAGAGCGCTGCTGGAGCAGCGCGCGGTGGTGATGGGCGCCGACCGGGCCGAGCTGGTGGCGGGCCTGCGTGCCCTGGCCGACGGTACGACGACGCCGGATGCGGCCCGTGGTGGCGGGCTGGCGATGTTGTTCGCCGGTCAGGGCAGCCAGCGGGTGGGGATGGGCCGTGAGCTGGCCGCCGCGTTCCCGGTGTTCGCCGACGCGCTGGACGAGGTCTGCGCGTTGCTGCCGGGGGCGGTCCGTGAGGCGATGTTCTCCGACCCCGACGGTGTGCTGAACGAGACGGGGATGACCCAGCCGGCGCTGTTCGCCTTCGAGGTCGCTCTGTATCGGCTGCTCACCTCGCTGGGGGTGACCCCGGACGTGCTGGTCGGCCACTCGGTGGGCGAGATCGCGGCCGCGCACGTGGCCGGGGTGCTTTCGCTGCCTGATGCGTGCGCCCTGGTCTCCGCCCGTGCCCGGTTGATGCAGGCGTTGCCGGAGGGTGGGGCGATGCTGGCCATCGCCGCTCCCGAGGCGGACGTGCTTCCGCTGCTGGAGGGCCGCCGGGACGTGAGCATCGCCGCGGTCAACGGCCCGGAAGCCGTGGTCATCTCCGGCAGTGAGGTCGCGGTGGAGGAGGTCGCGGGCTTGGTGAGTACGCGGACGCGCAGGCTGCGCGTGTCGCACGCCTTCCACTCGCCCCTGATGGAGCCGATGCTGGCGGAGTTCGAGCAGATCGTCTCCGGGTTGACCTTCAGTGAGCCGACCATCCCGGTCGTTTCCAACGTGACGGGCCGGCCCGCTGAGCCGGGGCTGTTGACCGACCCGGGGTACTGGGTGCGGCACGTGCGGGAGGCGGTGCGCTTCGCCGATGGGGTGGCTGCCTGCCAGGCGGGTGTGTTCGTGGAGGTCGGGCCGGACACCACCCTGACCGCGCTGGCTCAGCAGAGCGTGCAGGACGGCGTGTTCGTCGCGACCGCGCGCAAGGACCGTGACGAGGTCCGGACGCTGATCGAGGCGCTTGACCGGCTGCACACCCACGGTGTCTCGCTCGATTGGGACGCTCTCTTCGCTCCGGCGCGGCCACACCGCGTGGACCTGCCGACGTACGCCTTCCAGCGTGAGCGCTTCTGGGTCCCCACACAGATCGAGACCGGCGACATGGCCGGTGTGGGGCTCGTCGCCATCGATCATCCGTTGTTGAGTGCGGTGACGGAGGTTGCCGGGGGTGGGTCGGTGGTCTTCAGCGGCCGTCTGTCCACCGCTACGCAGCCGTGGCTGGCTGATCATGCGGTGAACGGGACGGTGTTGGTGCCGGGGACCGGTTTGCTGGAGCTGGTGTTGCGGGCCGGGGCCGAGGTGGGCCGGCCGCTGGTGCGGGAGCTGACGTTGCAGGCTCCGCTGGTGCTGGCCGCCGAGGGCGGGGTGCAGGTCCAGGTCGTCGTCGGCGCGGAAGAGGAGTCGGGCGGTAGGGCGGTCTCGATTCACTCGCGTCCGGAAGATGACGCCATGGCGCCGTGGACAGGGCATGCCGAGGGGGTGTTGAGTGCGGAGCCGCTGCCGGTGGCGGGGTTCGAGCTGGTGCAGTGGCCGCCGGTGGATGCGGTGGCGGTGGAGGTGGGC
>NZ_JBPXMD010000095.1:0-2026 GCF_051918855.1 Streptosporangium sp. H16
CCTGCTCCGCGGCCACCTCGTAGCCCGGCCGGTACACGCCTTCCGCACGCGGAATATCGACCACGCCGCTCCCTCCCTGCCACCGCCTCCTCAAGCGTACGGCCAACCGAGGCTCAGATCAGCAGCAATCCTCGCAACCTACCTGACATAGAGTGCTACACATCTGACGCGGCGCGGAATCCGCGCACCGGCCGAGGGAAAGAGCAAGCCTTCCAACTGCGCTTATGCTCGGAAGAGTTCCCACTCTGACAATGGCCCGCTTGTGAGGAGTCAGAAATAAGTGGGCTTAAGGTCTTGACGCGCCTCAGCGTGAGGAACGTAATTAGTAGCTAAGTCTCCGGGACGCCTCCTGTCGGGGGTCTCCTCCTTGGCTGGACCGCATCTGGAGTGGGGCACTCCGCGGCGGTCGTGCATCGTGACCCGACCGTCTCGACTCACGCAGTCCCTCAGATCACACCCCCCTCGCGGTACCACTCGCCGGGCACCGCGACATGTCTGGAGAATCATGTGAGCGATCGGAACCAGCCGCGCGGAAGCGCCCGACACCGCGGCGACCGGCTGCCGGCGCTGGGCGTGGGACGGCACTCTTCGTGCTCGCCGGCCGTGCCACCGCCATGAGGGTGGCTGCGGACGGCCCACGCGGGTCAACGGCGGCGAGCCGGCGGCACGGTCAGACCTCACCGGGCGGCTCTCTGCCGAGCCGTACCGGCGGAAGCCACCGGAGGTAAGGACGGACATCGTCGTCCACGACGGCGACGCGAACGGTTCCGTACCACTTCGTACCAGTTCGCACCAGGACGTGGTCGTCCGGCGACACCGGCAAGAACCGGCCAGGCGTGGTGTTCGGCGCGGGCACCGGCGAAACGGCGTTGAGCCGCCACACCGGCCGGCTGAGACTCCTACCCCCCAATGAAGGAGAACCAAGTGGTTTCCCCATCCAGACATGTCGACGTCCCCACCCCAGGGGGAGTCGCGTGATGTTGAAGCAGAAATCCTTCTTCGGAGCGATCGCGGCCGCGGCGCTTCTCGTCCTGTCCACGGGTCACGCGGCGCTGAGCAACAGCGTCGGCGCGACCACGTCGTCCACGGGCACCGCCGCCCTCGCGCCGACCGCCGGGTGCGGCAAGGCCCCGGCGCTGGCGAGTGGCACGCACACCATCCAGAGCGGGGGCAAGACCCGCTCCTACATCCTGAGGCTCCCCGACAACTACAACAACAACACGCCCTACCGGGTGTTCTTCGGGTTCCACTGGCGGGGCGGCACGATGAACGAGATCGACTCGGGCGGCACCAGCGGCTACCCCTGGTCCTTCTACGGCATGCGGCAGCAGTCGAACAACAACGGGATCTTCGTCGCGCCCCAGGGCATCGGCAACGGCTGGGCCAACTCCAACAACGAGGACATCACCCTCGTCGACGACCTGAACAGGCTGCTCGACGCCTCCCTGTGCGTCGACACCACGCAGCGCTTCGCCATGGGCTTCAGCTACGGCGGCGGGATGAGCTACTCGCTCGCGTGCAGCAGGGCGACGGTCTTCCGCGCGGTCGCGGTCTACGCCGGCGCGCAGCTCAGCGGGTGCAGCGGCGGCAACGACCCCATCGCGTACATGGGACTCCACGGCATCAGCGACAACGTCCTCAACATCTCCCAGGGACGGTCGCTGCGTGACAGGTTCGTCAGGAACAACGGCTGTACCGCCCAGAACCCGCCCGAGCCGGGTTCGGGCAGCAGGACGCACATCACCACCACCTACTCGGGGTGCCGTGCCGGGTATCCGGTCGTGTGGGCCGCCTTCGACAACGGTCACATGCCCGGCCCGGTGGACGGAACCTACGCCGAGAGCGGCATCACGACCTGGACCAAGGGCGAGGTGTGGAGGTTCTTCTCGCAGTTCGGGAGCGACCCCAACCCCACGCCGACTCCGACCCCGACGGTGACTCCGACGCCTGGGACGGCGGGGGCGATCCGGGGTGTGGGCTCGGGCAGGTGCCTCGACGTGAGCGGCGTCTCCCAGGCCAACGGCGC
>NZ_JBPXMD010000096.1:0-1945 GCF_051918855.1 Streptosporangium sp. H16
CATCCCCGAAGGACTCGCCCTGCTCGACACCGCCCTGCACACCGACCACCCCGCCCTCGTCCCCGCACGATTCACCAGGACCCGTACAGCCGGGCGCACACCGGTACGGCGGGCGGGCCAGGCCGGTGGGCTCGCGCAGCGCCTGGCCGCGTTGGACCCCGCTGAGCGGCATTCGATGCTGTCCGGCCTGGTCAGAGGGCATGCGGCGACGGTGCTCGGCTTCGCCGACGGGTCGGCGATCGAACCGCGGCGCCAGTTCCAGGAGCTCGGCTTCGACTCCCTCACCGCGGTCGAGTTCCGCAACCAGCTCAACGCGGCGACCGGGCTGCGGCTGCCGGCCACGCTCATCTTCGACTACCCGACCGCTGAGGCGGTGGCCGACTACCTGGTGGGAGAGCTGGCCGGTGGTCAGGTCTCGCAGGCGGTCGTGGCCGATGTCTCGGTGGCCGACGAGCCGATCGCGATCGTGGGCATGGCCTGCCGCTACCCCGGCGGAGTCTCCTCACCAGAGGGTCTGTGGGATCTGGTCGCGCAGGCTCGGGACGCGGTGGGCGATTTCCCGTCCGATCGTGGCTGGGACGTGGAAGGGGTGTACGGCCCGGAACCGGGCGCACCGGGAAAGAGCTACACACGACAAGGCGCGTTCCTGTACGAGGCCGCCGAGTTCGACCCCGGGTTCTTCGGGATCAGCCCGCGTGAGGCCCTCGCGATGGACCCGCAGCAGCGGCTGCTGCTGGAGGCCTCGTGGGAGGCGATCGAGCGGGCGGGCCTGGATCCGGTGGGACTGCGCGGCAGCCGGACGGGCGTGTTCGCCGGGGTGATGTACCACGACTACGGCCTCGGTACCCCCGCCGCGACCAGCGGCGGAAGCCTGGTGTCCGGCCGGGTGTCGTACACCCTGGGCCTGGAGGGTCCCGCGGTCACGGTCGACACGGCGTGCTCGTCGTCGCTGGTCGCGCTGCACTGGGCGGCGCAGGCGTTGCGCTCGGGTGAATGTGATCTGGCCCTCGCCGGCGGTGTCACGGTCATGTCGACGCCCGGCATGTTCATCGAGTTCTCCCGGCAGCGTGGCCTGTCGGTGGACGGGCGGTGCAAGGCGTTCTCCGCGTCGGCGGACGGTACCGGCTGGGGCGAGGGTGTCGGCATGCTGCTCGTCGAGCGGCTCTCGGACGCCCGGCGCAACGGTCACCACATCCTCGCCGTCATGCGCGGCAGCGCGATCAACCAGGACGGCGCGAGCAACGGCCTGACCGCGCCGAACGGCCCCTCGCAGCAGCGGGTGATCCGCCAGGCGCTGGCGAACGCCGGACTGTCGACCGCGGACATCGACGCCGTGGAAGCGCACGGCACGGGCACCACCCTCGGCGACCCGATCGAGGCCCAGGCCATCCTGGCCACCTACGGTCAGGAGCGGCCGGAGGATCGGCCGCTGTGGCTGGGGTCGCTGAAGTCGAACATCGGCCACACCCAGGCCGCCGCCGGTGTCGGCGGCGTCATCAAGATGGTGATGGCTCTCCGCCACGAGCTCCTCCCCAAGACCCTGCACGTGGACGAGCCGAGCCCGCACGTGGACTGGTCGGCGGGCGCGGTGGAACTGCTCACCGAGCCCGTGCCCTGGCAGGAGAACGGGCACGCCCGCCGCGCGGCCATCTCGTCCTTCGGGATCAGCGGCACGAACGCGCATGTGATCATCGAGCAGGGTCCGGCGGAGGCCGAGGTCGAGGCCGGTGCTGTCGAGCTGCCGGTGACGCCGTGGCTGGTCTCGGCCAAGACTCCCGAGGCGCTGCGGGCGCAGGCCGGGCAGCTCGCGTCGTGGGTGGAGGAGCGGCCGGAGCTGGGCTCGGCCGATGTGGCCTGGACGCTGGCGACGGCCCGTGCGCTGCTGGAGCAGCGCGCGGTGGTGGTCGGTGCGGATCGGGCCGAGCTGGTGGCGGGTCTGCGTGCC
>NZ_JBPXMD010000097.1:0-1911 GCF_051918855.1 Streptosporangium sp. H16
ACCGAGCACTCATAGACGTCTGTCAATATGGACAGAGCATGACTTCGATAAGCATCTATCCCCGGAGGTCCGATGGAGCTACTGCAGATCCTTGAGTGCAGCCCGCCCCTGGTTCACGAACCCCTGGACGTCGAGCAGGCTACCGGGATCGCGCAGGTGTTCAAGGCCCTGGGCGACCCGGTCCGGCTGCGGATCCTGTCGATCGTGGCCAGCCACTCGGGCGGCGAGGTGTGCGTGTGCGACATCACCGGCGCCTTCGAGCTGTCCCAGCCCACCATCAGCCACCACCTGAAGGTGCTCAAGGAGGTCGGGCTCCTGACCTCCGAGCGGCGCGCCTCCTGGGTCTACTACCGCCTGGTCCCCGAGACCTTGACCGAACTGTCGGCCCTGCTGAACACCCCCGCCACCGTCTGACCACGGCACCGTAAGGAAGATCCATGTCCTCAAATCCAACCGCTGCTTCTGCGGGTCCGCCAGGCGTGATGGGCGCCCTATCCACCCTGGACCGCCTCCTGCCGGTGTGGATCGGCCTGGCCATGGCCGCCGGACTGCTGCTGGGGCGCCTGGTCCCCGGCCTGAACTCCGCGCTGGAAGCGGTCAAGATCGGCGAGATCTCGCTGCCGATCGCGCTGGGCCTGCTGCTGATGATGTACCCGGTGCTGGCCAAGGTCCGCTACGACCGCCTGGGCACCGTCACCGGCGACCGCCGCCTGCTCCTCGCCTCCCTCGCGCTGAACTGGGTGCTCGGCCCGGCGCTGATGTTCGTGCTGGCCTGGACATTCCTGGCGGACCTGCCCGAGTACCGTACCGGCCTGATCATCGTCGGACTCGCGCGGTGCATCGCCATGGTCCTCATCTGGAACGACCTGGCCTGCGGCGACCGCGAGGCCGCCGCCGTCCTGGTCGCCATCAACTCGGTCTTCCAGGTGGTGGCCTTCGGCGTGCTCGGCTGGTTCTACCTGGAGATCCTGCCCGGCTGGCTGGGCCTGGGCGAAGGCGCCGCGCTGCAGGTCTCGGCCTGGGACATCGCCCAGTACGTGCTCATCTTCCTCGGCATCCCGCTGGCCGCCGGATACCTGTCGCGCCGGCTCGGTGAACGCGCCCGGGGCCGCGACTGGTACGAGGAGCGGTTCCTGCCGCGCATCGGGCCCGTCGCCCTGTACGGGCTGCTGTTCACCATCGTCGTCCTGTTCGCTCTACAGGGTGAGACGATCACCTCCCAGCCGGGCGACGTGGCCCGCATCGCGCTGCCGCTGCTGGCCTACTTCGCCCTCATGTGGGGTGGCTCGTTCCTGGCCGGCCGGGCGATCGGCATGACGTATGAGCGCACCACCACGCTCGCCTTCACCGCGGCGGGCAACAACTTCGAGCTGGCCATCGCGGTCGCGGTCGGCGTGTTCGGCGTCACCTCCGGCCAGGCCCTGGCCGGGGTGGTCGGCCCGCTCATCGAGGTGCCCGTCCTGGTCGCCCTGGTCTACGTCAGCCTCTGGGGCCGCCGCCTGTTCACCACCCCCACCCCCACCACCACCACTCCTGAGGGATCGGTTCATGCCTGATACGCCCAGCGTGTTGTTCGTCTGCGTGCACAACGCCGGACGCTCCCAGATGGCCGCCGGCTGGCTCACCCACCTGGCCGCAGGTCGCATCGAGGTCCGCTCCGCGGGCTCGGAGCCCGCCGAGCAGATCAACCCGGCCGCCGTGGCGGCGATGGCCGAGGTCGGCATCGACATCACCGCCGAAAAGCCCAAGGTGCTCACCACCGAGGCCGTGCAGGACTCCGACGTGGTCATCACCATGGGCTGCGGGGATGCCTGCCCGTTCTTCCCCGGCAAGCGCTATGAGGACTGGAAGCTGGACGACCCGGCCGGGCAGGGCATCGAGGCCGTCCGGCCGATCCGCGACGAGATCCGC
>NZ_JBPXMD010000098.1:0-1856 GCF_051918855.1 Streptosporangium sp. H16
ACCGCCGAGGTCTCCAGCAGCTCAACCCCCATCCCCAGCCACTGCGACCCCTGACCGGGAAAGACGAACACCGTCTTACCGTCCGAGCCGGGCACACCGGTCACCACTCCGGCGCTGACGCCGCCCGAGGCCAGCGTCGCCGTACCGGCGAGGAGCTCACCCCGATCCGCGCCCACGACCACCGCGCGGTGGTCGAACACCGACCGGGAGGACGCCAGGGAGTGGGCCACGTCGGCGTCGGCGCCGGTTCCCGCCTCCAGCCACGCCGCCAGCCGCCCGGCCTGTGCCCGGAGTGCCTCGCTCGTCTTCGCCGACAGCACCCACGGCAGCACCGGAACCGCCGGTACCTCGGCGGGCGTCTCGGCCTCGACCGTTTCCTGAGCGGGGGACTCCTCCAGCACCACGTGCGCGTTCGTGCCGCTGACTCCGAAGGAGGAGACCGCGGCCCGGCGCGGGTGATCCCCGGCGGTCCACGAGCGGGTCTCGGTCAGCAGTTCCACGGCACCGGCCGACCAGTCCACATGCGGGCTCGGCTCGTTCGCGTGCAGCGTCCGAGGCAGCACGCCGTGCCGCATCGCCATCACCATCTTGATGATCCCGGCGGCGCCCGCGGCGGCCTGGGCGTGACCGATGTTCGACTTGATGGAACCCAGCCACAGCGGCCGATCCTCCGGACGGTCCTGGCCGTAGGTGGCCATCAGCGCCTGCGCCTCGATCGGGTCGCCGAGCGGCGTTCCGGTGCCGTGCGCCTCGACCGCGTCGATGTCGGCGGGCGAGAGGTTCGCGTTGGCCAGTGCCTGGCGGATCACCCGCTGCTGCGAGGGACCGTTCGGCGCGGTCAGCCCGTTGCTCGCGCCGTCCTGGTTGACCGCGCTGCCCCGTACGACGGCGAGGATCTGGTGGCCGTTGCGCTGGGCGTCCGACAGCCGCTCGACGAGCAGCATGCCCACGCCCTCGCTCCAGCCCGCGCCGTCGGCGTCCGCCGAGAACGCCTTGCACCGGCCGTCGACGGACAGGGCGCCCTGCCGGCAGAACTCGATGAACGTGCCCGGAGTCGCCATCACCGTCACGCCACCGGCCAGGGCCAGGTCGCACTCGCCGTTCCTGAGCGCCTGCACGGCCAGGTGCAGCGCGACCAGCGACGACGAGCACGCCGTGTCCACGGTCATCGCGGGTCCCTCGAACCCGAAGGTGTAGGACACCCGCCCCGAGGCGACGCTGCCGGAGTTTCCGGTGCCGATCAGGCCCTCCAGTTCCTCCGGTATGGAGGTGAGCTGGCTCGCGTAGTCGTGGTACATCACGCCGGTGAACACGCCCGTACGACTTCCTCGCAGGTGGTTCAGGCGGATCCCGGCCCGCTCGACCGCCTCCCACGAGGTCTCCAGCAGCAGCCGCTGCTGCGGGTCCATCGCGAGCGCCTCACGCGGGCTGATCCCGAAGAAGCCGGGGTCAAAGTCACCGGCTTCTCCCAGGAAGCCACCGCGCCGCACGTAGGAGGTGCCGTGGGTCTCGGGGTCCGGGTCGTACAGTTTGTCCAGGTCCCAGCCGCGGTCGGTGGGGAAGTCGCCGATGGCGTCCGTGCCGGACGACACCAGGTCCCACAGGCCCTCGGGCGAGGAGACGCCGCCGGGGTAGCGGCAGGCCATCCCCACGATCGCGATCGGCTCGTCGTCGACCACCGTCCTGGCCACGGTGACCGCACCGGCCGAGGCGGCTCCGCCGAGTTCGCTCGCCAGGTGATCGGCTACCGCCTGGGCGGTCGGGTAGTCGAAGACGAGGGTGGCGGGCAGTCGCAGTCCGGAGACCGCCATCAGCCGGTTGCGCAGCTCGACCGCGGTCAGGGAGTCGAAACCCAG
>NZ_JBPXMD010000099.1:0-1694 GCF_051918855.1 Streptosporangium sp. H16
TTTGCCCAGCGGCGGGTGGACCACGTAGGAGGCGCACTTGTCGAGCTCGGTGGGCGCGCACTGCTGCCAGATCCCGGTGCCGCCCCCCATCAGGATCTTGTCGGCGTCCTTGACGACGTTGTGCTCGGCGCCGAAGGTGAACAGCGCCCAGGCGTCCTTGGCGTAGTACGTCTCGTCGAACATGACCGCGCGCGGATGGCCGAGGTTCGTGAAGCGCAGGATCGCCCCGAACACCGCGATCAGCAGCGGGCCCAGCCAGCCCCACAGGGCGCCGTCGGGCATCGGCGGCACCAGCCGGTCGCGCGCCGAGCCCTTCGTCCCGCCGGGCGTCTGGGGCTCCTGGGGCTCCGGCTGCTGCGGTCCCTGGTTGGTGAAGTCGGTCACGGCCACCCGGACATCGTACGGTCCCCCCACCCCCCTGAGCCCAGGAAAAAAATTCCTAGATGCCCAATTCGAGAACTTCCTCCCGGGCTGGGCGTCCATCCGGAATGCGGGAGGATGGAACGGTGACGGACAACGGCAGGCTTGTGCTGGCAGGGGCTCCGATCGGGCAGGTGGGCGACGCCTCGCCCCGGCTGCGGCAGGCGCTGGAGAGTGCCGACGTGGTCGCGGCGGAGGACACCCGCAGGCTGCGCCGCCTGGCGGGGGAGCTGGGCGCGGAGATCGGCGGCCGGGTCGTCTCCTACTACGACGCCAACGAGGCCGGGCGGGCCGCCGAGCTCCTCCAGGCCCTCCAGGACGGCAAGACCGTGCTGGTCATCACCGACGCGGGCATGCCGGGCGTCTCCGACCCCGGCTACCGCCTCACCCGCCTGGCGGTCGAGGCGGGGATCACCGTCACCTCGCTGCCCGGACCGTCCGCGGTCACCACGGCGCTGGCCGTCTCGGGGCTGCCCAGCGACCGCTTCTGCTTCGAGGGCTTCCCGCCGCGCAAGTCCGGTGAGCGCTCCCGCCGGCTCTCCGCCCTCGCGGAGGAGGAGCGCACCATGGTCTTCTTCGAGGCGCCGCACCGGCTGCAGGTCGCACTGGCGGCGATGGCGGAGGCGTTCGGCGCCGACCGCAGGGCGGCGGTCTGCCGGGAGCTGACCAAGACGTACGAGGAGGTGCGGCGAGGTGGCCTCGGGGAGCTGGCCGAGTGGGCGGCCGGGGGCGTCAAGGGGGAGATCACGGTCGTCGTCGCCGGGTACGCCGGGCAGGCCCTGCCGCCGGTGATCGGGGACCTGGTCGACGAGGTGGCACGCCGGGAGGAGACGGGGGTACCGAGGAAGCAGGCGATCGTGGACGTGGCGAAGGCGGCGGGAATCCCCAAACGCGATCTTTATGATGCTGTCCATCGCGGCTGAATTATCACCATAATTGCCCGAATGGGATTAATACGGGATCGCCTCCTGCCGCCCATGCAGGGGAGCGTGGCCTGGGGCTGGCTGGGACCGCTGCTGGTCGCGGCGTTCGGAGGGGTCCTGCGGTTCGTCCACCTCGGGCGGCCGCACGCGGTCGTGTTCGACGAGACGTACTACGCCAAGGACGCCTGGGCGCTGATCCACTACGGGGTCGAGCGAGCCTCGCTCGGCACCGTGGACGACCCGGTCGCCGACCGGATGATCATCGCGGGGAAGACCGACTTCCTGGTCAAGTGCACGCCGCCGGAGGCCGACCCCTGCCCGCTCTACGTGGCCCACCCGCCGCTGGGCAAG
>NZ_JBPXMD010000100.1:0-1677 GCF_051918855.1 Streptosporangium sp. H16
TGGTGAATCGTGCGGGGACGAGGGCGGGGTGGTCGGTGTGCAGGGCGGTGTCGAGCAGGGCGAGTCCTTCGGGGATGGACAGGGGTTTGACGCCTGCTCGTTCCATCCGTCGCAGGTCGGTTTCGCTGAGGTCGCCTGCCATGCCGCCGGAGGCCCATAGGCCCCAGGCCAGTGAGGTGGCGGCCAGGCCTTGGGCGTGGCGGTGGTGGGCCAGGGCGTCGAGGTAGGCGTTGGCGGCGCCGTAGCCGGCCTGGCCGGCGCTGCCCAGGACTCCGGCCAGGGAGGAGAACAGCACGAAGGCCGACAGATTCAGGTCTTGGGTCAGTTCGTGCAGGTGGCGGGCGGCGTCGGCCTTGGGTCGCAGGACGGCGTCGATGCGTTCGGGGGTGAGGGAGGCCACGATGCCGTCGTCCAGGACTCCGGCGGTGTGGATGACACCGGTCAGGGGGTGCTCCGGTGGGATCGAGGCGAGCAGGTGTGTCAGGTGCTCGCGGTCGCCGACGTCGCAGGCCGCGATCGTGACCGTGGCGCCGAGTTCGGTCAGTTCGGCGGCCAGGTCGGCGGCGCCGGGTGCCTGGGTGCCGCGTCGGCTGGCCAGCAGCAGGTGTTTGACCTGGTAGGTGGCGGCGAGGTGTTTGGCCACGACCGCGCCCAGCCCGCCGGTGCCGCCGGTGACCAGCACCGTGCCCTCCGAACCGAACACCGACCGCTCCTCGCCACGGTCCGCGGTGCGGTTCAGTCCTGGCATCAGCAGGTGCCCGTCTCGCACCGCGACCTGTGGCTCGCCCGTGGCCAGCGCCTGAGCGACCGTGTCCGCGTCGAGGGGGTCGGTGTCCAGGTCCAGCAGCACGAGTCGACCGGGCTGTTCGGCCTGCGCCGCTCGCACCAGACCCCATACCGCCGCCTGCGCCAGGTCCGGCACCTCATCCGCGACCGCCACCACCGCGCCGCAAGTGAGGAGGACCAGCCGCGAGGAGGCGAACCGCTCCTCGGCCAGCCACTCCTGCACCAGGCCCAGCACCTCACGCGTCACCACACCCAGCTCACCGCCGGATGGGATCGTGACCAACACCGCCTCGGGCGCCTCCGCGACCGAGTCCAGGCCGGCTCCCGCCTCCAGCACCGCCCAGCGGGGAACTTCCGTGCTCGTCCCGGCCGCGATGGCGGTCCAGCCCACCTGGTGCAACCAGCCACGATCACCCGCGGCGACCAGGTCGGAGGTCGACAACGGACGCAACGTGAGCGCCTCGACCTCCGCCACCGGCACACCGGACCCATCGGCGATGGTCAGCGCCATGCTGGTGCCGCCCGTACCGATGATCTTCACTCGCAGGCTGGTCGCCGCTGTGGCGTGCAGAGAGACACCCGACCAGGAGAAGGGCAGGAAAGGCCTGCCCGGCTCGGGCTCCGGCAGCAGATCACCCAGCGCGCTGGCGTGCAGCACCGCGTCCAGCAACGCCGGATGCACCCCGAACCGCGCCGCGTCGGCATGCGCCTGCTCGGGCAGCGCCACCTCGGCGAACACCTCGCCCGGCTTCGCCCAGGCCCGCGTCACCCCCTGGAAGACCGGCCCGTACTCCAGGCCGACCGCCGCGAGATCGTCGTACAGACCATCGACCGCCACCGGCCGCGCGTCCACCGGCGGCCACTGCACCAGCTCGAACGCCGCCACCGGCA
>NZ_JBPXMD010000101.1:0-1662 GCF_051918855.1 Streptosporangium sp. H16
AGCTTGTTGTTTAACCTCGGATTTGTACATCTGCTGCGATAGGCCATGCCAGGCGATATACCGGGCTGTGACGCCTCGGACGCTGGATGTGAAAGTGGCCACCGCCTCATCGTCGAGTCACCAAGACATCACGATGAAGGCGGTGGCCGTGAGGTCCATGCTGACACGCGCTGCGGTATGCAGCCCAGATGTGCACCAGGAAGATCTCCGTACCGAAGCGCTGACCGCGTTGTCGGGCTTTCGCGGCGAGTTCTACGCCTGTCTGAGCGCTCGGGCCGATGAGCTGTTCGAGTTGACCGACGCGCTCTTGTGCACCGCCGGGCCGGTCACGACGCTGGTGGATCTGGCGCTGGCACCCGAGCACCGGCGTGGGCACGGCGCCTTGTACGGCGGGCTGAACCAGGGCCGCATCGAGATCAGCAGGTTCCGGCGGGCGCTGGCCGCTCTGCGGCTGCCCAGGGCGGCGGGCGGACGCCTGGTGCTGGCGGTGGACGTGTCCCCGTGGCTACGCCCGGATGCCGCCACCAGCCCGGATCGTTCGTTCTGCCATACCTACGGCCGCAGCAAGGATCAGCATCTGATGATCCCGGGCTGGCCGTACTCGGTGATCGCCGCGCTGGAGACGGGCCGGACCTCCTGGACTCAGGTTCTGGACGCGCTGCGGCTGGAGGCCGAGGCCGATGTGGCGGCCGTGACCGCCGCCCAGGTCCGCGCCCAGGTCCGCGCCCTGCTCACCGGTCTGATCGAGGCGGGGCAGTGGCGGCCGGGTGATCCGGACGTCCTGCTGGTGTTCGACGCCGGCTACGACCTGCCCCGCCTGGCCTTCCTGCTGGCCGATCTACCGGTGGAGGTGCTGGGGCGGCTGCGCTCGGACCGGGTGCTGCACCGTCCGGCGCCCTCGCGCGAAGCATTCAACCTGGCCAGTCCCGCCGGGGGCCGTCCACCCAGGCACGGCGGCGTGTTCCGTTTCGTCGACCCGGCGACCTGGCACAGCCCGGACCAGGCCGCCTCAACCCGGACGACGCGCTACGGCACGGCGATCGCGACCGCATGGGATCGGCTGCATCATCGGCTCACCCGCCGGGCCGCCTGGATCGATCACGACGGCGAGCTGCCGGTCATCGAGGGCACGCTGATCCGGCTGAGCGTGGAACGGCTGCCGGGCGATGCCCAGCCCCGGGCCGGTGTGGCTGTGGTCCTCGGCCGTGGGCCTGCCGGCCGCCCGGATCGACCTGCCGTGGCAGGCGTTCCTGCGCAGATTCGACCTGGAGCATACGTTCCGGTTCTTCAAGCAGACCCTGGACTGGACCGCGCCGAAGATCCGCAACCCGCAGGCGGCCGACCGCTGGACCTGGCTGATCATCGCCGCCTACACCCAGCTGCGCCTGGCCCGTCATCTGGTGGAGGACCTGCGCCGTTCGTGGGAGAGACCCGCTCTGCCCGGGCGGCTGAGTCCGGCTCGGGTACGGCGAGGGTTTCGCAACATCCGCCCGGCAACGTCATGTCCGGCCCGTGCGCCCAAACCCGGCAAGCCCGGCCGGGGACGTCCGCCCGGCTCCCGCAACAAGCACCGCGCTCCCCGCTACGAACTGGGGAAAGTCAACAAACGACCGAAGTCCCTCACAGCCAAACGCGATCTCAGAGGTTAAACAACAAGCTAAG
>NZ_JBPXMD010000102.1:0-1563 GCF_051918855.1 Streptosporangium sp. H16
GTGCCACCCTCACATACTTGCGTACATAAGGGTCACGCTTCTTCCGAAGTTACGCGTGCAATTTGCCGAGTTCCTTCGGAAGAAGCGTGACCCTGGTCTGTGCCACCCTCACATACTTGCGTACATAAGGGTCACGCTTCTTCCGAAGTTACGCGTGCAATTTGCCGAGTTCCTTCAACGCAGTTCTCTCAAGCGCCTTGGTATTCTCTACCAGTCCACCAGTGTCGGTTTAGGGTACGGTCTATACGCGGGAGCTATTTCCTGGAACCGCTTCGAAGCCCTTCCAATCCAATAAGGAAGAACAACATACGCGATCCGTCACTACCCGCAGGCCCACGAATATTAACGTGGTTCCCATCGACTACGCCTTTCGGCCTCGCCTTAGGGGCCGGCTAACCCTGCTCAGATTAACTTTAAGCAGGAACCCTTGGACTTTCGGCGAGGGAGTCTCTCACTCCCTTTATCGTTACTCATGTCAGCATTCTCACTTCTGATACCTCCAAGAGCCCTCACGGGTCTCTCTTCAACGGCTTACAGAACGCTCCGCTACCACTCCCGGGAACCCGAAGGTTCCAAAGAATCCACAGCTTCGGTGTATGGCTTTAGCCCCGGTACATTTTCGGCGCAAAGACCCTTATTTAGACCAGTGAGCTGTTACGCTTTCTTTAAATGATGGCTGCTTCTAAGCCAACATCCTGGTTGTTTTGGGATCCTCACATCCTTTCCCACTTAGCCATAACTTAGGGACCTTAGATGGTGGTCAGGGTTGTTGCCCTCTTCACGACGGACGTTAGCACCCGCCGTGTGTCTGCCGATTAGTACTCTTCGGTATTCGGAGTTTGGTTAGGTTTGGTAAATCGGTGAGATCCCCTAGCCCATCCAGTGCTCTACCCCCGAAGGTATTCGATCGACGCTCTACCTAAATAGATTTCGCGGAGAACCAGCTATCTCCAAGTTTGATTGGCCTTTCACCCCTAGCCACAAGTCATCCCAATCTATTGCAACAGATGCGGGTTCGGTCCTCCAGTAAGTGTTACCTTACCTTCAACCTGCTCATGGCTAGATCACTTGGTTTCGGGTCTAATCCGACGAACTGAACGCCCTGTTCAGACTCGCTTTCGCTGCGCCTACACCTACCGGTTTAAGCTTGCTCGTCAGACTAAGTCGCTGACCCATTATACAAAAGGTACGCTGTCACCCAGAACAAATCTTGGGCTCCAACTGTTTGTAGGCATTCGGTTTCAGGATCTCTTTCACTCCCCTTGTCGGGGTGCTTTTCACCTTTCCCTCACGGTACTGGTTCGCTATCGGTCATGCACGAGTACTTAGGCTTGGAGAGTGGTCTCCCCATGTTCAGACAGGATTTCACGTGTCCCGCCCTACTCAAGGACTTTTATTCGCATTACGTGTACGGGACTATCACCCACTTCGGTCACCCTTTCCAAGGTGTTCCACTTGTCTCATAAAAGTCCTTGAGTAGGGCGGGGCACGAGTACTTAGGCTTGGAGAGTGGTCTCCCCATGTTCAGACAGGATTTCACGTGTCCCGCCCTACTCAAGGACT
>NZ_JBPXMD010000103.1:0-1544 GCF_051918855.1 Streptosporangium sp. H16
ACGCGATTGGCACCATCGTGGGGCTGCCCGCCAGGCTGGCCGAGCCGGTCACGGTGGAGCTGCGCGGTGAGGTGATGTTCCCTGTCAAGTCTTTGTGTTCAGCAACCTCCGTTGCTGAGGCGGCCTGAGAAGGTTGGCCAGCGGGTGTGGGGACGAGGAACTCAGGTGCGCCTCGTAGGCCAGTGTGCAATCGGGCTTGGGTGTTGACGCCGTCCGAACGCATGCCGATGGCCCCTAGAGAGGCCACTTTGGGCACATAGCCTGCTTGAGGACCGCTTGGGCGAAGCCCGTCCCGATTCGCAATAAGCACTCCGAGCTTGTGGCAGCTGATGACATCGGTGCCAGCAAGGTGGTGGATCCCGGCGTGGCCAAGGTGGCCTTCCAGGAGAGCGCGGCAAGGCCGCCCTGCGCACCGCTCTTGATCACATCGATGCCTGGACGGCCACACGCCGCTCTATTCACGTCTTCTAAGCCAACCGCACCCCACCGAATGGCCCGGTAAGGTAATCGCGGTGCACCCCTAAATGGTGACGCGGGCCAACTCCAAAACCTCCCCCGGAGAGATCTCACGATCCCACGGGGTGGCCACCTCGGTCAGGAAGCGCACCGCCCCCATCAGCGCGTACGGAACCTCGGGGCGCCCCGCCGCGTGCAGGACCCGCCAGGGCGAGCGCACCGTTGTCCCGATCATCAGCTGTGGCTCGTCACGCGAGCTGGTGTCCGTGCTCTGGGTTTGGGTCAAGATGCCCACGTGCTGCCAGAACGCCAGCAGATCCGCCATGGTCTCCACCTCCGGGTGGCCGCAAGCCTGAACCAGTGCGGAGAACCCGTTATCCCAGTGGGCCCAGCTGCGCTCGTCGCCGAGCATCTGCAGCCGCAACGTGTGGATGCCGGGGTATTCGTCCAGCTCGGGCATCTCACCGGCGGCTGGATGCCGTCCCAGACACACGAGGTCAGCCACTGCTCGCCGTCGTCCCAACATCCAGGGGTCTGGGCCGCGGCGTGTGCGGCGATCTCCTGCGCCGAGGCGCGCGGAGCATCGAGGAAAGCCCGGATGATCTCACCGGCGCGGGGGCAGATCGTCAGCCAGCCGGTCTCGTACACCCCGATGACCGCATGCGGCGCATCCGCCGGCCGCGGAACGTCGGGGTGGGTGAGGGTGATCTGGTGCGGCCGCGAGGGCAGAGTAGGAAGTTCCACCCGTTGGGGGCGGCGGCCGTAGCGGTCGATCCAGTCATGGGCCAAGGCCACTCGCTGGCACTCGATGGCGTCTTCTTCGGCCTGGCGGACCTTGTCGCGGGCGGCGCGCAACTGCTCGCGCCGCTGCTGTTCGGCGGTGGTCAGATGCACGTGGCAGTGCTCGGCGCCGATGCCGGTGAAGATGCGCTTGGCGCAGCGCACCCCTTTGAGGTTGACACCGGAGCACTGGGCGTGCGGGAAAAGGTCGGGGCGGGAGGCCCTCTGTGTCAAGCTCAAGTGAGACAAACAGGGATCAAGTTCCTTAACTGACATGAGCAGGGCGAGAACGGGTATCGAGCACAGTG
>NZ_JBPXMD010000104.1:0-1537 GCF_051918855.1 Streptosporangium sp. H16
CAAGCTCAAGTGAGACAAACAGGGATCAAGTTCCTTAACTGACATGAGCAGGGCGAGAACGGGTATCGAGCACAGTGACCATGACCAGCCATGACCTTCAACGCGGTGACGGCCCCCGAGGCGACCGGCCCAAACGACGGCACTTCTCGGCCGAGTACAAGCTGCGGATCGTCACGGAGTACGAGGCCGCCCCCGACGGCGAGAAGGGCAGGGTCCTGCGGCGCGAGGGCCTCTACAGCACGAGCATCGACCTGTGGCGTCGCCAGCGCGACAACGGCGAGCTGACCCCCGCCGCCGGTCCGGCAAGTTCCGCGCGGGCGCGTAAAACGCCCGAGCAACTGGAGTTGGAGCAGCTGCGCAAGGAGAATGCGGCGCTGGCCAGGGACAAGGCCAAGGCCAAGGCCGACAAGAAGCTCGCGCAGACCGAAGCAGCCCTGGACATCATGGGAAAAGGTTTCGCGCTCTTGGAAATGATCTCCGAGAGCGCGGAGAACGAGACCTCGTGACCACCTGCCGGCGCGAGACGCTCGACCTGCTCGCCGCAGGCTTGCCGATCTACCGCTCCTGCGCGTTGGCAGGCGTCGCCCGCGGCTCCTCCTGCCGGGCCCTGGCCGAGCCGACCGAGCGCGAGAGCGTGCCGCGTCCCGCGCCGCCCAACAAGCTGACCGACGCCGAGCGTGAGGAGCTGATCACCGCGCAACAGTGCCCGCTTCGTCGACAAGGCGCCCCGCCAGCTCTGGGCGACGCTGCCGGACGAGGGCGCCTACCTGGCGTCGGCCTCCACCATGTACCGGCTCTTGCGCGAGCGCGACCAAGTCCGCGAGCGCCGCGCCCAAGCCCGCCATAAAGCCCTACCTGATCGCCCGCGCCCCCAACGAGATCTTCAGCTGGGACATCACCAAGCTGCACGGCCCCGCCGACCGGCAGTACTACGACCTCTACGTCATGATCGACATCTTCTCCCGGGACGTCGTGCCCTGGGAGATCCACCTGCGCGAAACCGGCGACCTGGCGGCCGAGTTCATGGAGAACGCGATCCGCGCCAACGGCGGCCTCGCGCCGGCCACCATCCACTCCGACAACGGCACCTCGATGACCTCCCGCGCGGTCACCGATCTACTGGCCACCCTCGATATCGTCAAATCGCACTCCCGGCCGAAGGTGAGCAACGACAACCCCTACAGCGAGGCCGCGTTCAAAACCCTCAAATACTGCCCGGTCTTCCCCGAGCGCTTCGCCTCCCTGACCGACGCCCAGGCCTTCTGCCGGCGGTTCTTCACCTACTACAACCATGAGCACTACCACGCCGGGATCGGCCTGCACACGCCGTTCACCGTGCACCTGGGCACCGCCCACGCCATCCAGGACAAGCGTGCCGAGACCATCGAGCGCTTCCGCGCGGTCAATCCCCACCGGTTCACCCGCGCACCCCGACTCCCCAAGATCCCGAAGGTCGCCTACATCAACCAGCCCGAGGAAGAGGTCGCCTAGCGATCAGATCAGCAGACTCCTGTCGCATTTGACTTGACACCTACCG
>NZ_JBPXMD010000105.1:0-1403 GCF_051918855.1 Streptosporangium sp. H16
GGAGAGGTGCACTGCCTGCTCGGCCAGAACGGTGCCGGGAAGTCCACGCTGATCAAGACCCTGGCGGGCGCTCACCAGCCCGACGAGGGGACGATCACGCTCAACGGTGAGGAGGTGCGGCTGTCGAGCCCGATCGCGGCGATCCGGCTCGGGATCTCCACGATCTACCAGGAGCTGGACCTGGTGGACGGGCTGAGCGTGGCCGAGAACGTGTTCTTGGGTCATGAGCCGGCCCGGATGGGGTTCGTGGGCCGTTCGGAGGCGGCGCGGGCGACGCGGGAGTTGCTGGCGCGGCTGGGGCATGCGGAGATCCGCCCGTCGGTGGAGGTGGGCCGGTTGTCTCCGGCGGCCAAGCAGGTGGTGAGCATGGCGCGGGCGCTGTCGCACGACACCCGGTTGATCATCATGGACGAGCCGTCGGCGGCGCTGGCCCATGACGAGGTGGGCAACCTGTTCCGGATCATCCGGGAGCTGACCGCCCAGGGGGTGGCGGTGGTCTACATCTCGCACCGGCTGGAGGAGATCCGCGAGATCGGGGACCGGGTGACGGTGCTCAAGGACGGCCGTACGGTCGCGGTGGGCCTGCCGGCCAAGGAGACGCCGACCTCGCAGGTGGTGTCGCTGATGACCGGCCGCAACGTCGAGTACGTCTTCCCGCCGCGCCGCGCGGAACCCGTCGCGGGTAACGAGGTGCTGCGGGTCGAGAACCTCACCGTCCCCGGGGTCGTCAACGACGTGTCGTTCTCGGTGCGGGCGGGGGAGATCGTGGGGCTGGCCGGTCTGGTCGGCTCGGGCCGCTCGGAGATCATCGAGGCGGTGTACGGGGCGCGGCGGTTTTCCGGCCAGGTGGTTCTGGAGGGCAGGCCGGTGCGCCGGGGCGGTGGCACGACCGGTGCGGTGCGCCTGGGTATGGGGCTGGCGCCCGAGGAGCGCAAGGCGCAGGCGTTGCTGCTGGACCAGAGCGTGTCGCGCAACATCAGCCTGGCGAGTTTGGGCCGGTATTCGCGGCTGGGCTGGATGGACCGGCGCCGGGAGGCGGCCGATGCGCGGGAGATGGTGCAGGCCCTCGACATCCGCCCCTCCGATCCGGAGCGGCCGATCAAGACGTTGTCGGGCGGTAACCAGCAAAAGGCGGTGCTGGCCCGGTGGTTGCTGAACAACCGCAAGCTGCTGCTGCTGGACGAGCCGACCCGCGGGGTGGATGTGGGGGCTCGGGCGGAGTTGTACGCGCTGGTGCGGCGGCTGGCCGATGAGGGGATCGGGGTGTTGCTGGTCTCCAGCGAGGTTCCCGAGGTGCTGGGGCTGGCCGATCGGGTGCTGGTCCTGCGGGAGGGCCGGGTCATTCGTGAGGCCGGTGCCGGTGAGCTGGACGAGCACGCCGTCCTCGACATGATCATGGAAGG
>NZ_JBPXMD010000106.1:0-1391 GCF_051918855.1 Streptosporangium sp. H16
GCGCCGTTGGCCTGGGAGACGCCGCTCACGTCGAGGCACCTGCCCGAGCCCACACCCCGGATCGCCCCCGCCGTCCCCGGCGTCGGAGTCACCGTCGGAGTCGGCGACGGGTTTGCGCCGCCGTCGAGGCCGAGGAACGTGATGGCGTGGGGGAACATGCCGTCCAGCGGCAGGGAGTGGCCGTAGCCCGCGAAGCTGAACGCTTCGACGGGGGCCTGGGTCGTGGTGGCACCGTACCGGGTCCGGGTCACACCCGATCGAGGGCTGTCGGTGAACGCCGGTGTCTGGCTCGATCCGTGCAGGTTGGTCCACTGCTTGATCTCTTCGCCGAAGTTGGGGTAGGCGAGCGTGGTGTCGGTGCTGCCGTGCCACAGTTGCATCCGGGGATAGCGGCCGGTGTATCCGGGATACATCGCCCGCGCCTGGTCGCCCCACTGCTGCGGGGTCTTGATGAGGTTCCCGCCGGAGCACTGGCTGTTCCACAGCGATCCGTTGGTGGTGGCGAAGCACCCGGCGGGGACGCCGGAGAACGCCGCGGCGGCCGTGAACACGTCCGGGTACTGGGCGGCGAGCACGTTGGTCATCATCGCGCCGGAGGAGAAGCCACTGACCACGATGCGGGCGGGGTCGACGTTGTGGCGCTGCCGGGCCCACGTGGCCATGGACATGATTCCGGTGGAATCACCGCCGCCGTCGCGCCTGAGCGCGGCGGGGGTGGAGACGTCGAAGCAGCGTCCCTCCCGGGTGGCCTCGGGGAGCACGATGATGTACCCGTACCGGTCCGCCGCGGTCACGTAGTCACGCCCGACGCTGTTGAAGACTCCGCTGGCCGTGCCCGTGCAGTAGTGGACCATGACCAGCATCGCCGGCCGTGCCGCGACCCTGTCCGGTACGTAGATGTACATGTTGAGGTTCGTCGGGTTGTTACCGAAGTTGGTCACCTGGGTCAGCGACGCGGCCGCGGCGGGCCGGACCGCCAGGAGCAGGCCCGCGACCAACAGGGGTAAGGCACCGGCCGCCAGCATGGCCCTGAGCCGTCGTCTCACATCATGTCCTTTCGATTGCCGGGGCGCCTCCAGCCACTTCGCTGACGGCTTGCCCTGTCAGGGCTCAAACCGAAGCCTCCGGTGCGGCGGGTCGCGCCGCACCGGAGGCCCCCTCGTCAGGACGGAAGGAAGGTCAGCAACTGGTGCCGGTCTGGGTCAGCAGGTCCATGTGCCTTAGCGCTGGAGTGTGAGCAGGCCGGGCCGGTAGGGCAGGAGGCCGTAGTCGACGCCGTTGGAGTTGGGGTTGCGGCCCTGGTAGAGCAGCTGGAGGTTGCAGGGGTCGACGGTCATGGTCTGGTCGGCGCTGGTGCGCAGCAGTTCGCCGTGGCTGATGTCGTTGGTCCA
>NZ_JBPXMD010000107.1:0-1341 GCF_051918855.1 Streptosporangium sp. H16
TCGTTGTTGCTGACCGCGAACATCTGCCCGGTCTCCGGATGGACCCCGACCATCATGAACCCCGGCACGTCACCCCCGGACGAGGCCGGCAGCCGGTCCGGCATCCCCTGCGCCAGCGCCTTGTAGATCAGCTCCAGGGCGACTGTCCCCGTCCACTGGGTGAAGGTCGCCGCCGGGTAGGCGGCGTGGAAGAGCGTGCCCGGCTCGGCCCGCACCTCCAGCGGGGCGAAGTGCCCGGCGTTGGTCTGCTCCCCCGGCGTGGTGATCGCCTTGAACGCGACCCGGCAGGTCGCGATGGTCGCGCCGAACGGGAGGTTGACCGGCCCCGCGGTCGCGCCTGACGATCCGGCGAAGTCGACGGTGAAGGTGCCGTCGGCGACGGTGACGGTGACCTGCATGCGGACCGGGTCCTCGGTGACGCCGTCGTCGTCCAGCCAGTCGACCGCCGTCCACGAGCCCTGCGGGAGACGGGCGACGGCCTCGGCGGCGGACTCGGCGGCGGTGGCGACCACGGTCTCGACGACGGACTCGACGACGGCCGCGCCGTAGCGGGCGTAGAGCTCGCGGACGCGGCGCTCGCCGGTGCGCAGCGCGGCGACCTGCGCGTTCAGATCACCGATCACCAGATCCGGCATCCGCGAATTGAACCGGATCAACTCGATGATCTCCCGATTCGGCACACCCCCCGAGAACACCTTCGTCCCCGGAAAGATAATCCCCTCCTGATGCATATCCGTAGAATCCAACACATACCCCGGATCCTTCGCCCCCAGATCCATCCAATGAGCCCGCACACACAAGAAACCCACCAGATCCACACCCACGAACACCGGACAGAACAACGTCGCGTCATAGGAATGCGCCGCGTTCCAGTACGGATAATTCAACAACACCACATCACCCGGACACAGATTCTCCCGCCCCACATAATCCACACCCTTGCGGATGGAATAGTCGTTGGCGCCGAGGAAACGGCTCAGCCCGGTGGCCTCGGCGACCAGCCGCAGGTCCGTGTCGTAGACGGAGACGCCGAAGTCGAAGACCTCGTAGATGACCGGGTTGAAGGCGGTGCGGACGAGCGTGGCCCGCATCTCCTCGGCGGCCGAGGTGAGATGGCTGCGCACCACCTCGACCGTCGCGCCGTCCACCCGGACGCGCCCCCCACCGGCGGCCTTTCCCCCGTCCGGGGCGACGGGTGCGACGTCTCCGAGGGCGAAGGGCTCAGACATCGTCGATCCCGTAGGTGCGGCGGGCCGCGTCGGGGGAGACGTAGCCCTCGGCGACGTCACGGCGCACCAGCTCGGGATCGCGCTCGCGCGGATCGCCGTGCCCGCCGCCCCC
>NZ_JBPXMD010000108.1:0-1301 GCF_051918855.1 Streptosporangium sp. H16
TGTCAATCCCCTGAAATCGTGGAGACGGTTTATGCCACAGCGGTCCCCAGCAGGGCCGATGAGGCGTGTCTCTTCTCGATCATGTGACGTTCGAATGTGATGGGCGGCAGGCCGTCGTTGGCGCTGTGCCGCCGGGTGGTGTTATAGAAGTCGGTGATCCAGGTGGCGATCTTCAGACGGGCCTCGGCCCGGGTGCGGAACCGGTGGCGATGCACATACTCGACCTTGAGGGTGCTGTTGAACGCCTCGGCGGCCGCGTTGTCGAGCGCGCAGCCCACGCGCCCCATGGACTGGACCACACCCCAGCGCCTGCACAGCTCCTGGTAGCGAGCAGCGGTGTATTCCGAGCCGCGGTCCGAGTGGAAGATCACCCCGTCCACGTCGCCGCCGCGGGTGGCCACCGCCATCTGCAGCGAGGCGCAGGTCAGCGCGGCATCGTGGTGCTCGGACATGGCGTAACCGAGCAGCCGGCGGGAAAACAGGTCCTCGACCGTGGCCAGGTAGAGCTTGCCCTCGTCGGTGTCGATCTGGGTCACATCGCCGCACCACAGCACGTCCGCAGCGGGCGCGGTGAACGTCCGCCGCACCAGGTCCGGCGCGGCCGGCCGCTTGCCTTGGCGGGTCAGCGAGCGCGGCTTGCGCCGCCGGCGGGCGACCAGGCCGAGCTCGGCCATTCTTGCTGCGACCGTGTTCTCCGACACCCGCCAGCCCGCCTCACGCAGGTCACGAGTGATGCGCGGCGAGCCGTAGGTGCCGCCCGACGCCTCGAATGAACGGGCGATCTGCGCATCCAGGTCGGCCCGCCGACGCTGCCGGGCGGTCGGCGCGGGGTCGCCGATGCGGTTCTTCCACTTGTAGTACCAGGACTGCGAGACGCCCAGCGCCCGGCAGGAGACGGTGTGGTCGATATCGTGCTCGGTCTTCTGGGAGCTGATGAAGGCCGCCACGCTTATCGGCCCATCGCCTCTTTGACCCACAAGACCACGGAACGCTTGAGCACGTCACGCTCGTCTTCCAGCTGCTCGCGTTCCTTCTCCCAGGCCGCCTTCTCCTGGGCGTGCTGCTTGACCAGCGCGGCCTTCTCCCGCCGCAGCCGGGCCAGCTCCTCCTGCTCCGACTCCTCCAGCGTTCCGCTCCCGTTGCCGTTGTACTGCTCGTCCAGCCGGTCCATCTGCACCCAATTGTGCAACGTATACGGGCTGATCCCCAGATCCCGCGCCACCTGCGCGACGGGCTTGCCGGTCTCCTTCACGATACGCACCGCACCCGCCCGGAACTCCGGATCAAAGCGCCGTCGCGTG
>NZ_JBPXMD010000109.1:0-1285 GCF_051918855.1 Streptosporangium sp. H16
CCTCCCTGAACGACGATGCACGACGTGATCGCGGCACTCGATTCTGACGCGCCCACCGCGGTGATCGGACGGGCGCGTGCCGCGACGGGTGAAACTTTCAGCGGCGACCTCATACTTCGCCGCCCGCCTGGTCGCAGTGTCGACACGGCGCGGCGTAGCCGCCTACCGTCTGCACACCGCATTGATTCGGTGTGGGACGAGCCGACCGGCCGCCGCCCCCGCCTCCCGGCCGTCAGGGAGCCACCATGCAACGGCGACTTGTCCGCACCGTCCTTGTGGCGCTCGCCGCCTTGGCCGGGCTCGTGGTTTCCACGCCCGCGCTGTCCGCGACGGCCCCCGTAAGGATCATGCCGCTCGGCGACACCACCCCACCGACGGTCCCGACCGGGCTGAGGACCACGGTCAGCTGCTCTCCCTACACAGTGACGCTGAGCTGGACCGCCTCCACCGACAACGTGGGCGTCGCCGACTACGACGTCTACCGCGCGACCAACGGCGGCGCGTTCACCTCGGCCGGCACGACCACGACCACCTCCTTCACCCAGCCCATCACCGGGCTGTTGCAGTTCAAGGTGCGAGCACGCGACACGGCCGGCAACACCTCCGCCTTCACCGAGCCGGTCAGCATCGTGCCGCCGCCGTGCCCGACCCTGCCGCCGGACACGCAGGCGCCCACCACACCGGGTACGCCGACGGCGAGCGCCACCTGCGGCTCGGTGACGCTGAGCTGGACCGCGTCGACGGACAACGTGGGCGTCACCGGCTACGAGATCTGGCGCGCGTCCGGCACCACCGGCGGCACGTTCGTCTCCGTGGGCACCTCGACGACCACGTCCTTCACGCAGTCCGGTGTGGGGATCTTCCGCTACCAGGTTCGGGCCCGTGACGCGGCCGGGAACACCTCTGCCTTCACCTCGCCGGTCACCGCCGCCGCCCCGGCCTGCCCGGAACCCCCTCCGACCTGCACGGCGGTGTACAGCCAGATCGGCAGCTGGTCCGGCGGATCTCAGGGAAAGGTGACGGTGACCAACACCGGCACCACCGGGACCACCGGGTGGACGGTGACACTCACCTTCCCCGACGGTCAGCGGATCACGCAGATCTGGGGCGCCCGCACCGACAGCACCGCCGGGCCGTACACGATCACCAACGAGAGCTACAACGGATCGCTGGCCCCCAGCGGGTCCACCACATTCGGCTTCCTGGCCACCTCGAGCGGCACCGCCACCCCGCCCACCGTCACCTGCACCCCCACCCCGTCGAGCTGACCCGTCCTCCGTACGAG
>NZ_JBPXMD010000110.1:0-1235 GCF_051918855.1 Streptosporangium sp. H16
GGCCTTGGCTCCCATGACCGCCACGATGAACACGCCGAGCAGGAGCCATCTGCCGACGTCACGTCTCCGCCGTTCGAGAAGGTCGGCGAGCAGCAGGACGACCGGGGCGAAGAGGAGGGCTCCGAAGGCCTGGGTGGGGCTCGTCCATGAAGCGTCTGGAATGCCTCCCCAGGTGAACAGCTCACTTGTCCCCAGGTAAAGACTTGCCGCTCCGACGGAGATCGTGCCGGTGATGGCCAGGAGTGCGGCGGCTCGTGAGCCGGTGAGGCGGCGGGCGATCATGGCCAGGAGGATGAGGAGGGCGGCCATCATGGGCAGCATGCCCAGGCGGAAGAGCAGGACGAGGGGTTCGATGCCGGTGATCCAGCTCGTGGCGGCGAAGTGGGTGTAGACGAACCAGTGGTAGAGCAGGGGTTCGCCGTCGACCATGGGGACGGTGGGGGGCATGTGGTGTTTCAGTTCGCCGATCAGGGCGAGGTGGAAGGGCATGTCGACCGAGGAGGTGGCCAGGGTGGGCCAGGTGAGGGCGTGGCCGCGGAAGAATCTGGCGATGCCCAAGATGGTGAGGTAGGCGATGGTCAGGGCCAGTGCCCATGACCACCAGGTGGGTGCCGGTGGGCGGGGGCGGCCGCTCCAGTGCTTGCGCAGGCGCGGGATGGTCAAGAAGAGGGTGTAGGTGGCGATGGGCCAGGTCAGGACGAGCAGGGGCAGGCCGGCGGCGCGGGCGGGGATGTAGGTGAAGATCTCCAGGGCGTAGCCCAGTGCCGTGCCCAGGGCGATCTCCTCGGCCAGGGTGCGGTCGCCGCGGTAGGTGGCGCGGATGATCAGTACGCCGGGCAGGGCCAGGGCGAGGGTGAGGTAGGCGCCGAACAGGGCGATGTCGGTGGCCGAGACGCCGTACAGGAGCAGGGCGGCGGTGGTGAGGGCGGTTACCG
Source organism: Streptosporangium sp. H16 (assembly GCF_051918855.1). Classification (NCBI taxonomy): domain Bacteria; kingdom Bacillati; phylum Actinomycetota; class Actinomycetes; order Streptosporangiales; family Streptosporangiaceae; genus Streptosporangium; species Streptosporangium sp. H16. Next base: position 936 of record NZ_JBPXMD010000110.1, read on the forward strand.
AGGCGGTGGGCAGCCAGCGCCAGGTGCGCGGCGTGCGCAGGGTGCGCGGGGTGCGCCAGGTATGCCGGGTGCGGGGGGTGCGGGCCGGACGCCGCTCGCCGGGTGCGGGCGCGTCCGTGTGAACGTTTTCCGCGGGTGGTGGGCTCGGCATGGAGGCAGGAGCGGGCGACGTCGTGTCCATGAGCGCAAGCATGCTGACATGAGCGTCCCGGACGATCACGGACGCAGCCTCTCGGGTGTTTCCTTGCCAGTCCTTTATGCGCGGGTCAAAGGCGACCGGCCCCATTCACCCGCATCTCC
>NZ_JBPXMD010000111.1:0-1224 GCF_051918855.1 Streptosporangium sp. H16
TAGTGCTCCGTTCCTTTTTGAGTGGCAAGATTAGACGTACTATCAGGGCCCAGTAGGTCTTGATAGGCGGTGAGGCAGTGCCGAAGCTCCTGTTCGCGCGAGCGCCGAAGGACGCGATCGAGGAACGCAAGATCCGCAAACTGGCCGGTGCCCGGCACGCTCCGGCCGACTGGATTCGTAGAGCTCAGATCATCGCGTTGAGCTGGGAGCGGTCGCGGGTGCCGCAGATTGCCCGTGAGCTCGGCTGTGCGGAGAAGACGGTGCGCTACCGGCTGGCGCGCTTCAACGATCAGGGCCTGGACGGGCTGGGAGATCGCCCTGGTGTCGGCCGTAAACGGCGGCTCGGCGAAGCCGAGCGCTCGCAGATCATCGCGCTGGCCCGCAGCCGGCCGCCGGGCCGGCCGGTGCGCGATCAGGCAACCGGTGAGCTGGCCGCGGCCGATGAGGCCGGGCCGGGCAGCTGGACGCTGGACACCCTGACCGAGGCCGTCCATGAGTTGGGCATTGTGGTGGCGCGCTCGCAGGTGCGGCGGATCTTGCTGGCCGAGGGGGTGCGCTGGCGCCGCCCTCGCTCCTGGGCCACCAGCCACGACCCGGACTTCGCCCCAAAAGAACCCAGGTTGTTGCCCTCTACACCTGCCCGCCGCCGGGAGTGACGGTCGTGGCCGCCGATGAGCTGGGCCCCGTCCTTCCCCGGACCTTCGAGCCCGCCCCCGGCTGGAGCGCCGACGGCCGGCGGATCAAAGCCCGGCTGGAATACAGCCGCGGGCCACAGAAGACCTGGGTGTACGGCGGCCTGCGCGTCGCTGATGGCCATGCGGTCACCATGACAGCCGCATCGCGCAACAGTGTCGGCTGGCAGCGCTTCCTGGCCCTACTGGAGCAGAACAACCCGATCGGCACGATCGCGGTGATCACCGACAATCTCTCCAGCCACAACAGCGTCTCCACCCGCGAATGGCTCACCGAACATCCACGGATCCAGCAGGTGTTCATTCCCAAAGGCGCCTGCTGGCTCAACCTACAAGAGGCCTGGTGGCGCATCTTCCGCCGCCAGGCCCTGGCCGGGCAGACCTTCGCCGACCCTGACGAGATCGCCTACGCCACCGCCGTGGCCACCACCCAGCTCAACGCCCGCGCTCGCCCCTGGATCTGGGGCCGCCCGGCTCCCGAGCCTCGTCAACGCCGACGCCGTTTTACCTACCTGCTTTGAGGAACGGAGCA
>NZ_JBPXMD010000112.1:0-1094 GCF_051918855.1 Streptosporangium sp. H16
ACGGCGATCAGGGCGGCGACGGGTACGGCGAGCAGGCTGCCCACGATGCCGGCGAGGTTGCCGCCGAGGGTGACGGCGAGGAGGATCACGGCGGCGTGCAGGCCCAGGCCGCGGCTTTGCACCATGGGCTGGAAGACGTTTCCCTCGAGTTGCTGGACGGCGATGATGATGGCGAGCACGATGAGGGCGTCGGTGGGGCCGTTGGAGACCAGGGTGATCAGGACGGCGACGAAGCCGGCGAACAGGGCGCCGATGATGGGGATGAAGGCCGCGACGAAGGTCAGGACGGCCAGGGGCAGGACGAGGGGGACGCCGACGATCCAGAGGCCCAGGCCGATGAAGATGGCGTCGAGCAGGCCGACGAAGGCTTGGGAGCGGACGAAGGAGCCCAGGGTGTCCCAGCTGTGGGCGGCCACGGTGGGCAGGTCGGTGGCCAGGCGGCCGGGGAGCTGGCGGGTGAGCCAGGGGAGGAATCGGGGGCCGTCTTTGAGGAAGAAGAACATCAGGAACAGGGCCAGGACGGTGGTGACCAGGCCGTTGAGGATGGTGCCGACGCCGGTGACGGTGGCGGTGACGATGCTGCCGACGCTTGATTGGATGCGGGTGGCGGCGGTGTCGAGGGCGGTGCTGAGTTGGTCGGCGCCGATGTTGAGGGGTGGTCCGGCGGCCCAGTCGCGTAGGCGTTGGATGCCGTTGCCGACGCCGGTGGCCAGTTCGCCGGCTTGGGAGGCGACCGGGACGGCGATGAGGACCAGGGTGCCGGCGGCGAGGAGCAGGAACAGGGCGGTCACGGTGGAGGCGGCCAGGGTGGGGTGCCAGCCGTGTTGGCGCAGGAAGCGGGTGATGGGCCAGGTCAAGGTGGTGAGCAGCAGGGCGATGACCAGGGGCCAGATGATCGACCACATCTGGCCCAGGATCCACAGGGTGAGTGCGGCCATCAGCACGACGAGCAGCATCTGCAGGGAGATCCGCGCCGAGGTGCGCAGTGCGGCGCGGGTCTTGGTGACGTTCAGCGGGGCAGGCACGAGATCACCTTAGACACAGCCGGGCCGGAGCGCGCCGGCACGGCGACCGTCACGACCGGGCGCGTCCGC
>NZ_JBPXMD010000113.1:0-1083 GCF_051918855.1 Streptosporangium sp. H16
ACCCTCCAGGCTGCCCGTCCGCCCCGCGACGACGTTAGGGACCAAAGTCCCCTGCATCACCGCCGATCTGCCCTCAGACGGGCCGCCATGGCCGCGACCTGGGTGCGCCGCTGCATGTCGAGCTTGCTCAGCAGGGTGGAGACGTAGTTCTTGACCGTCTTCTCGGCCAGGAACATCCGCTCGCCGATCTGCCGGTTGGTCAGGCCCTCGCCGATCAGCTCCAGGATCTGCCGCTCCTGATCCGACAGGGCGGCCAGCGGGTCCTTTCTCGCCGCCTGGTCGCGCAGGCGCGCCAGCATCGAGGCCGTGGTCTGCGGATCCAGCAGCGACTGCCCGGCGGCGACCGTACGGACCGCTCCCACCAGGTCAGAGCCGTGAATCTGCTTGAGCACATACCCCGAGGCCCCGGCCATGACCGCGTCGAACAACGCGTCGTCGTCGGCGTAGGAGGTCAGCATCAGGCACGCCAGGCCGGGCAACTGGGAGCGGACCTCACGGCACACGTCGACTCCGTTGCCGTCGGGCAGGCGGACGTCGAGCACGGCGACGTCGGGCTTGAGGGCGGGGATGCGGGCGATGGCCGACTCGGCGGTGCCGGCCTCGCCGATCACCTCGATGTCGTCCTCGGAGCCGAGTAGCGCGGCGACACCGCGCCGTACCACCTCGTGGTCGTCCACCAGGAAAACGCGAATCATGCTCTGCACGTTAGTCCCCTTTTGGCGCGTGCCGGTAGGGACCAAGGACCCCGCGTGTCACGCCGGCCGCCGTGGGAGGGACGTGCGCCGATCGCGAAAAGGCCGAAAGTCCCGCGGGTGCGGTTCGTACGGCACTGTGGCCGGGCTTGGGGAATGCGGTGTGATGAGGACGTCGCAAAGACCGCGGAACACCGCGGAACATCACGGAACTACACGGAAAGGGGAGCCGTCATGGCCGCCACTCACGGACACGACGTTCACACCGGGCCGGTCACAGGCGCCGCCCCCGCACACGCCGCCCCCGCACAGGTCGCCCCCGCGCAGGTCGTCAAGCGGCCGGTCGACTACGTCTGGGCGGTCGCTCGGATCAGCCTGGGCTGGGTCTTTC
>NZ_JBPXMD010000114.1:0-1071 GCF_051918855.1 Streptosporangium sp. H16
GGGAGGGAGCGGCGTGGTCGATATTCCGCGTGCGGAAGGCGTGTACCGGCCGGGCTACGAGGTGGCCGCGGAGCAGGTGCTGGAGTTGATCAGTCGGTTGCGCCTGCGGCCCGGTGACCGCATGCCCACCGAGAACGAGCTGGCCCGGCAGCTGGGCACGAGCCGGACCGTCGTGCGTGAGGCGGTGAAGATACTCTCGGCGCTCGGCCGGGTGCGTGCCCAGAAGGGGCGCGGTCTCTATGTGGCCGACGACGAGGGGATGCTCGGCACCGGGCGCTGGGCGTCCTTCTTCCTGCCCACCGATCTTGACCACATCTACATGCTCTTTGAGTTCCGCCGGGCTCAGGAGATGGAGACCAGCCGGCTGGCGGCCCGCCGTGCCACCCCGGCGGAGCTGGGCGACATCGAGAAGTCGGCCGGGGTGTGCCGCTACGGATTCGACATCGGACGTGAGGATCTGTTCATCGAGGGCGATGACGCCTTCCACACCGCCATCGCGACGGCCTCGCACAACATGTTCCTCCAGATAGCGGTGCGAGAGGCCCGCCGGCTGCAGGCCCAGTCCAACCTCATCGGACTGCGCGGCTCGGTGGGCGGGCACGCGGCCAAGGCCGTCGAGGAACACGACGCCATCTACCAGGCCATCCGCGCCGGAGACCCGGAAGCGGCGGCCCAGGCCGCGGCGACACACATCGACAACACGCTGGACGACTACCGCAGAGAGATCCAGCAGCGCATCTTCTCGCCGACCGACTGATTCCCCGCGAGCGGATCACGCGGGTGGTGCGGGTACGGCGCCGCCAGGACGCGCCCGACGCCGTCGCGCCGGTCGCCCGCGGCGAGCACCACGTGCGCCAATGGCCGCTCCGCTCGGGAGGGGAAAGCGAGGGGCCGCCCGGCCGCCGCGGGGACGGCCACGGGTGAAAGTTTCACCGCACCGCGCCTCCAGGAAGAGCGAGCGCCCTTTGATGGAAGCAGATGGGACCCGGTCGCCGGGCAAACGCCCGGAATGCAAGCCCTGCCTGATTCTTGACAGGCATTCCTCACTTCGTGTCTACTCTGCCGCACCAC
>NZ_JBPXMD010000115.1:0-1045 GCF_051918855.1 Streptosporangium sp. H16
GCTGGTGCTGGAAGGCGTAGGTGGGCAGGTCGACGGTGCTGGGCCGGGCCGGGGCGATGGCCCGCTCCCAGTCGACCTCTCCGCCGCGCACCCACACCTCGGCCGCGCTCGTCCACAACCGGCGCACCCCGCCGTCATCACGCCGCAACGTGCCCACCACCACACAGGCATCCGCGACCCCGGCCGCCTCCACACTCTCCAGCACCCCGATCCGCAACACCGGATGCGCACTGCACTCCACGAAGAACCGGAACCCCTCGCCCGCCAGCACCTCCACCGCCGGACCGAACCCCACCGTCTCGCGCAGATTCTCATACCAGTACGCCGCGCCGGCCTCCACACCCTCCAGCCAGCACCCCCGCACCGTCGAATACCACGCAGTACGCCCGATACGCGGCACCACCGGCGCCAGCAACGCGGCGAGCTCATCCTCGATCGCCGCCACATACGCCGAATGCGAGGCGTAATCCACCTCGATCCGCTTGGCCCGCACCCCCGCCAGCTCGTACTCGGCCAGCAACCCGTCCAGCGCGTCCACATCACCGGAGATCACCGTCGAGGCCGGACCGTTGATCGCCGCCACCGACACCCGGCCGTCCAACCCCGCCAGCCGCTCGGCCACCTGCGCCGACGGCAACGGAACCGACACCATCCCGCCCCGGCCCGCCAGCGCCACGATCGCCCGGCTACGCAACGCCACCACCCGCGCACCGTCCTCCAGCGACAACGCACCCGCCACCACCGCAGCCGCGATCTCACCTTGGGAATGGCCCACCACCGCCGCCGGCTCCACCCCGAGTGACTGCCACACCTGCGCGAGCGAGACCATCATCGCCCACAGCACCGGCTGCACCACATCCACCCGATCAAAGCCCGGCTGGCCCTCCTCGGCCCGCAGCACCCCGGTCAGCGACCAGTCCACGAACCCCGACAGCGCCGCCTCACACTCCGCCATCCGCGCCGCGAACACCGCCGAGGTCTCCAGCAGCTCAACCCCCATCCCCAGCCACTGCGACCCCTGACCGGGAAAGACGAACACCGTCTT
>NZ_JBPXMD010000116.1:0-1027 GCF_051918855.1 Streptosporangium sp. H16
CACCGATATGACTGATCCGATGAAGGCCGTGGTGCTCGCCCGTTTCGGGGGGGCCGATGCTTTCGAGCTGCGCGAGGTCTCGGTACCGCGAGTCGAGCCCCGCCAGGTGCGGGTGCGCGTCCATGCGACCGCCCTCAACCCGCTCGACTATCAGATCCGTCGCGGAGACTATGCGGATCATGTGCCGCTCCCGGCGATCATCGGGCACGACATCTCCGGCGTGATCGAGGAAGTCGGATCCCACGTGACCGAGTTCCGCGCCGGCGATGCGGTGTACTACACGCCCCGGATCTTCGGCGGCCCCGGCTCCTACGCCGAGCAGCACGTCGCCGACGTCGACCTCGTTGCCCGCAAGCCGGAGAACGTCAGTCACCTGGAGGCGGCGAGCCTGACTCTCGTCGGCGGAACGGTCTGGGAGTCCCTGGTGACGCGAGCTCAGCTCACCGTGGGGGAGACGATCCTCATCCATGGAGGCACGGGCGGTGTCGGCACGATCGCGATCCAGGTCGCGAAGGCGATCGGCGCACGAGTGATCACCACCGCGAAGGCCGGCGACCATGAGTTCGTGCGCTCTCTCGGAGCGGACGCGGCGATCGACTACACCTCCGCGGACTACGTCGAGGCCGTGGCCGAGCTGACGCGAGGCAAGGGGGTCGATGTCGTCTTCGACACGATCGGTGGCGACACGCTCACACGAAGCCCGCTGACGCTCGCCGACTCCGGACGCGTCGTCAGCATCGTCGACATCGCGCAGCCGCAGAACCTCATCGAGGCGTGGGGCAGGAACGCCGCCTATCACTTCGTTTTCACACGACAGAACCGAGGAAAGCTGGACGCGCTCACCACGCTGGTCGAGCGTGGTCTCGTGAAGCCGGTCATCGGCGCGACTCTTCCGCTCGCCCGAATGGGCGAGGCTCACGAGCTCCTGGAGAACAGGCGGTCGTATGCACTGCGCGGCAAGGTCGCGATCGATGTGGCGGGCGAAACTGTCGCGCTTCCCCCTCGCATCTCGTAGCGGAACGCTCCA
>NZ_JBPXMD010000117.1:0-979 GCF_051918855.1 Streptosporangium sp. H16
CCGCGCCCGCACCCGGATATGTTCCCCCTCATCTGCCACAGACTCCACGACCAGCGGCAATAAGCCCGAGAACACGACACTCACCAGCTCGTCGACATCACCCATGACTCACCGTGACGCAGGAGACGTTCCGTCACCACCGAATCTGCGACAGAGCCGAAAGAGAGACGGAGCCGTTTTTTCTACAGTCCCGGCGCCTGCGGTACAGCTGCACCGGTTGGCGGAGCTGCGCGCGATGCTGGAAGAGGTGACCGGTGTGGCGCTGATGGTGGCGATGGCGGACACGCGGGGTGAGGGGTGGGGCCTGCGCAAGATTGGTACGAGCGCCGGGATCTCGCATGAGCAGGTACGCTGAATGCTCGCCGACACCTTCCGGCTCAGGAGCATCCAGCGCGCTGAACGCGAGGGGGTTACTCGGCGGGCGGGGACGTGCGCAACGGCCGCAGCTGCCCGCCGCGGACCAGCTCGGGCAGGGAGAAGCTGTAGCGGCCGAGCATGTTCAAATACTCAAAGCCCAGAGGCGATAGCCGTGCGATGTCGGCGGCGGAGATCTTCTTACCCTCGGCTCGCATTTCTTCCAGGACGCAGGCCGTATAAGCCGTGTTCCATAGAGTACAGACGTTGGTCGGAAAGCTTAGCGCTCCGAGTTGGTCTTCCTGGCCTTCTTTATATTTCTGCCGAAGTTCGCCTTTTTGGTTGTGGAAGATTTTGCGGGCCAGGGTGTGGCGGGATTCTTGCCGGTTGAGCTGGGTGTTGACCCGGCGGCGCAGCAGTTCGTCGTCGTAGTAGCTGGCCAGGTAGGTGGAGCAGTCGAGTTTGCCCAGCTCTATCAGGGCGTGCCCGATCGGGGTGGGGGTGCCGCCGCCGACGAAGTAGCGAACAGCTCGCTGGCCTTGACCGCAGGCCCGGAATTGTCGGTGCCGGGCGAGAGGATGGGATCATGACCGAAGCGCCCCCGAGCACCCTTCTCGCTGATCAG
>NZ_JBPXMD010000118.1:0-975 GCF_051918855.1 Streptosporangium sp. H16
GCGGGCCTGGTGAGTGCCCGCACTCGACGGCTGCGGGTCTCGCACGCTTTCCACTCACCGCTGATGGAGCCGATGCTCGCGGAGTTCGAGCAGATCGTCTCCGGGTTGGCTTTCAGTGAGCCGACCATCCCGGTCGTTTCCAACGTGACGGGCCGGCCCGCTGAGCCGGGGCTGTTGACCGACCCGGGGTACTGGGTGCGGCATGTGCGCGAGGCGGTGCGCTTCGCCGACGGGGTGGCCGCCTGCCAGGCGGGTGTGTTCGTGGAGATCGGGCCGGACACCACCCTGACCGCGCTGGCCCAGCAGAGCGTGCAGGACGGCGCCTTCGTCGCGACCGCTCGCAAGGACCGGGACGAGGTCCGGGCGCTGATCGAGGCGCTGGGTCGGCTGCACGCTCACAGTGTGGGAGTCGACTGGAGGGCGATCCTCACCCCGAGAGCGCAGGTTGATCTGCCGACGTATGCGTTCCAGCGGGAGCGGTTCTGGATTCCGGTGCGTGGTGGGGTCGGGGAGATGAGTGCCGCTGGTCTGGGCGCGGTCGATCATCCGTTGTTGAGTGCGGTGACGGAGGTTGCCGGGGGTGGGTCGGTGGTCTTCAGTGGCCGCTTGTCTCCTGCGGTACAGCCGTGGCTGGCTGATCATGCGGTGAACGGGACGGTGTTGGTGCCGGGGACCGGTTTGCTGGAGCTGGTGTTGCGGGCCGGGGGTGAGGTGGGCTGGCCGCTGGTGCGGGAGCTGACGTTGCAGGCTCCGCTGGTGCTGCCCGTCGAGGGTGGGGTGCAGGTCCAGGTCGTCGTCGGCGCGGAAGAGGAGTCGGGCGGTAGGGCGGTCTCGATCCACTCGCGTCCGGAAAACGACGCCACGGCTCCGTGGACGGGGCATGCCGAGGGTCTGCTGGGTGCGGAGCCGCTGCCGGTGGCGGGGTTCGAGCTGGTGCAGTGGCCGCCGGTGGATGCGGTGGCGGTGGAGGTGGGC
>NZ_JBPXMD010000119.1:0-973 GCF_051918855.1 Streptosporangium sp. H16
GGGGTCACCGTTGGCGTGGGAGTCGGGGTGGGCGTGGGGTTGGGGTCGGCGGCGTTGAGGGCGTTCAGGACCGAGGTGTAGGCCGGCTTCTTGTTGCCCGAGGTGTCGAACAGCAGGGGGCTGGTGTTGGCGCCGAGCCAGGAGTCGCTGTCGCGCACGCCCCACACGGTGATGCCGGTGCAACGCGGCACGGCCAGGCAGTCGTTGGTCACCGCGGCGTAGGTCTGGGCGGAGCCGCCCTGGATGTCCAGCTCGGTGATCTGCACGTCCACGCCGAGGGCGGCGAAGCTGGAGATGGTGGTGCGGTAGTTGCTGTTGTAGGCGCTTTGGCTGTTGAAGTGCGACTGCAGGCCGACGCAGTCGATGGGCACGCCGCGCTGTTTGAAGTCGCGGACCATGTTGTAGACGCCCTGGGTCTTGGCCCAGCTCCAGTTGTCGATGTTGTAGTCGTTGTAGCAGAGCTTGGCGGCCGGGTCGGCGGCGCGCGCGGTGCGGAAGGCGACCTCGATCCAGTCGTTGCCGGTGCGCTGGAGGTTGGAGTTGCGGCGGCCGCCGTTGCCGTCGTCGAAGGCCTCGTTGACCACGTCCCAGGCGTAGATCTTGCCCTTGTAGTGGTTCATCACGCCGTTGATGTGGTTGATCATCGCCTGGCGCAGCGCGTTGCCCTCCATCGACCGCATCCAGTTCGGCTGCTGGTTGTGCCAGGCCAGGGTGTGCCCGCGCACCCGCTTGCCGTTCTGCACCGCCCAGTTGTAGATCCGGTCGCCGTTGGTGAAGTTGAACTGGTTCTGGTTCGGCTCGGTGGCGTCGATCTTCATCTCGTTCTCAGCCGTGATCATGTCGAACTCACGGTTGGCGATCGTGGTGTACTGCGAGTCGCCGAGCTTACCCCCGGCGATCGCGGCACCGAAGTATCGCCCGCTCTGCTGGGCCGCCGCGCCGAGCGTGGACGCGGCGGCACCGGCGGAAGCGG
>NZ_JBPXMD010000120.1:0-926 GCF_051918855.1 Streptosporangium sp. H16
ACGGTCCCGGCGCGCCAGTCGCGGGTGGCGACGTACCAGGCGATCATGGCGATGAGGGCGGCGAGACCCCCGTACCAGATGACCGGGGTACCGACCCCGAGCACCGCCTCGGCGCAGCTGTCGGCGCCGCACCCGGTCTTGTTCGGCGGATAGTGGAACGCCACCGGGCGCAGCAGCAGCGGCCAGCTCCAGGGGTCGGACTGGTAGTTGTGCGGGGTCGACAGCCCGCTGTGGAAGCCCAGCACCTGGAAGTGGTAGCTCAGCCACGACCGCAGCGAGTCGAAGACGAAGAACCCCGGGCCCTGCGAGGTCGCCTGCGCCCAGTTGCGGCCCCAGCCCAGCGGCGAGGCGAACCAGCCGGCCCACGAGACGACGTAGGTCACCGCGGGCAGCAGGGCCATCGCCGCCAGGGCGCTCGGCAGGTCCTTGCCGAAGGTTCCGGCGTACGGCTTGCGCAGGCCGATCGCGCGGCGGGCCCCGGCGTCCCAGACCAGGGACATCACCGCGAAGGCGACCAGGAAGAACACCCCCGACCACTTCACCGCGCAGGCCGCGCCCAGGCACAACCCGGCGGCGATCCGCCACGGCCGCACCCCCAGCCCCGGCCCCTGGTCACTCAGCGGCGAGGTCTCGTACCAGGTCACCAGCCGCTCCCGCGCCCGGTCACGATCGACCACCAGGCAGGCGAAACCGGCCAGCACCCAGAACATCAGGAAGATGTCCAGCAACGCCGTACGCGACAGCACGAAGTGCAGGCCGTCCAGCGCGAGCAGCAGCCCGGCCAGGCAGCCCAGCATGGTCGAGCGGGTCATCCGGCGGGCCACCCGGGCCAGGATCAGGATCGACAACACCCCGACCACCGCCCCGGCGAACCTCCACCCGAAGGGGGTCATGCCGAAGATCTGCTCACCGGCGCCGATCATCCA
>NZ_JBPXMD010000121.1:0-899 GCF_051918855.1 Streptosporangium sp. H16
CGCCGCTGGAGCAGCACGGCCACCACGATGATCAGGCCCTTGGCCACCAGCTGGTCGCTGGTGTTGAGCCCGTTGAGGATGAACAGGTTCGTGATCACGGTGAAGATCAGCAGACCCAGGATCGACCCGATGATCGACCCGCGCCCGCCGGTCAGCAGCGTGCCGCCGATGATGACCGCGGCGATCGCGTCCAGCTCGTACAGATCCCCGTGCGTGGAGGAGCCCGTCGTGGTCCTGGCCATGATCAGCACCGCCGCGATGCCGCAGCACAACCCCGACAGCGCGTACAGCATCACGGTGTGACGGCGCACGTCGATACCGGCCAGCCGGGCCGCCTCGGGGTTACCGCCCACCGCGTAGGTGCGCCGGCCGAAGGTGGTGCGGTTCAGCAGCACCCATCCGGCGATCACCACCAGCACGAAGATGTAGACCAGCACCGGGATGCCCAGCACCCGGCTGGTCGACAGCTCCACGATCATCTCGTTGCCCTGCTGCACCAGCTGGGTGCGCCGGTCCGACATCCGCTGCGCCAGACCCCGGGCGGCCACCAGCATCGCCAGCGTGGCGATGAACGCCACCATCCGCCCGTAGGAGATCAGCAGCCCGTTGACCAGGCCGGCGCCGGTACCCACCAGCACCGCGCACAGGATCATCACGAACGGGCCGTAGGACTGGGTGGCCAGGGTGGTCGCCCACACCGACGCCAGCGCCATGATCGCGCCCACCGACAGGTCGATGCCCCCACCGATGATCACGAACGTCATGCCGACGGTGATCACCCCGATGGTCGCGGCCAGCGACAGGATGCTCACCATGTTGGAGGTCGTGGCGAAGGTGTCGGGCACCGTGACCAGACCCACCACGGCCAGCAGCACCAGCGCGACCACCAGGCCGAGATG
>NZ_JBPXMD010000122.1:0-869 GCF_051918855.1 Streptosporangium sp. H16
CGGGGGTCTTCTCCCGAACATGACCCCAGCCCCAAAGTAGCTCTGGGTGATCCGTGTGACACTGCGTGATCTAGCGGGTAGAGGTCACCGACGTCGGGCAGCCGGATCCCGGCCTTCCTGCCAGCGAGCCAGGGCCTCAGGGGAGACTCGCGCGTAGCGAGTGAGGGACGCGACCGAGGTGTGGCCGGAGTAGGCGAGCAGGGTGGAGGTGTTGGCGCCGTCTTCGGCGGCGTGGGTCAGCGCGCTGTGGCGTAGCTGGTGCAGTGTCCATGGGCCACCGGCCAGCTTGGCAGTGGTGACCTCGAAGAGTTCAGCAGCGCGGCGGTAGGACAGCCGGGCCCGGCCGCTGGCCGGGTCGAGGTCACTGGGCGGCAACTGGACGCGGGCGCGGCGGTCGGTGAGGAAGACCGGGCCAGCGCGGCGGCCGTCCAACAGGCGGGGCAGCAGCCGTGCGGTGGCCGTTTGCCAGACGATGACATCGACCGCGCCGCCCTTGCGCCGTACTTTCGCGCGCCGGTTGCGCAGGTCGAGCTCGTCGGCGTCGAGGGCCAGGACCTCCTGCGCTCTGGCCGCGCTCTCATACAGCAGCCGAAACAGGGTGCGTTCGCGCAGGCCCATGGTGGGGCGGGCGAGCAGTGCCTCGACCTCGGCGCGGGCCAGTGCCCGGGTCCGATCCGAGGTGCGCGAGCGGCGGCGGATACGGCGCAGCGGGTCGCCGGTCAGCCAGTCCTGCTCGCGCCACCAGGCGCAGGCCGAACCGATCGCGTCCAGGCGGGCGTTGGCGGTGGCCGCGGCCGCGCCGCCCCAGCGGCCGGCGAACCAGGCCGCGACGCGGTCGGCGCCGGCCTCGCCGTTCAGCTCGGTCACGG
>NZ_JBPXMD010000123.1:0-868 GCF_051918855.1 Streptosporangium sp. H16
CTGATCTTGCGGCCGTCCGACAGCACCGCGAAGTGCGTGAGCCCCAGATCGATACCGATCTCGCCCGCGACAGCCGGCAGGGGTTCATCGCTCGTCTCGACCACGAACGACGCGAAATAGCGGCCCGACGCGTCCTTGACCACCGTCACCGACGACGGCTGCGACGGCAGGGGACGCGACCAGCGGACCGACACCTCCCCGATCTTCGGCAGGCGCAGCTTCCCGCCCACCGTGACGGCGAATCGGGCGTTCTTGGTGAACCGAACGCTCTGCCGGTTGTCCTTGCGGGACCTGAACCGGGGCGGGCCCACCGTGCGACCCTTACGCTTGCCGGACAGGGAGGCGAAGAAGGTGCGGTAGGCAGTGTTGAGATCGGCGAGCGCCTGCTGAAGAACCACCGCGGAGACCTCGCCCAGCCACGCGCGCTCCACGGTGAGCTTCGCCTGGGCGATGACCCGCTTGGACAGCTCCCCATCCGAGAGGTACGGCAGGCCTTGGTCTCGGGCGTCCTGGCGTGCGCGCAACCCGTCGTTGAACACCACCCGGGAGCACCCGAACGCGCGGGCCAGCGCGGCACGCTGGTCGGCGTCGGGGCAGAGCCGGTAGTTGTACCGAAGCTGCACGGCACCAAAGGTATCGCGGACTTCATGACCGAACGTATGGATTCCATGACCGAACGTATGAGTGTTCGACACCTCCGTGACCAGTTGGGCCGCCGCATCGACGTCGCCCACTTCACCGGCGCGCCCACCATCGTGGAGCGACACGGGCAGCCCCGCGCCGTCCTGATGCCCTACGCAGGGTGGGCCGAGCGATAAGACCTGGAAGGACAGGGCACGCTCGCGCCCTGGCGGGCACTCCCGCGCGG
>NZ_JBPXMD010000124.1:0-863 GCF_051918855.1 Streptosporangium sp. H16
CCGATGGCGTTGAGGGCGCGGAAGCAGTCCTCCCAGGGCACGTCGCCGCGTCCGGTGGAGACGAAGTCCCAGCCGCGGCGCAGGTCGGCCCAGGGCAGGTGGGAGGCGAGCCGGCCGCGGCGGCCGTCGCCGGTGCGGACCTTGGCGTCCTTGCAGTCGACGTGGTAGATGCGGTCGGCGAAGTCGAGGATGAAGGCGACCGGGTCGATCTCCTGCCAGACCATGTGGGAGGGGTCCCAGTTCAGGCCGAACGCGGGGCGGTGGCCGATGGCCTCCAGGGTGCGCACGGTGGTGTGGTAGTCGTAGGCGATCTCGCTGGGGTGGACCTCGTGGGCGAAGCGGACGCCGACCTCGTCGAAGACATCCAGGATGGGGTTCCAGCGGTCGGCGAAGTCGGCGTAGCCGTCGTCGATCATCTGGGGGGGTACCGGCGGGAACATGGCCACGGTGTGCCAGATGGAGGATCCGGTGAAGCCGACCACGGTGTCGACGCCGAGTTTGGCGGCGGCGCGGGCGGTGTTCTTGATCTCTTCGGCGGCGTTGCGGCGGACCTGTTCGGGGTCGCCGTTGCCCCAGATGCGGGCGGGCAGGATGCCCTGGTGGCGGGCGTCGATGGGGTTGTCGCAGACGGCCTGGCCGACCAGGTGGTTGGAGATGGTGTGAACGGACAGGTTGTGCTTGGCGAGCAGTTCCTGTTTGCGGGGGATGTAGTCGTCGTCGCTGAGGGCTTTGTCGACCTCGAAGTGGTCGCCCCAGCAGGCGATCTCCAAACCGTCGTATCCCCAGCCCGAGGCCAGGCGACAGACCTCCTCGAACGGCAGGTCGGCCCACTGGCCGGTGAACAAGGTGATCGGCCTGCTCAT
>NZ_JBPXMD010000125.1:0-844 GCF_051918855.1 Streptosporangium sp. H16
GAGCAATCGTCAATACCTGTGGATCAAGATCTTTTAAGCGGCTGCGGATGAGACTCGGTCGTCGGGTCGTTCGACGAGCTTGCCGCCGATGAAGGTCGCCCCGGCGCGGACCAGCGCGACCAGATGAGGGGCGTTGACCGCACGCCAGCGGGCCTGAGCGGACTCGATCAGCTTGAACGCCATGGCCAGCCCGGCAGCGCGTGAGCCGGGCCCCTTGGTGACCTTGGTGCGGTGCCGGACGGTGGCGAAGGTCGACTCAATCGGATTGGTCGTGCGCAGATGCACCCAGTGCTCGGCCGGGAAGTCATAGAAGGCGAGCAGCTCGTCGAGGTCGTCGACCACCTTGGCCACGGCCTTGGGATACTTGGCGCCGTAGGCGGCCTGGAAGTCCTTGACCGCGGCCTGGGCATGGACCTTGTCCTCGGCGTTCCAGATCTCGGCCAGGGCCTTCTTCGCTGCGGGGTGAGCGGACTTCGGCAGCGCCCCCAGTACATTGGCGATCTTGTGAAACCAACACCTCTGCTCTCTGGCCTGCGGAAACACCTCACGCAGCGCGGACCAGAACCCCAGCGCACCGTCCCCCATCGCCAGCACCGGCGCCCGCATCCCGCGTCGCTTGGCATCGCGCAGCAGATCCGCCCACGACTCAGCCGACTCCCGATAGCCGTCGCTCAGCGCGACGAGTTCCTTACGGCCATCGGCGCGCACCCCGATCATCACCAGCAGGCACAGCTTGTGTTCTTCCAGCCGGATGTTGACGTGGATGCCGTCGACCCACAGGTAGACATAGTCGACGCCGGACAGGTCGCGGGCGGCGAAGGTACGCTGCTCGCCCTTCCAGGTC
>NZ_JBPXMD010000126.1:0-806 GCF_051918855.1 Streptosporangium sp. H16
GTGGCGGGCAGTCGCAGTCCGGAGACCGCCATCAGCCGGTTGCGCAGCTCGACCGCGGTCAGGGAGTCGAAACCCAGCTCCTGGAACGCCCGATCCGCCTGAACCGCCGTCGCCGAGGCGTGCCCCAGCACCGTCGCCACTTCCTGGCGGACCACCTCCAGCACGACCTCACGGCGCCGGGCCTCATCCACCCCGTCCAGCCGCTGCACCAGCGCCGACCCGCCCGACCGCACCGCACGCCGCACCGGACCACGCACCAAGCCGCGCAGCAACACGGGCAGTGCCTCACCGCGCGAACGCAATGCCGGAACATCCACTCGCAACGGCACCAGCGTCGCCACATCCGACGCCAGACCGGCGTCGAACAGCGCCAGTCCTTCTTCCACCGACAGTGCCGGCAGGCCCTGCCTGCGCATTCGCTCCCGGTCGGCCTCGGTCAGCCAGCCGCTCAACCCGGTGTCGGCATCCCACAGCCCGTACGCCAGCGACGTCGCCACCAGCCCGGCCGAGCGCCGATGCGCCGCCAGCGCGTCCAGGAACACATTCGCCGCCGCGTAGCTCGCCTGCCCGGCCGCCAGGACCAGCCCACCGGCCGAGGAGAACAACACGAACGCCGACAGATCCAGCTCTCGGGTCAGCTCGTGCAGATGCCACGCCGCATCCGCCTTCGAACCCAGAACCCCGTCGAACCGCTCCGCGGTGAGCGAGCCGATCAACCCGTTGTCGGCGACCCCGGCCGCGTGCACCACACCCTTGAGCGGATACTCCGCCGGGATGCCCGCGATCAACTCGGCCAGCGCGTCCCG
>NZ_JBPXMD010000127.1:0-757 GCF_051918855.1 Streptosporangium sp. H16
AGGTTGCAGGGGTCGACGGTCATGGTCTGGTCGGCGCTGGTGCGCAGCAGTTCGCCGTGGCTGATGTCGTTGGTCCAGGTGGCGCCGCTGTTGGCCTTGCCGGCGAACGGGTTGCTCTCGGTGGCGGCCTGCGGGGTCCACGAACCGTTGAGGCTGGTGGCGGTGAAGGAGCGGAAGTAGCGTCCCCGGGAGCCGATCGCTTCGACGATCATGAGGTAGCGGTTCTGGCCCTGGAGCTTGTAGACCTGGACGGCTTCGAACAGGTTGTTGGTGGTGTCGCTCATGATGACGGTGGAGGTGGAGCCGAAGCTGCCGGGGAAGTTGCCGATGGGCATGCTGGCCCGGTAGATCTTGCCGTTGTCGCCGGCGAAGAACAGGTACATGTTGGTGTCGTCACCGATGACGGCCTGGTCGATGGGGCCGGTCTGGGAGCCGGTGATGCTTCCGGAGAAGAGGGTCTGCGGGGAGGACCAGCCGTTGGGGTTGGTGGGGTCGCTGGAGGTGCGGTAGGAGAAGGCGGGTCCGCCCCACTGGTAGGCGAGCACCCAGATGTTCCGGGGGGCGAAGTAGAACAGGCTGGGTGCCACCGTGCCGGAGGACATGGTGTTCTGGCTGGCCGTGGCCATCTCCGACCAGTTGGTGAACAGGCCGAAGTTCATCGATCCCCAGCTGGTGCCGAAGTCGTGCGTGGTGGCGTAGACGAGCTGCCTGCCGTTGTAGGGGGCGACGGTGAAGTCCTTGAGCGAGACCCAGCCCG
>NZ_JBPXMD010000128.1:0-752 GCF_051918855.1 Streptosporangium sp. H16
TCCGGGGTGCGGGGGCCGACGCGGCGGGCGAGCTGCTTGCTCAACCGGCGCAGCCGCTTGAGCGCCGAGCGGTGATGTTTGGGATTGGCGACGACCTCGCCGGTGGACAGCACCGCGAGGTCCTTGACGCCCAGGTCGACGCCGACGACGGCGCCCGGCCTGGCCGGGGCGCGGCCGGCGCGGTCGATCTCGCAGGTGAACGCCACGAACCACCGCCCCCCCTCACCGCGGACGGTGGCCGACAGGATCCGCCCCGTGCCGCGCTCCAGGTGCCGGGCGAGTTTGCGGGTGGGCTCACCCGTGCGGATGGTGCCGAGCCGGGGCAGTGTCACGTGGTGGCGGTCGGCTTCCACCCGGATCGCGCCGGTGGTGAACCGGCACGAAGGGGCGGCGCGGCGCTTGGACCTGAACCGGGCAAACCCCATCTTCGGCCCCTTACGGGTGCCGTGACGCGAAGCCGCCCAGTTCCTCAGCGCCCGCGCCACCCCGTCCAGGCCGGTGGTGTAGGCCTCTTTGGAGTGCTCGGCCCACCACGGCGCGACGGTGTTCTTGGCGGTGTTCCAGGCCCGGCGCAGACCGTACAGCGACCACGGCACCTCGGTCAGCATCTCATCCGCGAGGCCGTAGGACTTCTCCGCCTCCCGCTGGGACAAGGCGGCCTTGACGAGATTGAGCCCCCAGTTGAAGGCGAACCGGGCCGCGCCGCAGTGGGAGGCGAGCAGGCGCGCCTGCTCGGGGGTGGGGTCCAGGGC
>NZ_JBPXMD010000129.1:0-726 GCF_051918855.1 Streptosporangium sp. H16
AGCGCGTCGACCACCTTGAGCATCGCCGAAGCGAGCGCCGAGCCGAGGCCGAACGCCTGCGCGCCGCGCCGCGATCCGGCGACCAGCAGGGCGAGGGCCTCGTCGTGGTTCAGCCCGGTGAGTTCGGTCCGGAAACCGGGCAACAACGCGAAACCGCCGTGCCGGCCGCGTTCGGCGTAGACCGGGATACCGGCCGTGGACAGCGCCTCGATGTCGCGCAGCACGGTGCGGGTGGAAACCTCCAGCTCGCGGGACAGCGCGGCCGCCGACAGCCGACCGTGCCGCCGCAGCAGCAGTACCAGCGAGACCAATCGGTCGGCGCGCACACGAGAACTCTACTGAAATACACGACACAGGATGTCGTGTATTCGCTGAGAAGCTGATCAACATCGCGAAAAGGACGGTGGCTACCTAGCCGACGGACATACGTAATGTCGACGAATCGAATGGAGCTGATGTGGCAATGGAGCGAACGGCGGTCAACCCGTGGGCGTGGTCGGTGGAGATGGGCTACAACCAGGGTGAGATCGTCTCCGGGCACACCCGGACCCTGTACTGCGCCGGGCAGACCGCGATGAGCGGCGACGGCAAGCCCCAGCACGCCGGTGACATGGCGGCGCAGCTGGCGCTGAGCCTCGACAACCTGGAGGCCGTGCTCGGCGAGGCCGGCATGTCCCTCGCGAACCTCGTCCGGCTCAACGTCCACACCACCGACGTCGATCGGCT
>NZ_JBPXMD010000130.1:0-725 GCF_051918855.1 Streptosporangium sp. H16
GCCGGTCAGGGCAGTCAGCGGGTGGGGATGGGCCGTGATCTCGCGGCGGCGTTCCCGGTGTTCGCCGATGCCTTGGACGAGATTTGCGCGCTGCTGCCCGGTGCGGTGCGTGAGGCGATGTTCTCCGATCCCGATGGTGTGCTGGCCGAGACGGGGATGACCCAGCCGGCGCTGTTCGCCTTCGAGGTCGCTCTGTACCGTCTGCTCGCTTCGTTCGGGGTGACTCCGGATGTGCTGGTGGGTCACTCGGTGGGCGAGATCGCGGCGGCTCACGTGGCCGGGGTGCTCTCGCTGCCTGATGCGTGTGCCCTTGTCACAGCTCGTGCCCGGTTGATGCAGGGGCTGCCGGAGGGTGGGGCGATGCTGGCGATCGCCGCCCCCGAAGCAGACATCCTTCCCCTGCTGGAGGGCCGCCAGGACGTGAGCATCGCCGCCGTCAACGGCCCGCAGGCCGTGGTGATCTCCGGTAGCGAGGCCGCGGTGGAGGAGATCGCGGGCCTGGTGAGCGCTCGCACCCGACGCTTGCGCGTCTCGCACGCCTTCCACTCACCGCTGATGGAGCCGATGCTCGCCGAATTCGAGCAGATCGTCTCCGGGTTGACCTTCGCCGAGCCGGCCATCCCCGTCATCTCCAACGTGACAGGTCGACCCGCTGAGCCGGGGCTGTTGACCGACCCGGGGTACTGGGTGCGGCATGTGCGCGAGGCGGTGCGCTTCGCCGACGG
>NZ_JBPXMD010000131.1:0-692 GCF_051918855.1 Streptosporangium sp. H16
GTCGTACAGACCATCGACCGCCACCGGCCGCGCGTCCACCGGCGGCCACTGCACCAGCTCGAACGCCGCCACCGGCAACTCGGCGGTCACCAGGCCCTGTGCGTGCTGCGTCCATCCGGCGGCGTCCTGGGAGCGGGAGTGGACCGTCAGCGGACGTGCTCCGGACTCCTCCACCGCTCCGACGACCACCTGGATCTGGACCCCGCCCTGGGCGGGCACCACCAGCGGCGCCTGGATGGTCAGTTCCTGCAGGTAGGAGCACTCGACCTCGTCGCCCGCCCGGATGGCCAGCTCGACCAGCGCCGCCCCCGGAACCAGCATCTGACCACCCACGAGGTGATCGGCCAGCCACGGCTGCGTGGCGGGTGACAAGCGGCCACTGAAGATCACCGACTCGCCGCTGGCGACCTCGGTCACGGCGCTGAACACCGGGTGATCGATGGCGCCCAGTCCGGCGGCGTTCATGTCCCCGGCATCGGTCAGCGCGGGGATCCAGTACCGCTCGTGCTGGAAGGCGTACGTCGGCAGATCGACATGCGCTCTCGGGGTGAGGATCACTCGCCAGTCGACTCCCACGCCGTGGGTGTGGAGTCGGCCGAGTGCCTCGACCAGCGCCCGGACCTCGTCCCGGTCCTTGCGCGCGGTCGCGACGAAGGCGCCGTCCTGCACGCTCTGCTGGGCCAGCGCGGTCA
>NZ_JBPXMD010000132.1:0-677 GCF_051918855.1 Streptosporangium sp. H16
GAACGCGTCACCTTGGCCGGGTCGATGATGCCCGTCTCGAACAGGTTGACGTACTCGCCGGTGGCGGCGTTGAGGCCCTCACCCGGGGGAAGGTTGCGCACCTTCTCCACCACGACGCCGCCCTCGAGGCCGGCGTTGACGGCGATCTGCTTGAGGGGCTCCTCCAGCGCCTTCTTGACGATCGCGGCGCCGGTGGCCTCGTCGCCGAAGAGCTCGAGCTTGTCGAAGGCCTTGGCGCCGGCCTGCAGCAGCGCCACGCCACCGCCGGGGACGATGCCCTCCTCGACGGCCGCCTTGGCGTTGCGCACGGCGTCCTCGATGCGGTGCTTGCGCTCCTTGAGCTCGACCTCGGTGGCGGCGCCGGCCTTGATGACGGCCACGCCGCCGGCCAGCTTGGCCAGACGCTCCTGGAGCTTCTCGCGATCGTAGTCGGAGTCGGTGTTGTCGATCTCGGCGCGGATCTGGTTGACCCGGCCGGCGATCTGCTCGGCGTCGCCGGCACCGTCGACGATGGTGGTCTCGTCCTTGGTGACGATGACCTGGCGGGCGCGACCCAGCTGGTCCAGGGTGGTGGACTCCAGCTTCAGGCCGAGGTCCTCACTGATGACCTGGGCGCCGGTCAGGATGCCGATGTCGCCCAGCATGGCCTTGCGGCGGTCACCGAAGCCCGGCGCCTT
>NZ_JBPXMD010000133.1:0-672 GCF_051918855.1 Streptosporangium sp. H16
ACAGCACGAAGCCGGCCCCCTGGGGAGCCGGCCGGGTTCGAGCGTGGGAGACCGATCGGGTCGGTGTCGGGTCGGTGTGCGGGAGGGGGTTAGAAGGCGTCGCCCCAGCGGCCGCAGTCGTCGAACTTGTCGGTGCCCTCGCAGACGCGGATCTTGAAGTCGTCGAAGCCGTTGCTCTTCTTGAAGCCGCCGAAGCGGTCGATGTCGCCGTGGCCGCGGGTCTTGAAGACCTTGGTGTGGAAGCCGAAGCGGTCGTGCCACTTGAACCACACGTAGCTGTAGGAGCGGTCGCGGTCACGGTCGAACAGGTCGCCGTAGAACCAGTAGCGGCCGTTGTCCTTGGTCCAGTAGCCCTTGAAGTAAGAGCGGTGGGCGAAGTCCTCGCCGCGGCCGTACCCGGAGTAGTAGGGGCCGAAGAAGTGCTTGCCGGAGGTCTGTGCCTGCTGCGTGGCGACCGTGGCCGAGGCGGCGGTGCCGGTGGCGGTGTCGGCGGAGGCGGCGGGGGCCGCGGCGATGCCGGCCAGCAGGGAACCGGCCAGGGCCGCTCCGGCGAGAAGGGTGCGCGTGGTGCTCATCGTCATGCTCCTGTGCGGGTGGTGAGGGGTCGTGCCGTTCGGACACCACGGACACTAGAAACAGTCGACGCTTCCTTCTGCGCAGGAATGCACACTC
>NZ_JBPXMD010000134.1:0-653 GCF_051918855.1 Streptosporangium sp. H16
TCGTTGTTGCTGACCGCGAACATCTGCCCGGTCTCCGGATGGACCCCGACCATCATGAACCCCGGCACGTCACCCCCCGAGGAGGCCGGCAGCCGGTCCGGCATCCCCTGCGCCAGCGCCTTCAGGATGAGCTCGACCGCGACGATGCCGGTCCAGAGGGTGAATGTCGGCTGCGGGTAGACGGCGTGGAAGAGCGTGCCCGGCTCGGCCCGTACCTCCAGGGGGACGGTCGTGCCGAAGTTGGACGGTTCGTCGGGCGAGGTGAGCGCCTTGAGGACGACCTTGCAGATCGCGATGGTCGCGCCGAACGGCATGTTGACGGGACCGGGCACGGCGGGCGAGGAACCGGCGAAGTCGACGGTGAAGGTGCCGTCGGCGACGGTGACGGTGACCTGCATGCGGACCGGATCCTCGGTGATCCCGTCGTCGTCCAGCCAGTCGACCGCCGTCCACGAGCCCTGCGGCAGCTCGGCGAGGGCGGCGCGGGTGCGCGCCTCGCCGTCCTCGACCATCCGCCGGACCGCGGCGTCCACGGTCTGCCTGCCGAACTTCTCCAGGATCTCCAGGAACCGGCGTTCGCCGGTGCGCAGCGCGGCGACCTGCGCGTTCAGATCACCGATCACCAGATCCGGCATCCGCGAATTGAACCGGAT
>NZ_JBPXMD010000135.1:0-638 GCF_051918855.1 Streptosporangium sp. H16
GTGGCGGGCACCAGGGATCCGGTCTCCGGGAGCGAGGAGGTCGTCGCCTTCGCGCGCGAGCACGGCCTGCCGATCGCGATCAAGGCCGCGTACGGCGGCGGCGGGCGCGGGCTGAAGGTCGCGCGCACCCTGGAGGAGATCCCGGACCTGTATGACAGCGCGGTCCGCGAGGCCGTCACCGCGTTCGGCAGGGGCGAGTGCTTCGTCGAGCGCTACCTGGACCGGCCGCGGCACGTGGAGACCCAGTGCCTGGCCGACGCCCACGGCACCGTGGTCGTGGTGTCCACCCGCGACTGCTCGCTGCAGCGGCGCCACCAGAAGCTGGTCGAGGAGGCCCCGGCCCCGTTCCTGTCGCCCGAGCAGCTCGAGATCCTCTACACCGGCTCCAAGGCGATCCTGCGCGAGGCGGGCTATGTCGGGGCGGGCACGTGCGAGTTCCTGGTGGGCCAGGACGGCACGATCTCCTTCCTGGAGGTCAACACCCGCCTGCAGGTCGAGCACCCGGTCTCCGAGGAGGTGACGGGCATCGACCTGGTACGGGAGATGTTCCGCATCGCCGACGGTGAGGAACTCGGCTACGGCGACCCCGTGCTGCGCGGCCACTCGATCGAGTTCCGGATCAACGCCGAGGACGCCGG
>NZ_JBPXMD010000136.1:0-614 GCF_051918855.1 Streptosporangium sp. H16
GGACCCGCAGGACCTGAGGGACCCGCAGGACCGGCAGGCGCCGACGGCGCACCCGGACCCGAAGGACCCGCAGGACCTGAGGGACCCGCAGGACCCGAGGGGCCTGAAGGACCGGAAGGCCCCGAAGGACTCACCGGACCAGAAGGACCTGAAGGCCCCGCAGGCGCTGACGGTGCCGATGGTGCACCCGGACCCGAGGGACCCGCAGGCGCCGATGGTGCACCCGGACCCGAGGGACCCGCAGGACCTGAAGGACCCGCAGGACCCGCAGGCGCAGACGGCGCACCCGGACCCGAAGGACCCGCAGGACCTGAAGGACCCGCAGGACCCGCAGGACCCGCAGGCGCAGACGGCGCACCCGGACCCGAAGGACCCGCAGGACCTGAAGGACCCGCAGGACCCGCAGGCGCAGACGGCGCACCCGGACCCGAAGGACCCGCAGGACCTGAAGGACCCGCAGGACCCGCAGGACCCGCAGGCGCAGACGGCGCACCCGGACCCGAAGGACCCGCAGGACCTGAAGGACCCGCAGGACCCGCAGGACCCGCAGGCGCAGACGGCGCACCCGGACCCGAAGGACCCGCAGGACCTGAAGGACCCGCAGGACCCGCAGG
>NZ_JBPXMD010000137.1:0-614 GCF_051918855.1 Streptosporangium sp. H16
GTGATCGTGGCTGTCTTGAGGATCGCGGGACACATCTCGCCGGAGTTCTCCTCGTCCACGTCGACCACCACCAGGTGGTCGGTCTCGTAGGCGCGCGCTCCGTGAATGCTGTCACAGGCGCCGTAGCCGTACTGGAGAAGCAGCTCGTCCGGCTTGCCGGTAACCAGATCGAACGCCATCACCTCTTCGAGGTCCCCCTGCACCCGCTCGGGACGGGCGGTGACGGCCGAGGGGGCGACCGCCACGTGGACGTACTTCTGCTTGACCCCCCTGACGGTGAACAGCCATGCGGGCACCTGGATTGTGCCGCGGCTGGTCTCCAGGGGCACCTCGTCCAGTTGGGCGCCGGTCACCCGGAGCGGGCGGCATCCCTTGGCCGGGCACTCCTCCTCGATGAGGTCGGCCGGCTTGCTGAACTCCGCGTACGCGCTCGCCGCCGTGACGAGCGGCACCTGGGAGACCGAGCCGTCCGGCCAGCGCACATCCGCGCGGGCCGGGGAATCCGCAGGCAGCGTGGTGGCCAGCTGCCACGCGCCGTTGTGCGCGCTTCTGTTCACCCAGGCCGGAATGGGGCCCACCCGGGCCCATCCCTGCGGATTCATCACTTCCAACGA
>NZ_JBPXMD010000138.1:0-613 GCF_051918855.1 Streptosporangium sp. H16
GTATGGCCTGCGCCGGGCGTGGAACACCGCCAAGGGCGACGTCGCGCCGTGGTGGGCCGAGCACTCCAAAGAGGCCTACACCACCGGCCTGGACGGGGTGGCGCGGGCGCTGAGGAACTGGGCGGCCTCCCGCAGCGGCACCCGCAAGGGGCCGAAGATCGGGTTTCCCCGGTTCACGTCCAAGCACCGCGCCGCCCCTTCGTGCCGGTTCACCACCGGCACGATCCGGGTGGAGGCCGACCGCCGCCACGTGACGCTGCCCCGGCTCGGCACCATCCGCACCCACGAATCCACCCGGAAACTGGCCCGCCATCTGGAGCGCGGCACGGGGCGGATCCTGTCGGCCACCGTCCGATGCGAGGGGGGCCGCTGGTTCGTCGCGTTCACCTGCGAGCTCGACCGCACCGACCGCGCCCCGGCCAGGCCGGGCGCCGTCGTCGGCGTCGACCTGGGCGTCAAAGACCTCGCGGTGCTGTCCACCGGCGAGGTCGTCGCCAATCCCAAACATCACCGCTCGGCGCTCAAGCGGCTGCGCCGGTTGAACAAGCAACTCGCCCGCCGAACCGGCCCCCGCACCCCCGACGGTGGCAGGCGCGAGCCCTCCGCCCGCTGG
>NZ_JBPXMD010000139.1:0-608 GCF_051918855.1 Streptosporangium sp. H16
GACCAGAAGGGCTGGCGGATCAGCGCCTTGGCCGACTACGGACCGCTGAACACATTCGCCCGGGGAAAGATCGAGCTGCGGAAGATCCGCCGGAACTGGGAGGACATCCTCCGCATGGTCGCCTCGATCTACACCGGGACCGTCCGCGCCTACGACGTCGTCACCATGCTCCAGCGCGACGGCCACCCCACCGCCCTCGGCGAGGCCATCGCCTCCTACGGCCGAATCTTCAAAACCCTGCACATCCTCCAGTTCATCGACGTCGACGAGACCTACCGCCGCGACATCAAGGACATCCGCAACCTCCAGGAGAACCGCCACTCCCTCGCCCGCAAGATCTGCCACGGCAAGAAGGGCGAGCTCTACCACCGGTACGAACGCGGACTTGAAAACCAGCTCGGCGCCCTCGGCCTCGTTTTGAACTGCGCCACGCTCTGGACGACCGTCTACATGGACGCCGCCGTCCGCCAGCTCAAAGCCCAGGGCTACCCCGTCCGTGAGGAGGACATGGCTCGGCTGTCACCGTTCGTCCACTCCCACCTCGGCGTCCACGGCACCTACACCTTCGCCCTGCCCGACCTCGCGCCCGGCGCCATCCGCGACCTGCG
>NZ_JBPXMD010000140.1:0-575 GCF_051918855.1 Streptosporangium sp. H16
CGGGTACACGTTGGCGCCGTAGTAGGAGACCGTGAAGTGGCCGCGGCCGAAGACGTAGGCGAACGGCAGGTCCGGTCCGTCGTCGCCGGGGTGGAAGCCGTGCTCGGCGAGGAAGGCGAGCATGCGGTCGTGGGGGATCAGGCCGCCCTCGTCGGCGATGTGGTAGCGGATCAGCGGGATGCCGTTGTCGCCGGAGAACAGCAGGGTGCCCTCGTGCTCCTCGAAGAAGCGCACCCGCGGGTCGTACTGGACCAGGGTCGGCAGCCGGGAGGCGCCGAACAGCTTCCTGGCCGTTTCGGGGTGGGCGGCGAGGAAGCGGCGGACGCGGATGGACAGCGGGGTCTCGTTGCCGAGGACTCCGGCGTCGGCGGTGCCGTAGAGAGAGGCGGTGTCGCGTGCGGGGTCGGTCATGCCGGTCCGTTCGGCGACGAGGGTGCGCCACTCCTCGCTGAACACCTCTCCGGCGGTGACCAGTTTGATCGAGTGGTCGGCCCAGGGCAGGCCCTGCGCGATCCCGGTGTCGATCACGTCCTTGAGGAACGGCGGGTAGCCGAGCAGCACGACCTGGTCGAAGT
>NZ_JBPXMD010000141.1:0-569 GCF_051918855.1 Streptosporangium sp. H16
CATCACCTCACCGCGCAGCTCCACCGTGACCGGCTCGGCCAGCCTGGCGGGCAGCCCCACGATGGTGCCAATCGCGTGGCTCACGTCCTCACCCGCGACGCCGTCACCCCGGGTGACCAGCTGCGCCAGCCGCCCGCCGCGATAACGCGCGGTGATCGCCAGCCCGTCGAGTTTCGGCTCCACGCTCCACCGGGTGACCGGCCGGCCCAGCCTGCGCTCCAGCGACGCGGCCCAGTCGGCCAGCTGCCGGGCGCCGAAGACGTTGTCCAGGCTCAGCATCGGCACGGTGTGCGGCACGTCGCCGACCACCGCGCCACCGGCCACCTTGCCCGTCGGCGAGGTCGCCAGCACCTCGTCGGGATGCTCGTCCTCGTACGCCTGGATGCCCCGGACCAACCGGTCGTAGGCATCGTCGTCCAGCGTGGAGGTGCCGTCGCCGTAGTAGGCCGCGGCGGCGTCCAGCGCGAGCTGGACGGCTTCGGCGTAGGCGCTCTGATCAGCGAGAAGGGTGCTCGGGGGCGCTTCGGTCATGATCCCATCCTCTCGCCCGGCACCGACAATTCCGGGCC
>NZ_JBPXMD010000142.1:0-566 GCF_051918855.1 Streptosporangium sp. H16
AACGAGGACGCCCGGCGCGGTCTCGAGCGCGGCATGAACCAGCTCGCGGACGCCGTCAAGGTGACCCTCGGCCCCAAGGGCCGTAACGTCGTGCTGGAGAAGAAGTGGGGCGCCCCCACCATCACCAACGACGGTGTCTCCATCGCCAAGGAGATCGAGCTCGAGGACCCGTGGGAGAAGATCGGGGCCGAGCTCGTCAAGGAAGTCGCCAAGAAGACCGACGACGTCGCGGGTGACGGCACCACCACCGCCACCGTGCTCGCCCAGGCTCTCGTCCGTGAGGGTCTTCGCAACGTCGCCGCCGGCGCCAACCCGATGTCCCTGAAGAAGGGCATCGAGGCCGCCGTCGAGCGCGTGTCGGAGGAGCTGTCCAAGCTCGCCAAGGACGTGGAGACGAAGGCGCAGATCGCCTCCACCGCCTCCATCTCCGCGGGCGACCCGCAGATCGGCGAGATGATCGCCGAGGCGATGGACAAGGTCGGCAAGGAAGGCGTCATCACCGTCGAGGAGAGCAACACCTTCGGCCTCGAGCTCGAGCTCACCGAGGGCATGCGCTTCGACAAGGG
>NZ_JBPXMD010000143.1:0-555 GCF_051918855.1 Streptosporangium sp. H16
GAGCAATGATCGAAACCTGTGGATCTGCCGGGGAGGGGTGTACCTTCCCGGATCATCCGATGATGGTTTCGAGATAAGGCCGACGTTGGCGCGTCGGTCGGGAAGGCACACCCGTGCCGCTCACCGTAGTGCCCGAACTGCCCGCTGACGACAGTTCATCGACAGCCGCCTCGTCCTCGTTGATCGACCAGATCGTTCGTGAGGGCGCCCGTAAGATGCTGGCCGCCGCGTTGCAGGCCGAGGTGGACGCCTACATCGCCGCCTTCGCTGACGAGCGCGATGCGGCCGGTCGCCGCCTGGTGGTCCGTAACGGCTCCCATCAGCCGCGCGAGATCCTCACCACGGCCGGCGCCATCGAGGTCACGGCCCCCAGGATCAACGACAAGCGCATCGATGAGGCCACCGGCGAGCGCCACCGGTTCTCCTCATCGATCCTGCCGGCCTGGGCGCGCAAGACCCCCTCGATCAGCGAGGTGTTGCCGCTGTTGTACCTGCATGGCCTGTCCTCGGGCGATTTCATTCCCGCGCTGGGGCAGTTCCTCGGCTCGTCGGCGG
>NZ_JBPXMD010000144.1:0-555 GCF_051918855.1 Streptosporangium sp. H16
CTGGCCACTCCCACCCCCGACCTGTTCACCCTTCCCGATGAGGAGGCCGGCCTGTCCGCCGCCGAGGCCGCCGCCGTGGCAGAGGCCAGACGCCTGATCACCGCGTTGGGGCGCTTCGACGACGACGGCCACAGCCTCGCCTGCGTCGCCGGCATCACCGCCGCCGAGGCGATGCGGCGCCTGGAGGCCGTACCGGCCGACGACGCCGACGTTGAAGAGATCATGGAGGATCCCTGGGCGGATGTCGACGCCGCCTTGTCCGTCATCGGTGTCACCGACGTGCCCGGCGGATGCGTCGTCTTCCAGCCGTGTGGATACGCCGCGTCCAACCCCGGCGTCATGAAACGCCTGTCGGTGGGCACCGTCTGCTACGGGCTGTTCGCCAATCCCAAGAGCGGCAACCAGGGGGCCGTCGCCTGTGATGGCGCCATCGAGGAATGGGACACCCACCCCGGCGGCGGCGTCTACTCCGAAGAATCCGCAGAGGAGATCCTCGCCACCTACCTCTACCACCACCAGGCCGAGGCCTACTGCTTCGCCGGAGCGGGCCTCCGG
>NZ_JBPXMD010000145.1:0-539 GCF_051918855.1 Streptosporangium sp. H16
GAGACGTAGCCCTCGGCGACGTCACGGCGCACCAGCTCGGGATCGCGCTCGCGCGGATCGCCGTGCCCGCCGCCCCCGGCCGTCAGCAACGTGACCCGGTCCCCGACCTCCACCCGGGTCCGCTTCGTGCTCACCCGACGCTCACGCTCGGTACCGGGAAAGACCATCACCTGGTTGGGCTCAGGCTCCAGCCCGCCCTCCAGCGCCCACGGCCGCGACCGCGTCTTCTTGATCACCGACAGGAACTCCCCCGGCACCACGAACCGGATGTCACGCCGCAGCCCCACCCCACCCCGGAACCGCCCCGCACCCCCGGAGTCCTCCCGCAGCTCCACCCGCTCGAAGAACATCCCCGTCCTGGCCTCCAGAACCTCGATCGGGGTGATGCGCCCCGTACTGCCCGAGACGTGAGTGGCGGCGTTCATGCCGTCATGGGAGGGGGTGGCACCCCAGCCGACCGGGTCGTTGTTGCTGACCGCGAACATCTGCCCGGTCTCCGGATGGACCCCGACCATCATGAACCCCGGCACGTCACCCCC
>NZ_JBPXMD010000146.1:0-534 GCF_051918855.1 Streptosporangium sp. H16
CTGAGGGCAGATCGGCGGTGATGCAGGGGACTTTGGTCCCTAACGTCGTCGCGGGGCGGACGGGCAGCCTGGAGGGTATGAAGCTCGACTCGGCAGGTCTGCAGATCCTCTCGCGCCAGGAGTGCGTCGCGCTCCTGGCGTCGGCCTCGATCGGGCGCATCGTGTTCACCGACCGGGCCCTGCCCGCGGTACAACCGGTCAACTTCGTCCTCGACGGTGAGGACATCGTGATCCGCACCGGCATCGGCTCCAAACTCGCCGCCGCGGCCGGCGACGCGATCGTCGCCTTCGAGGCCGACGAGTTCGACCACACCACCCGCACCGGCTGGTCGGTCACCACCGTCGGACCCGCCCGCGCCGTCCGCGAACCGGACGAGATCGAACGCCTGTCCGCACTCCCCCTGCGCACCTGGGCACCGGGCAACCACGACCACTACATCGTGGTACGCGCCGAGCAGATCACCGGCCGCCGCCTCACCTCCGGACACGACGAGCAGGAGAGCTGACCGCCCGGGGCTCTCGGCCCCGGAGCCG
>NZ_JBPXMD010000147.1:0-523 GCF_051918855.1 Streptosporangium sp. H16
CGCCCCCGCGCAGGTCGTCAAGCGGCCGGTCGACTACGTCTGGGCGGTCGCTCGGATCAGCCTGGGCTGGGTCTTTCTGTGGGCGTTCGCAGACAAGCTCTTCGGGTGGGGGTTCGCCACCCCGGCCGAGCGGGCCTGGATCACCGGCGCCAGCCCCACCACCGGGTTCCTCAAGGGCACCGGTGAGAACGCCCTGGGCGGGGTGTTCACCGCCCTGGCCGGGCAGGTGTGGGTCGACTGGCTGTTCATGCTCGGCCTGCTGGGCGTCGGCGCCGCCCTGATCCTGGGGGCGGGCCTGCGCATCGCCGCCGCCGCCGGCGCCCTGATGATGGTCTTGATGTGGGCGGCCGAGCTGCCCCTGCAGAACAACCCCTTCATGGACGACCACCTCGTCTACGCCGTCGTCCTGACCGGCCTGGCCCTGGGCGGCGCCGGCACCACCTGGGGCATCGGCACCTGGTGGGCCACCACCCCCCTGGTGCGCCGCTACCCCATCCTCCGATAACCACCCCCACCCACAGAC
>NZ_JBPXMD010000148.1:0-521 GCF_051918855.1 Streptosporangium sp. H16
AGCATCGGCTCCATCAGCGGTGAGTGGAAAGCGTGCGAGACCCGCAGCCGTCGAGTGCGGGCACTCACCAGGCCCGCGATCTCCTCCACCGCGGCCTCACCACCGGAGATCACCACGGCCTGCGGGCCGTTGACGGCGGCGATACCGACGTCCTGGCGACCCTCCAGCAGCGGAAGGACCTCCGCCTCAGGAGCGGCGATCGCCAGCATCGCCCCACCCTCCGGCAGCCCCTGCATCAACCGGGCACGGGCGGAAACCAGCGCACACGCATCAGGCAGCGAAAGCACGCCCGCCACATGCGCGGCCGCGATCTCCCCCACCGAGTGACCCACCAGCACGTCCGGGGTCACCCCCAGCGAGGTGAGCAGACGATACAGAGCCACCTCGAAGGCGAACAGCGCCGGCTGGGTCATCCCCGTCTCGGCCAGCACCTCGTCCGGGCCCGAGAACATCGCCTCACGCACCGACCCCGGCAGCAGCGCACAAATCTCATCCAAGGCATCGGCGAACACCGGGAACGC
>NZ_JBPXMD010000149.1:0-519 GCF_051918855.1 Streptosporangium sp. H16
CCCCATCGGGCGGCCGGTGCGGAAGAAACGGATCGGCCCCAGGGCCGATAGATGGTGTTGAACCTCGCGGGCCCCGGCGCATCAAGGCGCCGGGGCCCCTGTCGGCATTTCGGGAAGGTTGTATGGATCAAGCAGTGATGGCGTCGGCCGTCCGCGCCGAGCTCGGGCTCCGCGGCACCGCCGGCAAGGCTGAACCGGCCCAGCGGGTCGCCGCCGCGGGGAGGGCCGATGGGCTCGGGTGACGTCTCCGGTCACCGGTTCGACGATGAGGACTACCCCGCCTACAGCATGGGCCGGGCCGCCGAGATGCTCGGCGTCACCCCGGCGTTCCTCCGCAACCTGGGCACCGCCAAGCTGATCGAGCCGCAGCGCTCCGAGGGCGGCCACCGCCGCTACTCGCGCTACCAGCTACGCCTGGCCGCCCGCGCCCGCGAGCTGGTCGACCAGGGCACCGCCCTGGAGGCGGCCTGCCGCATCATCATCCTGGAGGACCAGCTCGCCGAGGCCCTGCGCATCAAC